>JBHJHA010000033.1:0-22208 GCA_050331235.1 Leptolyngbyaceae cyanobacterium
CAATCACAGCTCCAATTTGGTAGCCGTTCATTTGGTTTGCCATTCACAATTACATCGGTGAACAGTAGAGATTGCTTGAGCCGTATACAGTGAAAGTTGTACGTACGGTTCTGAGGGGAGGGAGGAAGACATATCTAAAACCTCCTCCTTTACCCGACAGCTCATCACGACTATAACTATGTCTGCCAGAAATGTACGTTGAAAGGGACATGCCTCAGGATAAAAAGCCAAAGAGATTGACACTTCAAGTTCTCAGAAGGCGGAGGCTATTTGGTCTACTGGCGATAAGTCTGAGCATTCTTCTTATTGTTATTCGTCAGCAAATCGCGTTTGTTTGGGAATTTTCAGGTCAAATTTTCGGCCCTTTCTTGACGAATGTTTTTCTGGCTTTCCCTTACGTGGTAATAGTTTTAGGGCTTTTATTATATTTTCAAACAGAGCAAGTCGGCTCTAATCTAGGTAAAGCATACACACTTGCTTATGAAAGGCATGAGGAGGAGCCAAGTAAGGCAAAACCTGTATGGGATATGGCTCAAATCACGCTTGAAAGTTACTTCAGCCGGAATCTGAGCCAAATACGCTGGATATTCTGGCTTAGCGTAATCGTTATGTCCCTTGGATTTATTCTTATTCTCTACGGTGTAGCACTTGGCTATCAAAATCCCAATGAGAACTGGATTATAGCTGCTATTGGTGGAGTGGCTGGCGTTATTACAGAGTTTATTGGCGCAACTTTCTTATTTGTCTATTAATCGAGTATTAATCAGGCGGACTAGTATGCAGAAATTTTAGAAAGAATGAACTTTGTTGGTATGGCTATGCAAATGCTAGACAGTGTCGCAGACGAAAATCAGGGTATTGAGTCCTCTGAGCCGAATTCATCAGAATCCTTGCAAAAGGCTAAAATTGAGATGGCTAAAGCTTTACTGGAGAAGTTGCAAGCAGATTTTCATCAAACTAAGCAAAACTGAACATTCTTGGAGCGTTTAAGCAGACACGGCATAACAATCTCGGTGCAACGGACTGACCAAAGCTACTTGGATTATTGCGAGTACCTCGGCAACCGCTGACCGAGAACGTTAGAAATAACCGAGTAGTTGTCCAAAGGCGGTAGCCTTGCCAGATACCGCAGAGGGTCACCCAGTGCTGGTAAACAACAGATCAAGCTTTTCAAGCCATAGCTTTTGAGCGATTCAGCCCGAAATGAGTTTGTGAAGGCAAGATTTTTGTTACTAAATCTAAGCCGTAATTAAACTCAAGTGATCGCGGTCAAGTCAGAAGGATCTGGGCGCTGGGCAATCGCCTTTGCCGACTTCGCGGCTTTGCCCGAGAGAATGCGATCGCCGGACTCCGCAACTTTTAACACATCGCATCCAGGTGGTGCTGGAAAGGCGCAGGCCAGCCTAGCAGCCACGCTAGGGGAGGCTTCAAAGAGTAAATTCATAAACCCTTCGGCCTCATGCCGATTGATCAGCTTTGCTTGGAGTTCAAACAACCGCAGCGCTACCAGCGGATAAACCTGCTGGGGAATCCCTAGCAATGCCCAACCTTTCTTCTCCTTGGCCCGACGAAAGCGTACGGTCTCCCAAATGGGGGAGGAAAAGGAGTCGGCGGCTGACGAGGTAGCAAGATTTGTCATAACAGTTTTTATAGGCGAACACCTGTTCTACTTGATTTTAGATCATCCGTACTGAATAGCCAAGGCCCTTTAATATTAATCCTGCAAAATAGCACTACAGATTGAAGATCCCCCGCTATCGCCGCCCCCTTGAAATGGCGCTGACCCCATACGGCCCCTTTTTCAAGGGAGTTGGGGGATGAGTTGAATATGTTTAGCTTTGATCCAGAGACCTGATATCAGGTCTCTTTTCTATCGGCTGCCGACGCCGATAGGGGCAATAAAAAAGCCCCTCAACCACGCCGGCTGAGGGGCAAAATGAACTCGTATCGTCGGCAAAAGGGATTAAGCGATCGCCTCAGCCGAGTTTAGGGTGAGGACAATGTCGTTAAAGTCGCCATCACCCGCATCCTCAAAGCTCCAAACATTGCCGTCGCGGCGGATGCGGTCATTGGCGATCGTTCCTAGATGGTTGAGATTGCCATCTCGGAGCAGCACAGGCGCGTAGAATGTCCCCCCCGCCAGCGTGAACTCGACATCAGCGGTCTCTAGATTATCGACAGCTAGCTCAACATCCAACAGATTGTTGACCACAGCAGCCTCATAGCCGGCGTCGCCCACCATCAGACCATCAACGCGGCCGATCGCATCCGTTTCATAAAATCCGACCACGTTATCAAAGACGGCTTCGCGCTCAAGGGTGACATTCACCGCCACCTCACCGTCAAAGCCAGTTAAATCAATCAGTTCCTCAACTTCAAAGCCGATACCCTCAACGCCCAATCGGGGATCGAGCGCTAGGGGTGCTTCTAGCTGGAGCTGAATAATTTCGTTGTTATCGATATCTGGCCCCCGACCCACCGAAAACGGATAGTTGTTGTCATTGGCAACCAAAATGGTTGTCTCATCCAACACCAATACATCCTCAATGGTGACAAAGGGGAAGGTAAAGGTGTTTTCCCCATCGCCATTCAAGTCATTGGGATCAGCAATGTTCAGCAGGTCGGCAACTTCCGACTTTTCTACAAAGCCGTCGCCATCGATCGCGGAAAGATCCACCTTAAAAATCTTCTTAAACTCGGCGGCGTCCCCTTGGCGACCATCCCGCTCGATGACCAAAAACTCATCATCGTTAATGGGTGTGAAATCACCGATCGCATGGTTGGCGGCATCCATTTGGTAAAGGCCGACCAGCCCCTCAAACGCACTGCTGGCAACATCAAATTCGTAGATGCGGAGTGAGGCTTCGGGGTCGCCAAAGACCGTCCCTTCCAACATGGGGTACAGGGTCGCGCGGTCCGGGCTAAAGGCCATGCCCTCATACCCACGGGAACCGCGGAGATTGGCAAATTCCTCAGCCGTCTCAAACTCCTCCAGCACAATCCGCCCCGTCTCGGGGAAGTCAGTAAAGAACCCATCAACCCCCAACTCAATGAGCTGCTCAAACTCTTCGCCAGTGATTTGGGGAGTGCCATCGGGGTTCAGTGTGAGGAACCGCTCCTCATCCCGCAGCGTGTAAGGATGAATCTGCAAGCCGGCATCGTGGGCCCAGTCAATCAGCGGCACCACTTCCCCCGTGAGCTGAGAAGTAATTTCGGCAAGGCCATCACCGTTGCCGTCTACCGACGTTTCAATCCCTTCCCGCAGGAGAATGTTGTTCTTCCACGGACCGAGCCCTTCGGCATACAGCTCACCGATGACTGCGATCGCGTCAGCATTTGCCAGGGCATCATACCCAGGATTCTCAAAGTTGAGGAAAGGTAGCAAATCGCCATAGAGTTCGGCTTTTTCAGCCGCCGATAGGGCTTGGTTCGCCACCAAGTCGTAGGGCACCGAGAAACCGCCGCCCCCGTCATTGATAAAGGAGCCTTGGGTATCGCCAAAGAGCTGCACCAAAGGCGTATTCTCCAGCCCGGCCGCGGGCAGCAGGTTGTTTTGCAAATCCAAGAGATTAGCAATCTCAAAGGACTGAATAAAGATCCGGTTGGGGTCAGTAAAGGCCGTTTCAACCAGCGTTTGCACCAGCGGCTCTTCGAGGGACAGCCCTTGCTCATCAAAGAACGTGGGATGCTTAGTTTCGGGATAGATGCCGATGTCGCGGCCCACTTCAGCGCTGACTGCTTGGACTAGCTCGATCACTTCCTGGAAGGTCGGGATTTCGAACTCGCCGTTGAAATCCTGGTTGCGGTAAGGCCGCGACTGCACCGCCCGGAGCTGCTTGATTTCCGCCAGCGTAAAGTCCTCAGCAAAGTAGGCGGTGACTTCTTCCCCGTCCAACAGCTTGGTAGACATGCGCTCCGGCCCAAAGACCTCAGCGATATTGGTGGTGTCATCCAAAACGGGCTCATGGCGGGCAATCAGCACGCCATCGCGGGTGATGACCAAATCGGGCTCGACAAAATCCGCCCCCTGGTAAATCGCCAGACGATAGGCTTCTAACGTGTGCTCGGGAAAGTCGCCGCTGGCGCCGCGGTGGCCGATGACTAAGGGCGTCTGACCGTTGAGCGTATTGAAGTCAAAGTCGGGGTTTTGGGGCGATCGCACTTCGTCAGCGACCAGTTTGTTCCGTACGGGATCGCCAGTACGGGGAAAGTCCGTGAAGAAACCGTCGGCACCGATTTCGATGAGCTGCGCGAACTCGGCTTCCGGAGTCTGCGGTGTGCCATCGGGGGTGAGCGTCAAAAACCGCTCTTCATCCCGCAGCGTATAGGGATGCACCTGCAGCCCAGCTTCATGGGCCCGATCAATCAGCGGAAAAATCTCACCCGTCAGTTGGGTAGTGATTTCAGCCACGCCGTCGCCATTGCCATCCACGGGGGTGTCGATACTTTCCCGCAGCAAGATATTGTTCTTCCAGGGGCCCAGACCCGCTGCATACTGACTAATAGCGGCGATCGCTGCGGCACTGGTCAAGTCACCGTAGGTGGGGGTCTCAAAATTGATGAACTCTGCCAAATCGCCGTAAATGTCGGCCAACTCGGCATCGGTTAAGCCAGCCTCAACATTGGCTACCACGTCGTATGGCACGGAGAATCCGCCACCGCCGGCATTGATAAAGTCACCGTCGGTATCTCCAAAGAGCTGCACCAAGGGGATATCGCTCAAGCCTTCAGCGGCGAGCCCATCCTGTAGCTCTAGCAGATTTTGAATTTCGAAGGACTGGATGAAGATTCGATCGGCATCGGTGAAACCTGTGGCAATTAAGGTTTGCACCAGCGGTGCTTCCAGCGACAAGCCCTGTTCATCAAAGAAGCGAGGATGCTTAGTTTCTGGATAAATGCCAACCTGTACACCGGTTTGAGCTTCCGTTTCCTGCACCAGCTCGATGACTTCCTGCAGGGTAGGGATTTCAAACAGTCCATCAAAGGCCGGATCGCGGAAATCGCGGGACTGCATCGCCCGCAACTGTTTGATTTCCTCTAGGGTAAAGTCTTCCGCAAAGTAAGCCGTGACCTCCGCACCATCTAGGTTTTTGGTGGCCATGCGTTCGGGACCAAAGACCTCAGCGACATTCGTCGTGTCGTCCAGCATTGGCTCGTGGCGAGCAATCAATACCCCATCGCTGGTAATCACCAAGTCGGGCTCGATGAAATCAGCCCCTGCGGCGATCGCAGCTCGGTAAGCCTCCAGCGTATGCTCAGGAAAGTCGCCACTGGCACCACGGTGACCGATCACGAGGGGATCTTGACCATTAAGGGTGTCCAGATCCGCAAAACTCGGAGTGGCAATGGGAGCCTCAAGCAGCACACCTTCGCTATCAAAGTGGAGCACGTAGGGGCCAAATTCTTCGCCGATCCAGATGTCGCCATTCTCAGCAATGACAAACGACTCGATATCAAAGTCACCGCCGGTCAGCAGCCGAGCCGCTTGACCTTCGTTCACAATGTCAAAAGGAATCAGATTATTGGGATCACTGAGCTGTACAAATCCCTGGACTTCGACCCCACCGTCACCGCTTTCTGAGCCGACGAAGCTGGGATCAACCTGATAGATTCTCAGCAGGTAGTCCGTACTGTTAGATTGCCCACCAAAACCGTTATCCGACAGGAACCAAAATACGGAACCGTCTTCGCTACCGGGGGCAAACTGGACACCGCTGAAGCCTTGTACCGGCGGTCCAGAGAAAGGACCGGTACGACCATTTGCCGCGATGCCAACTCCCGTTTCAGGGCCTGCGGCAAAGGTATCGGCCGGCAGAGAGGCAAATCCTGTTAATTCAACTGCCATAAGTTAAGTTTCTCCAAAAACACACAGAGAAGGAGAAATTTTGAGATTCATACCAATTGCCGCCATCAAATTAAAAATCTTGATGGCGAGCGTAAAAAATCAGGCATAAAACATCAGTAATTTCTCGCAGCACTCATGCAGCGTCCCACGGGAGCTTTAAAATACAGAAAACCTAAGATTAACGGCTCTGTATTCAGAATTAATATCTCCGGGAAAAGATTTAATATGGGTTATCGACCATCTAATATTGCATAAAGCGAAGGTTAATCGCGATCGCTTAAATTTAAATGGAGATTCAGAATTCAATAAATACAGCCAGTAGCTATCAATATCAATATGAATTTTATAGTGCATTTTTAACAACTATTTGAATTGCTGAATTGTGCATAATCCACCCGATTTATAAGTAGTCAGGAGCGATCGTCGGCTAGTTAGGGTGTAGACTGCCGAATTTAAAGGGTGCAGGATGCGGTAGTGCTACGTGCTGCAGGATAACGAATGAGCGCAGATGAAGAACTTTTTGCCCGGACGCTAAGGCTGTATGACATGAGTTCGACGCTAGAAAATCGCTAGCGGAAGGGCTTCTAGCTCCTTCAGGGGCAAGTCTAGAGCGGCTTTGGCGGGGATGGCACGAGTCAGCAATGAGTCCGCCCAACAGATTAGCGAGAAAATCCATGTCACTCTGATGCCGCAAATGTTCAATCTGACCGATGTTTTTGAGTTGGTCGCTTACCGGTTCGATGATGGCCCATTTGCGCAGGAGGACCTCATCCATCTGGCTCACGAGCTGGTTAGCCAAGTTCTTGTGACGTTTGGCAATCAATTTCAGGCCTTGCTTGTAGAGTTGTTCAAACCAGGCTTGAGAGACATATCCCGGTGGTTCTAGACTATGTAATGAGTCAAGATGACAGGAGGCGACTATCCTGGGAGGTTGCCATAGTACTAGAACCGGTCTGTTACCCCCACTGCCAGACGACAAATGGCGGCAAGAACGGCCAAAGTGGTGAAGGGAAGCAGCGCTATCGCTGTCGCAACACCGACTGTGCTCGGGCTTCCTTTATCCTGAACTATCGCTATCGAGGATATGTCCTTGAGGTGAAAGAGCCAGTCAGCGAAATGGCGATGAGCGGGAGTGGCATCCAGGTCTAGAACACTACCCCTTTTGGGGAGGCAGCGTGCCACGCAAATAGAGCTATTTACTCCTGACCATCACCTTGAGGCGGATCCCTGCCCCTTTATGCCGCTCGTTAATGGTGGTGAGTGAATCAGCCGGTCGAGCCATTGAACTAAATTCTGAACTAATTTCATGCTCCTTCTGGCGCATCTACGCTTAGCTTTGGGGGTAAATGCGTAGCTATTAATACAGGATTGAGCAGCCACACTGCTGATGAGTAGGGAAGTTGAAAACCTCCAAAGCCTTATGCTCCGGGGTTTTAGAGAAAAGCTGGTGACAGGACTCGAACCTGCGACCGGCTGATTACAAATCAGCAGCTCTACCAACTGAGCTACACCAGCACATTGGACATCTAGCATACCAAACTAGCTGCCACAATACAGAAAAAATTGCCAAAGGCCGCAAGTTACGCCTTGCTGTTCTCGATCGCCCAGCGCGCTAATTCCGTCCGGTTGTGCAACCCCGTTTTGCCCAGCATATTACTGACATGACTCTCAATTGTGCGCTGACTAACCTGGAGCTCTTCAGCAATTTCTCGGTTGGCCATGCCTCGGGCGACAAACTGCACCACTTTGAGCTCCGTGGGCGTGAGTTCGACATCAAAGGGGACGGTGATAGTCGGTGTGGCTGACCCGCCCCGTGCCTGTTGGCGAATTAGACGAGACGCTTGTTTGAGGGAAGATTCCACCTGAGCGACTAATTCTTCTGGTTCAAAGGGCTTGACCATATAAACGTCGGCTCCCGTGTTGAGACCCTTGACACGGTCTTGGCTTTGCCCCTTAGCTGACAGGAAAAGTACCGGAATCCACTCAGTTTCGGGGTTGCCCCGGACATGCTCGACAAAAGCGTAACCGTCCATTTCCGGCATCATCACGTCGCAAATGATCATATCCGGGCTGTTGCCGTTGAGGATATCTAAGGCTTCGCGTCCGTTTTCGGCAGTAATAACGCTGTACCCCCGAAACTCTAAATAATCTTTGACGAGCAAGATCAAGTTGGGATCATCATCGATGAGCAGTAAGGTTTTTTGATCCCCCGCAGTTCCGTCTTTCATGTTGACCTGCTTACGTAAAACTTTTGTCAATTTATCTCCCTACAGATTACCCATTCTTACGGAAACGGATACGTTCAGGCCGAAAAAATACTGATTTTTCTGGTTCTATGTAGTTTGATTACAGTCACGACTCAGCAACCTTTTTGGATATAGCGGTGCGAGTCGTTTCTGGCTGTATGACTCGCCAGGATAGAGAAGCCTCATGCTAGCTTATGATCAAGGGTTGGATGACGAGCATATAGTCTTGGACGATGCGGCCTTGCATCAAATGTTCTTGAATGATTCGCTCAAGAACCGGCGGAGTCGCGCTGTGATACCACACTCCTTCTGGATAAATCAGGAGAATCGGACCTTGTTGGCAAATCCTCAGGCAGTTGGCTTTAGTCCGAAAAATGCAGGTTGGGCGGTCTGCGGTTGGGCGATCAAGGTGCAGTTCTTTAAGCCGCTTTTTGAGATAGTTCCAGGCTTCTAGACTAGCTGCTTTGTCGCAGCACTTAGGTTTAGTTTGGTCCGCACACAAGAACAGATGTCGATCAATTGCTGCGATATGCAGGGCGTCGACGGTAGTGGATAGTGCATCGACGTCTATGGCCGACTCTGGCGACTGAATCATATCCGTTAAGACTCGACTGGCGTATCAACGGCTGAGACAGGCTCGGAGCCTGAGGTGTCTGACGCGGCCCCCTCAGCGGTAGTGGCGGCGGCCTCTGTAGTCGTGGCTCCTGACTCAGCGGCGGCGTGAATGCGGCGAATTGGCAGGTTGGCAATCAGAGCTGTCATGCGATCGTCATTCTCCAAGGAAAACTCGAGTCCTTCAGTTTCGATTTCAACATAGCGAGAAACCACCTCTAAGATTTCTTGGCGCATTTTCTCTAGCATTTCGGGTGATAGGTCAGTGCGGTCGTGGGCTAAAACGAATTGCAACCGGCGCTTTACCGCTGAGCGGCTAGTTTCAGTGCGATCGCGTCTAAAGAGCCGATCTAACAATTCACTCAACATGGGGAACTCAACCAAAGACAGTGCGATAATTCAGCGTCAACCTTAGCCTCGAAATAGTCGACGAAAGCGAGAAAACAGGTCGTCATGGGGGGCCGTAAGGTCCAGAAATGATACCTTTTCACCCAGAATTCGGCGCGCAATGTTGGAAAAGGCGACCCCAGCCAGAGACAGTTTCTTTTCCAGCACCAAGGGTTCGCCTTTATTGGTTGATACAATAACTCGCTCATCGTCAGGAATCACACCCAATAGCGGAATCGCCAAAATGTCCTGCACATCTTGTACAGACATCATCTGTTCTTCTTGCACCATGGCGGGCTTGAGGCGGTTGATGATGAGCCGCTTGGTCTTGACATCATTGGCTTCGAGGAGGCCGATAACACGGTCAGCATCACGGACGGCGGAGATTTCGGGCGTAGTGACAACGATAGCTTCCTTAGCGGCGGCGATCGCGTTCCTAAAGCCCCCTTCGATCCCCGCCGGGCAGTCAATAAATACAAAATCGTAGCCAGCAGCCGAGAGTTTTGAAACCAGTGCTGACATTTGCTCCGGTGTAATCGCCTCTTTAGAACGATTTTGGGCCGCCGGCAGTAAAGCTAAATTCGGCTGGCGCTTATCTTTTACCAGGGCTTGCTCCAGGCGACAGTCGCCCGCCAGCACGTCTAAGGCAGTGTAGACAATGCGATTTTCGAGCCCTAAGAGCAGATCGAGGTTGCGGAGGCCAAAGTCGGCATCAATAACAGCAATCCGCTGCCCCTGTTGGGCGAGAGCCATACCTAAGTTGGCGGTGCAAGTTGTTTTGCCAACGCCGCCTTTACCAGATGTCAAAACAACAACGCGGGTCATAAAACGTCGAGGGGGATGTCTGCGAAAAGTCTACTACAAGCGAGTCAGTTGAGCCGGGGCTCAAGCAGAACTCAGTCTGATTGATTATGCCTTACTGTGTCCGGATTACTAAACTCATTCGCCAATCTTCTGAGAAATGGCGCGCATAATTTCAGTTCTGCGAAATCGTGCCATCGATTGCAGTTTCCTGCTGTTGCTCCCCCCTAGCAACTTGCCCATTGGGCACAAGTCCGTCAAAGTGAGATGCCCAGTCAGAATTCTGACCGTCGATTGTAGCGGCTCACAAGGCAATATGCGGGATGTGTGATTCTGTGACGACTGGAGGGTTCGGTTCAAGCGGCTAGGGCGAATCGAGTGAAGAACCTAAGTTTTTGAACTCTACAGCGTAGTCATGAAAGGTTTGCCGCGCAAGCCGTTAAGCGATTTTTATGTCAAGGATAGCTTGGCGACGAGGGCATTTTCAGTGTTTCCCAATTGTTCAGCGGCACTCAGCAGAATCGGGCGGTCGGATCGATGGGAGCCAGTTTTTGAGACATGGGGGGGAACCTCTCTAACCGCGCCTCGGAGTTAGAGAGGTTCCCTGATAGCCTTATTGGCTAAGCGCCCCTTCAGGTGGTGTCAGCATTGGGGGCATGACCACGAGCTGCAAAAGCTGATGACGCTAGCCATAAATATTTTGAAAGACCATAGACCAGTGCATAAAAAGGTGCCGTATCCAGCAGGGCAGCGATGAGCTTAAAGGCGTAACCATAGGCGATGAACTGTAACAGCTGCGGCCAAACAGCCTGATCAGACTGCAGAGGTAAAGCCCCAGCCATGAAGTGTGTGATCAAAATAACGGCGGTGGTATCGACCAGCTGACTGAGCAGCGTGGAGCCGTTGTTTCTTAGCCATAGATATTTACCCTGGGTCAACGCCTTCCAAAAGTGAAATAGCTGCACATCAACAAACTGAGCAGTAAGATAGGCCCCCATAGAAGCAAAAATCGTGCCAAAGGTCAGCGCGCGAATCTCAAAAAAAGTGGGCAGTCGCCCCGCTGCATCGCGCAGAATCTCACCGGTTGTTGGGTCAATCGGCTCTAATCCCGGCAGGACTCCGCCAAGCCAAACGATAAAAAATACCCAGCCATTCAGTAACAGCCCTACCCATACCAGTTGATTGGCTCGTCGCTGACCATAGAGCTCTGAAATCAAATCAGTGCAGAGAAACGTGAGGGGATAGGGCAGTGAACCTACAGCCACGGTCACATTAAGACCTTGATAGCTAAAGAGGGTGACGAAACGGCTGATGCCCAGGATATTCAGCATGCCCAGCGTGCCGAGAAAGAGTCCTGAAAGGATCAAAAAGACGAGCGATCGCCGCTCCTGAATATGCTCAGGAACCACTGTGCCCGCGATCGTACTCTCTCGGTCTTGTTGTAAGCTCAATGCCATCAGTTGCTCCGCTCAGCCACCGTTTACCCTAACCCATGGCTCTACCGGTGACTTATCTATCATGCAATGATGGTTTTGACCGCGATCGCAGCGAATGCCAGAGAACTTAGACTCGGTCACGCTGGACAAAAACTAAGCCATAATACAGACATTTGCGCAACCTGTATTGATAGCTGGAAACATGGTCGCCCAACTCACCAAGGTTCCGTCCCAGCCTGACAAATCTTTGACCGTAACGTGGGAACACCTCCCAGCTGATTACGTGTTGCCGGATGACCCTGTGGAGAATATTCAACAGCCTTCACTCGCTGCTGCTCTCACCGATGCTCTAGGCGAAGCAGGTTGGATACAGCCGCATATGCTGCTTGCCTCTAACTTCGGCTTGGTGGCTACGGTGGCTGGCAAAACCGTCGTCAAGGCACCCGACTGGCTATACGTACCTCGCGCCCATCCCATTTCAGAAGGCGTTGTTCGCCGTAGCTATACTCCCCATGTGGAGGGGACACCCGTCACCGTTGTCATGGAGTTTTTGTCTGAAACTGAAACGGGTGAATATTCCATCCGCCCCGTTTTTCCCTATGGCAAGATGTTTTTCTATCAAAGCATCTTGCAAGTGCCAACTTACATTCTATTTGACCCAACTTCTGTGACGCTACAGGTGTTTCATTTGCAGGAAGCTGTTTACCAGGTGGCGGAGGCCAACGAGCAAGGTCGCTTCTGGCTCCCTGAGATGCAGCTGTTTTTAGGGATATGGGAGGGCACTCGCCTCGGGACGACGGCCCACTGGCTACGCTGGTGGGATATGGACGATAATTTACTTCTATGGAGCAGCGAAAAGGCTGACCAAGAGCGGCAGAGAGCAGAACAAGAGCGGCAGCGGGCAGAGCAACTAGCGACAAAACTGCGCAAGTTGGGGATTGATCCTGATGCAGAGAACTGACCGGTTAGATCTGCTGCCAACCATCTGCCTTGGGCAGCACCTATTTGAGGGCTGTAGCTGCGACGGTAGGGGCTACCGTCTGTGGCAGATGACCAGTCTTGACGTAAATCAAGGCTCCAGAAGTGCTGAAGGGAGTATGTCGGCTGTCGTTGGGGTTGCGCAACCAAGTACCTTTGGGATAAGTGCCATATTCGTCCTCAAACACGCCATCTAGTACAAAGATTTCCTCGCCACCGAGATGACTGTGATGCTTGAATTGGGTTCCCGGCAACCACTTGACCAAGGCGACATTTTCTGACCCAAAGGAGTGTAGGGGCATCACTTCGAGTCCGTCCACGAGTCCGGGATACCAAGGTGCTGTCTTGGTATCGATCACTACTCGTTGCTGATCGTGGGCATGCATTTGCCAGAGTTTGACCAAGATGGTGGTCCCCCTTTGGCTGGAAGGTGTATGGGTCGAGCCGACTGGATTACGGATGTAGGTACCGGCGGTATAGTCGCCGTATTCATCGGAAAATGTCCCCTCAAGGACCAAAAATTCCTCGCCGCCGCCGTGGGTATGGGCTGAGAAGTGGCTATCAGGGGCATATCGCACTAGGGATGTGGCCCGGGCGACTTCTTCGCCATCGCGATCGAGCATGCGCCGCTGCACGCCGAACATAGGTGAGTCGAGCCAAGGCAAGTCCGGGGTATAAACGGTAGCGCGTTGGGTGAGGTCAGCGTGGATTTTCATCATTAGGTGGCTTTGGAGGTGAGTAATTAAGAGACTTTGCAGAAAGTTAAATTAGGTAATCAACCTCGAGCTCGTTATGCCTGTGTTACTGGCTGTTGCGCTTCAGATCGAGTTTGGTCAAATCGGGCAGAGGTTCACTGGCTATTCACTCTTTTCATTTTGTTTCCTTGTCTTCCATCCATGAAAGATGTTTTGACAACTGCTATCTCCACGGACCCGTTTCGGCTAAGAATGGCGAAATTTCTGGTGTTGCCCAGCTGATTGGCAAGCTATCTTCAATCCGGATTCCCTGCTCAGCGTGAAATTTGAAAAGGCGCTCGGCCCCAGCATATTGCTCAACCTCAGGATGCCCCTCCCAGAGAACCTCGGCGCGTCCGGTCAAGTAGAGCAAATCGCCCTGATCAAAGTCGACAAAAAGTAAACCCGCGCGGGGATTGAGCTCGATATTACCAAAGGTATTGAAATGGCAGTTGCCGGTAAAGTCAGGTACTGTGAGGGTGTTGCCGTCGATGCGCACAAAGCCTGACTTTCCTCCTCGGTGAGAAACGTCCACGCCTTTTGCGGCTCCGGCAGTGTCATCTTGATAGGCAGTGGCAATAAAAAAGGTGTCGGCTCCAGCAATCATGGTCTGCTCTGATGCGCCCAGTGCTGTGAATGAGTGCAGCGGTTTAGCTGTCATTGGATTGACTGTATCGAGGTCAAACTGACGAGCTTGGATATACTTTGGGCAGTTGCCAAAGGTTTGTCCGACTTGCACCTCGAAGCCCTCTGAGGCGACGGCTTTTACGATGCCATTGATGCGGTTGCGGCGGCGAGTATGTAGCTCGATGCCTAAAAAGCCAATGTCGCTCCCGACGGCAAGGGTGTCATTCAGCGGATCGCCGAAGTACGGCTGGGCGGCAATATGGAGGGTGACATCGCTGGGGGTAGAAATAAATCCCGGTTCGCCGACCAAAATTGACGCCCATGGATTGCCTGCTGCATCCACAGTAGCTACAAGTAAGTAGGAAAGCTGGGCATAAAACTGACGATGCTGGTCGGGTAGAAAGTCACGGATCATCCGTCGACCTAGCGTTTCCATACGATCGCGTGCCCCTAACTTTTCCTGAATAGCGCGTTCGCCTGAGTGAAAGGGGGATTCAGCTTTTTGCCAACCGGGAATTGCCATGGGAAAAATCTCCAAAAGTGAAAGAAGCAGAGTCCAAGAACAGGGCTACGGCTGGGTCGAGAGTTGGGCTTCGAGTTTGGCGATGCGTTCCTGTAGGGGCGCAATTATCTGCAGGACTTCAGCTTCCGAGTATTTGTGAGGAATATGCTGCGGGCAGTTCCAGTCCCACGCTTCGACGTGAATGATGATCGCCCGCTGCGGCTCGGCGGGATATCCCGGACTGTGAAGCTGTTCAAGCAGTTCAAGGCAGTCATATTCTACGGTGGCGCGGCCCCAAATTTTGAGCCGACGGCGATTAGCGTAATCCATCAGGAACAAGAAAACGCGATCGCTATCCGCCAGATTGCTAATGCTCAAATATTGGGCGTTCCCCCCAAAGTCAGCAAATCCGAGGGTTTGGTTATCCAGCACCTTGAGAAAACCAATGGGGCCACCGCGAAACTGCACATAGGGCCAACCTTCAGAGTTGACAGTCCCCATATAAAATCCGTCCCGCGCTTGGATAAACTCGGCCATCGGCGGCGATAGAGTATTGTTTGCAGTACCGTGAGCTTCCATGCGTGCATAGGCTTGTCGTGAGCCATAGCGTGCTTGGGTGGCTTTGACTGTTGGCGTAAACGCAATTTCCGTGAATTTTGGCGCCATGATTACCTTCTGTAGAACGAGATGATGACGGCGCAGGCAACGTGTGGTCTATCAGGGTTTGGCATGAGTGTTGCACCGTCAAGACCACACCTGCACCCGGCGGATTACTTGACCGCCGCAGTCAACTCCATCCGAACGCCCCCTGGAATGTAAAACATCATGTGCTGGGTGGGGCCACTACCTAATAACTCGGGGGCAAATTCGATCTCTACTCCCTCAGTATTTTTGAGCTTTGTGTGAATCGCGTTGAGGGTTTCGACCCCATCAACCTTAAAGGCAAAGTGATGCAGGCCAATGTTGGTCTTGCGGTCAAAGGGCACAGCAGTTTTGGGCTCTGTCGCTTGCCACAGCGTTAGTAAGGTCGTGCCGTCAGAGAGGAAATAAGATGGGTAATCGGGCTTGCCGCCCACTTGTTGGAATTCCAGCACGTTGACGAAAAAGTCTCTGGTGGCATCAATGTTAGGAACGGTCAACCCGAGATGGTGAGCGCCTTGGGTGATAGCCATGGTGAAAACTCCATAAATAAACTGAATCGAACGAGAACACGATCGCGATTCATTAAGGGGCGATCGCGGTCGGCTGAGCCAACAACTCATCGAGTTGGCCAGTTTGCTCTAGGGCATACAGGTCATCGCTGCCGCCAATGTGCTGGTCATTGATGAAAATCTGAGGAACAGATCGGCGACCCTGGGTCCCCCGAGCCGCCATGCGATCGCGGGCAGATTCATCCCCGTCGATGGCGTATTCGGTATAGGTAACCCCCTTATCGTCGAGGAGCTGTTTGGCGCGCCGACAAAATGGACAAGTGCTCCAGGTGTAGAGTTCAACGTTAGCCACGGTAATTATCTCCTGAATAGGCGATGGGACTGGAAAACAGCGAAGTTATGCCGAAACGGGCACTCGCCGAGTGCCTTCGGCTCGGCGGATATCGCGCCAAATTTGAGTCGCAGCGTTTGCGCCGTCAGCGGCGGCAATGACCACTTGATTCATGCCGACCTTGAGATCACCGACAGCGAAAATCCGGGGATGGGAAGTGCGGTTCATACTATCGGTGACTAAATTGCCACCTTGATATGCCAAATCCAGACCTTGTAGATAATCGGCGTGATATTTTGAGCCCATGGAGATGAGACCCGCATCAAGGTTAACGATGGACCCATCCGCTAGCTCGACGCCGGACATTTGATGGTTGTTGCCAAGAAACTGGTGAATCGGCTGTTCGTTAAGGTGGTAACCAGCCTCGGCAAAGCGATCGCGCAGGGCTTGCCCGACTGCAAATGCGCCGTTAGTGAAAAGCGTGATATGGGGCGTAAACCAGCCTAAGGGAAACGCCACCTGCAAGCTGCTTTCACTGCTACCAAAGACGCCAACTCGGGCATCGCGCATTTCATAGCCGTCACAGATCAGACATACGTGCAGGTTATAGCCCGCATAGTCAAAGACATTTTTCATGTCGGCCAGTTGGGGCAGATGATCAATAATGCCGCTAGCCGCGATCAGATAGCGCGTGCGAAAAGTCTTGTAGATAGGATTTTTGCGACCGATGCGCACCTTCACTGCAAAAGTTTCCCCTTCGTCGACCACCGCTTCTACATAGGCGTTGAGATAGTCACCAGCAAGGGTAAGGTAGTGCTCTTTTCCCTGTTTGAGGACTTCGCGCCCCGGTGTCTCCGGCGGCAGACCTAAGTAATTGTGCAATTCCTGCATCCAAAGGGAGCGGGCTTTACCCTTATCGATGATGAGGGTGGAGAGCAGATAGCGCTGGAGATAGATGCCGGCAGAGAGACCTGCCGCCCCGCCGCCGACCACGAGCACATCGTAAACATGATCGATACGTTGATTCAGCGTTTGTTTAGTGAGTTGCATGGCAACCTCCAATTGAGTGTGTGGGGCCATAACTGAACCGAATGATCGGTACAACTAAACTGTACCAATCATTCGGTATAATGTCAATGATTGAATTTGTAGTTGGTCACATGCCGAAGGAAACTTATGTGCCACGGTTGTTTGCGTTGTTTCAGCAATATGGATATGACGGCGCGACCCTTGCCAAAATTTCAGAAGCGACTGGGCTTGGTAAGGCGAGCCTGTATCACCATTTCCCTGGCGGCAAGGATGAGATGGTGGTGTCAGTGCTGGGCTATTCCCAAAGCTGGCTTGAGGGCAATGTGCTGCAAATTCTCCGAGGGGAGGGCACTCCAGCTATGCGCCTGCAAACCATGTGTGATCGCGTTAACGAGCTCTATGCCGGTGGCACTAGCCCTTGCTTATTAGCAATCTTGCAATCCGGTACGGGCCGCAGTACGTTCCACGCACAAATCAAGCTAACGTTACAAAACTGGATTGCCGCCATCGCGACCGTGTTGACCGAGGCCGGCTTTGAGGCAGGCGAAGCCCGCCAGCGCGGGGAAGATGCGCTGATTGCCATTCAGGGAGCGTTAATGCTGTCTCAGGGGCTCGATGCCTCGGAAATTTTTCAGCGATCGCTACAAGCTCTGCCAAAAACGCTGCTGCAAGCTTGATGAATCGGCTGAATCGGTAATCTGGCGTTCACGCGATTGGATGCACTACCTATGGCAATACGGTCCGACGAATCGTTCAAAAACCAGCACTATAGAAACTCCCATCGTGTAAGCGATGAGGTCTTCCCAGCTAAAGGTGGTACCAATGACGGTGCGAGCCACTGGCGAGGCCGCTAGCCCCAAGACCTCAACAATCTTAAAATACTGCAGCAGCTCCACGCCAAAGGCTAAGAGCAGTACCCCCACCCCAGTGATTACAGCCGAAAACGGGAAGACAGCCCTCACCACTGCATAAATCAAAATAACTACTAAAACATCGCCAACATAGGGGCGAATAATAGCATCGTCGATGAATAGGGCAATGCCGAGTTCAAGAATAAACAGTGCTACTGACCAAATCAGGTAATAGGGCTTGAGTTTCATCGCATCTTCCTTGCTGATATCTGATTAAGAACTGCATTTATGTCAAGCCAGTAAAACTCATGGAGAATTACTCACTGGCTCACTCAAGGAACCCATATGGATGTACTTGATTAAAGTCAGATCCATCTTCAAACAAGATGTTCGCTTTGTCCCCAGTTTCAACATGCCTAATAACACCTTTCTTTTGAGGCCCGTCTAGGCTGTCAACATTCGCTGTGTAAAGAACTGGTTCCAGCAAGTCTCTTATCTTTGAGATACTTAAAAGCTTTTTTGTGGTTTCCTTGTCAAAAGTATAAGTTCGCGAAATATTGCCATTGAAATCCAGCACAAGAAAGGAATCTTCGGTGCCTATTCTTACTGGCTTAAGTGCTGAGTTGATATTATTGATGACGCTTCTTTCTACATAAGGCTTTATTTCGCGCGATGAGTAATCGCGAATAAAATCTTGATGGGACTTGATAAGATCTTCAGGTGGGAGGGTTCTTTTTCTTTCTCTTATTGTGTCAAGTAAAACTCTTTGTCTCTCTTCTCCTTCACTTAAGTTTTCAGCATCATATACAGGATTTAGTATTTCAATTATTTTGTCTATTACTTGCTTAAGTTCGGGGAACTTCTCAACTATTTTTAGGATAAAAGAGCCTTCTTCAAAGTCTTCTACGCTTATTTCAAATACAGCTCTTCTATAGTCCTCGGAAGACATTCTTTCATGCTTTGTGATGCCTCCTCTTTCCAGGTCAAGATATGCACGCTCTAGAGCGACCTGGAGTCCATGCAGAGTGTCGGCAAGATCTTTTATGGATACCTTACCTTGCCGTCCTAAGTCTCCTCGGTAAGTTACTGTTATGGGCATTGTTCAAATAAATGGCGATTCAAAGTCTAAATTAGATGAGAACTAAGCTTCACCATTTTCTTCGCCTTTTTCAATTTCTTCCGGCTTCACCCGCACAACTGCCTTTACAAAATCCTGAAACTCCTCCCAGCTAGCGGTAGCTTGAACATTTTCTACTTTCTTCCGTGTATCTGCCATGGTTGTTTCTCGTGTCGTCATGCCCGTAGAGTACCAGCGACTACGAGCCCTGTCAGGTGCATAGAAGACTAAGTTATGAAATAATGCATTGCGAATTAAGCTAATGCCATCTTGATGCGTCAAGTATATTAATGCCATAAGTATCGTCTTCAAGGGTTTGGCTAATTTCCTGAGCCAGATCAAAGAGGCCGGCCTCGGCCAACCGAATCGCCAGGTGCAGCCTACCGATGCCTAGGCCATGATTAAGCGCAACTGTGCTGGTTTGATCAACCCTGTCAGCAGCGTCCAATGCCTGTTCTAGCACTGCCAAAAACTGCTCAGGGTTTTCCTGCTCTAGCACGATCGCAATTTCAACCAGTGCCATCATGCTGTAGTAGCTTGAAGGAATCAGTTGCGCAACTGCGATCGCGGCGTCAATTTCTCCCTCAGCCGCTAGCTGAATGGCAATAGCTGCGGGTTCCATATAAGAGTTTTTCCTTTCTAAGGTCGCCAAGCACTGAGTGCGAAAAGCCATGGGCGATGGTCTTGTGGGAATCGGCAGTGGATTGACTGAAGGCAGCGGTGTTGTGGGCAAGGAAGATGGCACCGATGGGGGCAAGGGCTCCAGTAGTCCGTCCGGCGATCGTTGTAGCCGACCTAAAGGGGCATGGATGGAGGTTCCTCTTGACAGGACTGTCTGTTTATTGGGATGCCTCCATGCTGGCTCTGTCTGGGACAGTCTTGGGGCGGTCAGCCGTTCATCTCCTGACTCATTCACCGCTGCTGGCGGTTGATCAATATCTTCTAAAATTTGTAGAAGCTGGCTGGCTTGCGCATATTCCCCAGCGTCTACCAGATGGATGCAGATTTCTGACAGCCAGCGGTTGCGGTAGACCGGGTCATCCACGGTTTCCGCCAATCCAGCCAGAAACTCGTGTTGTCCGTCTCTGAGCAAAGGCTCGAAAATGCTTGGATAGAATGGTGAACTAACCGCCTCATCGAATTGGGCAGTTTGCAAAAGTTCGCCGACGAGCTGCTCTGCCTGCTGGCGATCGCCAGTTGTGAGGAGCCCTATAGCTAAGTGGCTCAGTGCGTTACCTCGGCCATAAAAATATAGGCCTTCAGCGGATTGTACGGCTGTATTGGCGGCGATCGCGGGCTGTAGTAAGGTCCGCGCGGTGACTAACTGGCCCATCGCTGCATACTGACCGGCCACGACCACCAACGGCTGAACGTTGAGATAACCTTGGGCGCTAGTCGTCTCGAGGAGATCGGTCGCCTCGGCCAAAGTTTGCTCCGCTTGCTCCCATTGCTGAGCATCGGCTTGCTGGGCCGCGATCGCAGTCAGCGCGAGCACCTTGGGCTGTACGTAGCTCGATACATGGATCAGGGCTTTGGCATATTCATCATCGCCAATCGCTGACAACTGCACTGCTACTTCTGTGAGCAGAGCAGCCTGCCGGTACTCAAGGCTGAGATCGCGAGCTACCGCCGGCAACAGTGGAGAATTGAGCACATCACTGTATTCAAAAATACAATTGTCAGGAGCGGTCACCAAGCAGCGCTGAAGCTCTCCCCTTCGAGGAAAGTAATCGAGATGCTCGGATAGGTTGATGCTGCTAGAGGATTCCGCTCGTGCCGCAGCCGCAGCGGCAATACCCAGAGAAACAAGCCCCAGCAGTCCACTGGCTAGGCACCGAGTTACCCAATGATGCCTAAATTGTTTGCTGTACCCTGTGCATTTAGAAGAAATCGGTACCATGTAATCTCTGAGTTAGCCCAACTTCGATCATTGGGAGACTGCCATCAAGCCGCTCGTGATCGCTAACGTTTTGACTGAAATAGTGGCAAGTTTGCTCAAGTTGCTTGGCTCAGGAGACAAACTCTTAAGCGCAGCTTCAACCTTTAACCCAAACTCACATGCCAAAATGCACACTAATATGAAAGATGTCGCGATTTCTGGCAGCGTTTTATGACTTCAGTGGTTACCTCTAATCAGTCTCAGGGCATGGAGGATGCTAAGCACGGCATGCCCGTCACCATTATCACGGGCTTTTTGGGCAGTGGCAAAACCACTCTGCTAAATCATATCTTGAGCAATCAAGAAGGGCTAAAGACAGCGGTATTGGTCAATGAATTTGGCGAAATCGGCATTGATAACGACCTCCTGATCACGACTGACGAAAGCGACGACACGATGGTGGAGCTCAGCAATGGCTGCATTTGCTGCACTATCAACAACGATTTGATGGACGCCGTTTATAAAGTGCTCGAGCGACAAGACAAAATTGACTACTTGGTCGTGGAGACTACAGGGCTAGCCGATCCGCTCCCCATCGCGCTCACGTTCTTAGGCACGGAACTGCGCGATTTAACCCGTCTTGACTCCATCATTACCGTAGTGGATGCCGAAAACTATAGCTTGGATCTGTTCAACAGCCAGGCTGCTTACAATCAAATCGCCTATGGCGACATCATTTTGCTGAACAAGGCCGATCTGGTGAGTCCAGATGCTCTAGATGGACTTGAGGGCAAAATTTACGATGTCAAAGAGGGCGCTCGCATCATCCGGACGACTCGCTCCGAGGTCCCGCTACCGCTGATTCTGAGTGTGGGTCTGTTTGAGTCTGATCAATATTTCGGTCAAAATGCTGAATCAGATCATGACCACCATCACCACGAGCATCATGACCACGACCACCATCATCACGATGTTCATGATCACCATGACCATAGCAACTGCGATCACGATCATGGCCACTGCGAGCATGATCACGACCATGAGCACCACCATCACTCCGATCACTTAGCAATAGATGGGTTCACCTCAATTTCTTTCGAAAGCGATCGCCCCTTTGCTATTCGCAAGTTTCAACATTTCCTAGACAATCAGCTTTCTAACAACATCTTTCGAGCGAAAGGCATTCTCTGGTTTGATGAGAGCCCTAAACGTCACATCTTTCACCTGAGCGGTAAACGCTTTTCTTTAGATGACGATGAGTGGAAAGGCGAGCCTAAAAATCAGATTGTTTTGATCGGCCAAGATCTTGACCATGAGACTCTGCGTCAACAGCTCAACCAGTGCCTATGCTTGTCCTCTAGTAGCAGCGGTCAGGGGTTCGGTTGATCGGTCTGGCCGCCCACCCCTCAGGGCTGATTCACTGTGACGAGATAAAAATTATGCTCTAAGGCAACCTCTATCACCAGAGTTGCCATGAACCTCATCGAAGCCCTCCAGACTGTTCCGGTTTATCGCCAGGCGCGTGGGATACGTCATCCGCTATGGATCATTTAGGTGTTCATCGTGATGGGGAATTTAGCGGGGTATCGTGGAATCGTCCGTTGGAAGAGTTTGCGAAACGCTACGGCCCCGAGGTGGCTCGCTTGTTGGAGATTGAACTCGCTGCGGTCCCGTCTTTCTCA
>JBHJHA010000034.1:0-63709 GCA_050331235.1 Leptolyngbyaceae cyanobacterium
ATGCGGAATGATTGACTCACCTCAGTCTCTGGCGGCCTGACGACACGGCTTCAATGGCTTTTTCTCGAAGGTCTTGGCTGTAGGGGGCTGGCATCGGTAAAAAGTGGACATAACTCCTTCACTATGGCTCAACCTTAATACGGATTGCTATAAAAAGGACCACCTATGACATTACAGGTCATTTTGTTAGGCTCACAGCGCCATAGAGCCTGCCACAAACTGCTGCCACATGGCCATATCTCCCCATCCCCACGGCAGCGTTGGGGGGGCGTATCGGACCCAGAGCCGCAGACCGTAATACACCATAAATAGCCCGATAAAAGCGAGCGTCAGTTGCGACTGCCACAGTCGTGCGTAGAAGCGGACCAGCGATCGCCCGCTCAGCAGTTCTAAAGTCACTAACCCCGCCAAGCTCGCCAGGATGAGCGCTAGGGTAGGAGCAAACAGATGATAGGTGAGGGCAGTTTGCCAGTCGCCCTGGGCCAGCGCCAGGAAAGCGCGTGTCAGCCCACAGCTCGGAGCCGGAAACCCAAATACCCGCTGAAATAGACAGGGTGGCAGGGGAAAAGGAACCTGCCAACGGGCAATCAGCAGCGCCAGTGCGAGGGGACTGATCACAGCTGCTAATAAGACGAGCCGCCAAAAGGGCGATCGCAGTTGCGGATAGGGCTGTTGGGATAACCAGGGCTGGCGCAGCATCTTAGTCGGGGGGTAGGGCAAAGCTGGGGAAGACGGACGGGTGGGTGAGAGAGGATATCACGACCGCCAAGGTTAAAACCAACCGCGCTTGTTGAGAACGTAGGCGGTCTCAAACTCTTCGTCCGTTTTGGTTAGGTACAGAATGCCCTCAATCAGGCCAATGATGCCAATCACAGAAGCTCCTAAACCGCATGTAAAGAGAGTGATGGCCAACATGATGATGCCTTCGGTGGTGTAGCCCAGGACAAATTTATGAACGCCAAGTGACCCAAGTAGAATGCCCAAGATGCCCGCAACGATTTTTTTGTCATTTTGGTTGGAGTCGGTATTGGTCATGCCGCTGTTTTGCCTCTTAGTGCTGATTGTATTGAACCCAAAATCTGGCGAATTTTACTGCTCGCGGCCGAATATATGCGACCCGGTGAAGGCCGATCGCAATCGCTGATTTGGATGAGTGTAGTCAACTACAGCCCGAGGTCCCACCATTGCGGAAACTGATCGGTGACAGTGCCCTACGGTGGGTCGTGATCTGCTGCTAACGTGCGAATCACTTTAGGTAGTTCGGTTGGGTGATGGCACAATCGCTTGGCCCCGGCGGCGGTGAGTTCCGCGACTGAGCCAAATCCCCAGGTGACGCCTAGAGTGGCTAGCCCGTGGTGCCGTCCGCCCGCGACATCGTAATGGCGATCGCCAATCATGACGGCGGCATTGGTCGGGATGTTTTCTTGCTGCAACAAATGAGCAATCAGGTCAGACTTACGGGCGCGATCACCATTGAGCTCACTGCCATAGACCCCAGCGAAAAAGTCACGGAGGTCAAAGTGCTCAACGATTTTGCAAGCAAAAACTTGCGGTTTTGATGTGCAGACCCAAGCTACATGGTGCTCCGTCAGGGTCGCGAGAACAGTTGGGATGTCGGCATAGACGGCATTTTCGTAAAGGCCGACCGTGGCAAAGCGATTGCGGTAAAGGGTCACGGCTTGGGCAGCCCGGGCGCGATCGCCCAATAGAGCGAAAAAAGAATCGTAAAGTGGAGGACCGATCCACAGAGCTAGCTCCGGCTCAGCGGGTATGGGCATGTCCAGCGTAGTCAGCGCATGGCAAATGCAGGTGAAGATGCCTAACTGGGGATTAGTGAGGGTGCCGTCCAAATCAAACAGCAGATGCATGATATCCCTTGAAATGGAACAAAGCGAAAAGCCGAGGCCGACCCGGAACAAACTGCCGACGCAAATCGCCTACACCTCCTACACCTGGAGCCTCACAGTGCTGATGCCGTGGCGCAACCCTCGCTGCTGCCACAGCCAAGCCAGCTCGATGATGCCCAACCGACCCAGAGCCTTTGCCAATAGGGTGAACGGCTGGTAGATCAGAGGGGAAGCCGTAATCAGCCCAATTTTTTCCCACTCTTCGAGCTGGAGCGCTTGAACCGCCTGAATCTCTGGCAGCCGAGCTGCTTGGAAGGCTGTTAGCACCGCAGTTAAATCAGGCATCCTGTGTCCTGCCTGCCACCACGGTACGAGATGATTGGCAATGGCGATCGCATCCCGAAAGGCCATGTTGATACCCTGGGCACGATTGGGGGCCATGGGATGGGCCGCATCACCCACCAGCAGCAGTCCGGGGGCTGACCATTGGGGAACACAGCCCACAATCACATCCAAGAATATGGGGCCTTCGAGCTGGGAGCGCTGATGGCGAAAGTGAGCCGCTAGGGCCGGTGGTGCCGCCAGGGCAAACTCCTCAGCCCAGTCACGATCGCGCTGGCGTGGGGCCTGCCCCTTTTCCACAATCCAGCCGATTTGCAAACGCCCATCCCAAGAAGGATAAAAGGCGTATTGTCGCTGCCGCTGCAGGCAAACGGTAAAGGCCGTTTCACACAGCAAGGCCGGCGGGGCCGGCAGCTTAAACCACAGTACGTCAAACTGAGTGGGAGATGTCTGTAGAGTCAGCCCAGCCTGCTGCCGTAGCCGAGAATAACGCCCGTCCGCGGCAATGACCAAATCCCCCAGAAACTTTCGGCTCTGTCCGCACTGCTCCGCCACGACTCCACGAACCTGATCGCCCTGTCGCAGTAGCTCTCGCACCCGCCAACCCGGACAAAACTGAAATGCCTTGAAGGTTTGAGCTCGCTTGGCGATCGCCGCGAGTAGTGCCGATTGGTGAATAATGTGCGTTGGCGGCTGCGATCGGTGCCACGGTTCGACCACGCGCATTCGGCGCTGTCGCTCGATGACAAAGTCCCAAGCATCCAGGCGGCGAACGGGAATCTGGTGCAGTAAATCACCTAACCCCATCTGCTCCAAGGCTTGCGCCCCCGACGGCATCAATCCCTCTCCGCGAAACACGCGATCAAAGGCGGTTTCTTGCTCAATTAGGGTGACGGGCAGGCCTCGCTCGGCTAACAAGTAGGCAGTCGCTACCCCAGCCGGGCCAGCCCCTACAACGATGATGCCTTGACTCATGGTGTGGTGATCGGTTGCTCTGATGCCGTAGACGCATCATACTGCAAGGGCGGCGGCGACAGGGGCGGATCGGCATCACGAGAGCGGTGGAGTAGTGTGTAGAAACAGGGAATGATGAACAGCGTCAGCAGCGTCGCCAGCGATAAACCCGAGAACACCACGATGCCCATCGGCTGTAAAAACTCAGCGCCATCGCCGATGCCCAAGGCCAAGGGCAATAATCCGAGAACCGTCGTGACCGTAGTCATCAAAATCGGGCGCAACCGCTGGGGAGCTGCTTGCAGCATGGCGGTGGCGCGATTGCACCCCGTGGTTTGATAAATCTGGTTGGCCAGCTCCACCAAAATAATGGCGTTGTTGACCACAATCCCTACCAGCAGGACAGCCCCTACAATCACCGTTGCACCGATGGCAGTCTGGGTAAGAAACAAGCCGAAAATTCCCCCGGCTAGAGCCAGCGGCACCGTCAACATGATCACCAGCGGATCGATCAGTGAGTTGTACTGCACTGCCATCACCGTAAAGACCAAAAAGGTCGCGAGTCCTCCTAGGGTGACGAGGGAAGACTGAATGGCTTGATTGGCCTCAGCGCTGGAGCTCGGCAACACTGTGACGCCTGCGGGTAGCGAGATTGTCGCCAGTAGCTGATCCAGCTCGGCGATCGCATCCCCCAGCGTCGCCCCTTCGGTTAGGCGCCCCTCAATGATAAACACCTGACGCTGGTTAATCCGCTGAATCTCGGCGGGGGCTTGACCAGGTTCGACAGTGGCGACGTCGCCAAGCTGCACCAGGGCGTTAGGCGTGGCAAATAGCGAGAGCTGCCGCAGCTTGCCCGGCGTGTCGATCGCCGCATCGGGAATCTGTACGCGAATATCCACGAGGCGATCGCCCCGCTGTAGCTGAGTGGGCACTGACCCATCTACCAGCGTTTGTACCGTTGCGCCAATGGCCGCCGCTGACAATCCCAAATCTGCCGCCCGTTCCCAATCGGGCCGAATCTGCGTTTCAGGCTGGGGCGGATCGGCATCGGGACTGTAGCGGGCCTGGGTCGCCTGCTCATCTAACGCGGCTAGCACCTGCTGTCCGGCCTGCTGAAGCAGTTGGCGATCAGCACTTTGCAAAATGACATCGACATCGGCTCCCCGCACCGGCGAGTTGCTGGTAATCAGCCCCCGCACCGATTCGGGGTAAACCCGCAACCGAATGTCGACTAGATTCAACTCGGCCAAGGCTTGGTTGACGTTGGCCACAAAGGTTTCCACCGAGGTGCCCGGTTGTAGCGTGATGGTACTTGTGCCCCGCAGCGCATTGGCGCTGGTAATACTAGCGAACAAAAAGCCTCCAGCAGTGGTAAACACATACTCAGTTTCGGGTTGGGCCAGCAGTACCTCATCGACGGCAGCCATTACGGTGCGATTATCAGCCAGGGGCGTGCCGGGGGGAAACTGAGCCCGCAGCCCTGCCTGCCCAGTATCAATCTCCGGCAAAATTTCCTGGGGCAGTTGCCCAACCATCAGCACACTGCCGCCGCCCAAGACAACCAAGGCGATCGCAATCACCCAGAGTCGCCGGTTCAGCACTCGCCGTAGGAGTCGCTGGTATTGGCGTGTCAGCCCTTGAAGCCGTTGGTCAAACTGGCGCAACACCGATAACTGGCGAATGCCGCTGGTGGTCGGCATGGCCAACAGGCGGGCAGCCAGAGTGGGAACAACAGTCAGCGCCACTAGCAGTGACGCGGCGATCGCAAAGCCGATGGTCAACACCAACTCATTGAACAAGAGCGAAATGAAGCCCCCGATGAGCAAGAAAGGGAGGACCGCCACTAAATTGGTTGAAGTCGAGGCGAGCAAAGCAGATTCGAGCTGTTCACTGCTCTGTTCGGCTTGCTCAATCACCTGCTGCGGGTCTGGGGACAGGTCGCCGTTCATCTGACTATGACGATGGCCGAGGCTTCGGCGATTCAGTGATTCAGCTCCCTGGGCAATGGTTTCTAGCATGACGATGGAGTTGTCCACCACAATGCCCACGCCAAGGGCCAACCCGCCCAAGCTAAACACATTGAGCGAGAGGCCAAACCAGCCCATTAGAATAATAGCGGCCAAAATGGCCAGCGGAATGGCCAACACAATGATCAACGTTTGCCGTAAAGAGCCCAGGAAGAAGAGCACTGCGATCGCGGCTAAGGAAGCTCCAGTTAGCCCCGCCACGGCTACATTGCGGATAGAGTTTTGGATAAAAATGGACTCATCTAGCGTTGTATTGAGCACCAGATCAGCAGGAAAGAGTCCAGCTCCTTGCAGCTGGCTCAGGCGACGCTTGACCGTGTTGACCACTTCCACCGTGTTAGCATCAGGCTGCTTTTGCACACTGACTTTCACTGCGGGCTGCTGATTGAGCGACACATAAATCAACTGCTCTGCCGTACCGTCAACTACCGCCGCCACGTCCCGCAGGTAAACCTGCTGAGACGGCTGAGTATTGGGCAACGTCAACGGCAGGTCGCGAATTTCTGCCGCCGAGCTGAATCGGCCCGTGACGCGGGTGAGGGTCTCTGCCTCGGCACCGCGAATGCGTCCCCCCGAGGTATCTTGGTTGCGGGCCGTCAACGCTGCTAGCACATCGGCAAGGCCCAGCCCCAATGCCTGCAGGCGTTCTGGGTCAATATTAATCTGGACTTCTTCTTCTAACCCTCCGGATACATCGACACTGGCAACGCCGGGGAGGGTCGTGAGTTCGCGGGCGAGTTCTTCTTCAGCAAAGATACGTAAATCACTGCCCGGCAGCGCGGAGGACGTCAGGGCTAGCTCATAAACCGGGAGCTGAGAGGGGTCGAATTTGAACAGTCGCGGCTCGCCAACCGTGTCGGGCAGCTCATCCCGTGAGCGATTGAGCGTGGCGGTGGCGTCATTGAGGGCCTGGTCGATATCGCCCCCCGGTTCAAAAAACAGGTCGATACTGATCCGCCCCTCCCGAGTCTGGGAATAAATCTGCACCACTCCTTCAGTCGCAGCGAGGCCCTGTTCTAGCGGTCGGGTGATTTCGTCTACGGCCACTGCCGGGGACACGCCGGGGGCATCCAACCGCATGCCAATGCGGGGATAGGTAATCGACGGCAGCAAGTCGACAGGTAAGCGAGTGATAAAGAAAATGCCCATGACAACGACGGCGATCGCCAGCATCAACACCCCAATATGGCGGCGAATGGCGAGCGTACTGATGCTGTTGTGAGTAGAGGGGGCCATGAGCTTCTAAGGTGATAGGTCAAACGCTGAAGGTGCAGGACAACCCCGATTGGGACGCACGACAGGCATTGGAAAAGCTTGGCAGCGTCATTTCTTTGAGGCGCAGTGAGAGCGCAGTGGCAATGGTTTTATCAAAGCGGCATTGGGTTGCATCGCCTCACTCCGTTTCCGACAGTATGCTTAATTTGACGGTTTGTCCGTCACTCAGGTCACCACTGCTGCGAACGACATAGGCTTCGCCCGCCCTCAGCCCCGAGAGAATTTCCACGCGCTGGTTGCCTGCCTCGCCGACTTCGACCGCTCGGGCTTGGACGATCGCGGTGGTTTCGTCGCGCTCCGTAAGCACAAACACCGTAGGTGACTCCCTCTCGGCGAGGTCCAAAGCGCGCTGGGGAACGGATAGGCGATCGCCCGCCGCTAATGCGACCCGAGCGAGTAAACCGCTGCCAATTCGGTTGTCGGGATTGGGCAGGGTGATTTCTACGGGAATTAACCGCGAGGCAGGGGCAGCAACGGGCGCAATGCGTGTAATGCGACCAGAGAAAGATTGCTCAGGCAGCGCATCTAACTGCACCTCGACCGGTTGACCCACCGCAACTGCCGAGAGATTGCGATCGGCGACTTCGATCACGGCTTTGAGACGGCTCAGGTCGCCAATCTGCAAGAGCTCATCGCCAGTCTCAGCATAGTCTCCGGTGTCGACGAAGCGTTGCATTACCACCCCTGCGAGGGGCGATCGCACGACCGCGTAGGAAAGTCGTTCCGCCGCTTGATCAACTACAGCTTGTTGAGCGGCCACCCGTCCCTCTGCGGCCCGGACCGCCTCCTGACGCGTGCGAATTTGTTCATTGGCTGACTGTAAGACTTGCTGGCCAGTGTCAACGGTGAGTTGGGCCTGTTCAGCGGTTTGCACCGATACCGCCCCTTCGCTGGCCAAGGAAGATAACCGATTAGCTTCGGTTTGCGCCTGCTGCAGCTGTACCCGAGCCGACTCTAAGTCAGTTTGGGCGTCGCTTACGGCGGCCCGGGCTTGGGCCACCTCTGAGCGACGGGCCTGCAGTTCTGCCTGGGCTTGATTAACGGCCACAGTCAACAGGTCGGCATCTAGACGGGCGATCGCCTCTTCAGCCGCCACGCGATCGCCCACATCCACCGTTAGCAGTGTGATTTGACCATCGACCCGAGATCGCAAGGTCACGACCTGCAGCGGCTGAGTAGTCCCAGTAAATGTCAGACTGTCTTCAAACTCGCCCGTCGCCGCCACCTCCGCATCGACAGCGACAAGTTCTTCAGAACTTGCCGCTGTCGATGATGTGAGCGCGGTTGGCTGACCGGGCGTGCAGGCTGCCAAACCAACCAGACCCATCGCGACTAGGGGCCAACTTTGCCATTTTCGCTGTGTTTTATGCATGGGCTAGCCAGCGGCTCCATGGGTCTTGGTCAAAGCTCAAAACAACTGCCTCAAGCGTCAATGCTCGGTTGTCATGACATTGCCCGACATTAGCTAAATCTTAATTTTTTATTACGATAGCGCTTGCCAATAATTTGCGGGTAGAAACTTGCTGCTAACTCATTCTGACGGCAATTGGGCAAACTACACTAAAAGCCGATAGAACTCTGAGGCTGCGGGATGTCCACGCCAGCGTTTTTATATCAGTTGGAAAAATTCCGGCGTAAGTATTTATCGAGCGGCCGTCGCGCCTCTCCCCAAGCGCTCAAGTACATGTCAGACAGTCTCTGCGAAGAGGCGCGACCTGGTAACAGCTTCAAGGTTCTCACGGTGGGGTCTTGCATCATCGCCACGTTAGGGCTGCTGTCTAACAGCACCGCTGTGATTATTGGGGCTATGCTAATCGCGCCCCTAATGTTACCCATTCGCGGCCTGTCGTTTGGTATTTTAGAGGCTGATAAAAAGCTGATTCGGACCAGTCTCCGAGCGATCGCCATCGGCACCCTGGGTGCGATCGCGGTGTCGATGCTGTTGGGGTTGCTGGTTAATCTATCGGACTACGGTAGTGAAGTGTGGGGCCGCACCCAGCCGACGCTGCTGGATTTGGGCATTGCGATTACCGCTGGGGCACTAGCCGGATTTGCCAAAATCGAGGCCAAGCTCTCAAGTTCCCTCGCCGGTACGGCGATCGCCGTCGCGCTGATGCCGCCGCTCTGTGTCGTTGGGCTTTGGCTGGCCGAGCTTAATCTAAAGATGGCCTTGGGGGCGTTGGTTCTCTATCTCACCAACCTTTTGGGCATCACCCTGGCCTGTATGCTAGTGTTTCTCTGGGCTGGTTACTCACCGATTGATCGGGCCCGCCGTCCCATTAGCCTGACGCTGGCCCTTACTGGGTTACTGTTAATTCCGCTCGGCTTCACGTCCTATGAATTGATTCGTCAAGATCGGTTGGAGGCTAATCTGGAGCGCGCCCTGTTAGACAAAACCGTAACGTTTCAGCGGTTACGGCTGGTAACGCTGGAAACTAATTGGCTGCTTGATCCTCCCGAGGTCAATCTGACCGTGTATGCCAACTCTCCCGTAACTCCAGTGCAGGTTGACTTGCTTGAGCAGTTTGTAGAGCGGGAGATGGGGCGACCGTTTCGGCTAGTGTTTGAGGTGGGACAGCTTGACGAGGTCACCAGCACCCCTGTCCGCTCCATGGACGAGGCCAGCGGCAACGCTGACGATGATTGGAATCAAAATTAACGATTCAATCAGCAGTTCGGAAATCCGCTCATCCTCTCCACCTGAGCTTCGCCTGACACCCCAGCAGAATTTTTATACTGGAGAAGTTAGCCATTTACCCATTGATACACCCAGCCGATTTGTTAGGTTGGCTGCCAAAGACATCATGAAGGATGGCTATCAGCATCAAATTTAGGAGTAGGTATGGGCCAAAATACTGCGGTGATGAAGGCTGTCGAGTCATTAGATTATCGTGTCACCGTGGGTGACGTGGCAGCTCAAGCAGGTTTAAAGCTCGCCGTTGCCCAGCAAGGCTTAAACGCCTTGGCCGCCGATACTCAGGCGCATTTACAGGTTTCTGACTCGGGGGAAATTGCCTATGAGTTTCCCAAGGGCTTCCGAGCGATCTTGCGCAATAAATATTGGCGGCTGCGGGTCCAGGAAACCTGGTCGAAAATTTGGAACGTTCTGTTCTACTTGATTCGCATTTCCTTTGGAATTTTGTTGCTGTTGTCAATTGTGGTGATTGTGGCGGCGATCGCGATTCTCCTCATTGCCATGTCGTCAGCTTCCCAGCGAGATGACGATCGCGGCGGCTACGGCGGCGGTGGCGGCGGTCTCATCTTCTTGCCCCGTTTTTGGATTGGTGATCTCTATTACCTATTTCATTACAACCCGCGCTATGGACGTCGCTCAGTGCCCTCGACGCAGCGTCCTCGGCGTCCGGGCCAGACCAACGACGGCATGAATTTTTTGGAAGCTATCTTCTCCTTTTTGTTCGGTGATGGTGACCCCAATGCCGACCTGGAGGAGCGCCGTTGGCAAGAGATTGCCGCGGTAATTCAAAACAACGGTGGGGCGATCGCGGCGGAGCAGGTCGTCCCCTACCTCGATACGGTGGGCCAAGGCTGGGCCGCCGAAGACGAAGATTACATGCTCCCTGTGTTGACCCGCTTCAATGGCGTACCGGAGGTCAGCCCCAATGGCGACATCATTTACCACTTTCCGGAACTACAGATCACCGCGCAAAAGCGAGGACGGATTTCAGTCCCTGCTTACCTGAAGGAAATTCCTCGTAAATTTAGCGAAGCCAAGTCTGGGCAAATCACGGGTGCCGTTGGCCTGGGAGTCTTTAACCTGGTCGGAGCACTGTTTCTGGGTGGACTATTACGAGACCAGGCCTTTGTTGCCGAGTTGGGAGGCTTCATCGCCTTTGTTAACGGTATCTACTGGCTATTGCTGGGCTATGGTATTGGTTTCCTGGGAATTCCTGCTGTCCGCTACTTTTGGACGAAACGCCAAAACACTAAAATCGAGCAGCGCAATGAGCAGCGCCAAAGCCGCGCAATGGCTCTGAATGCGGCGGGCCCAGAGCTTGATGGCAAAATCGACTTTGCCAAACAGTTCGCCGCTCAAACCGTGGTGACTGAAGAAGACTTGGCATACACCACCGCCAAAGACCTGACAGAGCAGGAATACGAACAGCGTGAGAAACTTGACGCCGAATGGCAAAAGCGTTTAGAAGACGGTTCTTCATAAAGCCCATTCTGCAAATCAGATATCGGCTATGAGAAACAAATGGCTCAGAACCAGCAGTGGGAAACTACCGCACTGCTGGTTTGTTCAAGATGTAGGCAAAGACATAAAGTCAAGATTTCAGAACGCCTGCTCTTTTAGCTGCACCGATTTGTTTCAACACCGGGCTGACAGCAGGAAATGCGGGTAACTCTATTCAATCCAATTCTTCGATCGCTTAACGGCTTTTTTCCACATCTTGTAATTGGCCTGGGCTTCAGCCGCTCCGTTGCCCGGTTCAAAGATAGTGTCAATGTTGCGGCTGCTCACTAGGGCTCGGTAGTCTTTCCAGTAGCCACTAGCGAGACCCGCGGCAAAAGCTGCGCCTTGGGCCGTGGTGTCTAAAATCGCGGGACGCTCGATGGGAATACCCAACACATCCGCCTGAAACTGCATCAAAAAGTCATTTTGGCAGGCACCGCCGTCAACCTTGAGTTGGCTGATCGGGGTAGGGGTTCCGGCATTGACCGCATCGACAACCTCTTTGACTTCGTAGGCGATCGCCTCCAAGACGGCCCGAACTAAATGTTCCCGGCGGACTCCGCCCGTAATCCCCATAAATGAACCCCGGGCATTCATATCCCAATGGGGAGCTCCCAAGCCACTCAGGGCCGGTACAAAATAAACGCCGCCATTGCTCCCGATGCGTTTGGCTAAAGGCTCGGTGTCCGCCGCATGGCTAATCACCCGAATGCCATCGCGCAGCCACTGAATGCAGGCTCCCGCCGTGAACATGGCGCCTTCGACGGCATAGCCAACCTCGGGCTGGTCGCCGTTCATCTCGGACCAAGCGATCGTCGAGAGCAGCTCATGATTGGTACGGACAATCTTATTACCGGTATGGGCAACCAAAAAGGCTCCTGTCCCGTAAGTACACTTCAACGCACCAGGACTATCGCAGCCGTGGCCAAAGAGAGCGGCCTGCTGATCGCCTAATACCGACATGATAGGAATCTCCGCGCCCAGAATGCTGGGATCCGTGTAGCCAAAGAGTCCTAGACTTGGCTTGATGTCAGGCATGATGCCCTGAGGAATGCCAAACATCGCGAGTAACGCTGGATCCCAGTCATAGTCTTTGAGATTGAGCAGCATCGTGCGGCTAGCATTGCTATGGTCCGTAGCGTGAACTTTACGACCCGTGAGATTCCACAGCACCCAGCTATCCACCGTGCCTGCTAGGGTCTTGTCGAGATCAATGGGGGGATCCGTGTACTGCTTGACATGGTCTAGTAACCATTTGAGCTTCGTGGCAGAAAAGTATGCATCCAGGACTAGGCCGGTGCGATCGTAGATTTCATCCGCTTTCCCTGCTGTGCGCATTTCGTTGCATAGGGAAGCCGTGCGACGATCTTGCCAAACGATCGCATTGTGATGGGGGCGACCAGTTTCCTGATCCCAGAGAAGACAAGTCTCTCGCTGCACGGTCAAGCCAATGGCGACGACTTCCTTGGCTGAGACATTGGCTTTGCTCAAGACGCCTTTGGCAGCCCAGCGAATGTCGTCCCAGATTTCCCTCGGATCGTGCTCTAGCCATCCGGGCTCGGGATAGTATTGGGTTAATTCTTTATAGGACTGGGCAACAACCTGACCGTCCTGGTCAAATAGGATGGCGCGGTTGCCCGTTGTGCCCAAGTCTAGGGCCATTACATAAGTGGCTGCCATGGTTTCTGTAACTAATTTCTTTGCTGCGATACTGTACTCAGATTACAGCTTTCGATGGTCTCGCCACATGGCTGCGTAACTTAAGGTTGTCCTTAAGCTTTCGTTAATTCCTTGAACATGAACTAGGGAAAATTTAGTGGTCATCACGGGTAGCCACACCTCTGCTATGCCCTAGCCACTCAAAAGGTATCGCTCCGTCTTCTTCTAGCTGTTGCTGGCGACGGCAGGGTCTAAAAGACCGTCAGACTAGCCCTAAGCCCTTCAGAGAGTCGGTAATACCGGGCCGGTCCCGTTCTTAGGTTATAGACATCACCGTCACACATCTTTCGTCGGATAGTTTCGGCGATCGCGGTCAGCTCTATACAGTTGTAATGAAGAAAAACGCGATCGAGCCATCATCTATGACCGAGCAAAACGACACTCAGGCCGCGCAAGCTAAAGCCACTGCGGGGAATCCCAAAGAAGCTGAACCTGGCAAAGGGGATAGTGGTTCCCAGTGGGGGGTGCAGACGGCCCAAAGCACAGACGTCAATGACCCGGAAGCTAAGATTCCCTCAAACGTTGATGTCGAGCAAAACGTAGAGCAGCTCAAGGCAGCTGCCGAGCAGGAAGAGGGAACAATGCCGACGACCCACGGTTACGTTGTAGGCGAATCCGGCAATATCAACAATTTTGCGGTCGAACCGCCCATGCGAGTCGAAGAAGACTAGTTCAATCGCGATCGCTAAGCAAACCCCGCTAAACATCAACTAATAAAAGCTGAGGAGGGCACTATGCCAATCACCATTAGAGACGACGCTGTCTACATCATTTTAAGAAAAATTAGCCAGGCCAATGAAGGCTCCCAGGCTAGCGAAATCAACTTCACAGGTTCTGATTTTGCCGGTATGAAGCTTGAGAAATCTGATATCTTGGGTCACTTAGACTATCTAAATCAGAAGCAATACATCGAGGCTGATTTCAGCGGGAATGCTTACGCCAATCAGGAAGACGTCCCAGATTTAGTAAATCCTGATGAGGTGAATGCGAGGATAGCCAACACGCTGGGGGCAGAAGATGGTCCCTTGCCACATCTGATTCAGTTTCAGCGGGCTGAGCTGACGGAAAAAGGCCGCCAGATGTTGGCGGATATGGAGGCTAACCCCCCAGAAAATTTGCAAGACGGTCCCAGCCTCAAGATTTCTGACGAAAACATGTCTTTCTTAAAGAAGGTCATGGTTAAAGGCAATCTGACCGACCCCTACGATGCCCGCGATGTCTCTGAAGTCGTGTTTCGCGTGATGCGTGATGTCATGTCAACGGCGGCCTCTGACAAAGTCGAATCAGAATTGTCTGGCGGTGTCGCCAATGACCCTGATGACAAGTCGCTGAAGCTGGACGTCGCCGAGCTGTGGCATGATACCAATCCTATCGTGAGCTTCCTCAGCCGTTTGCGGCCACCTCTGGGTGGTGAAGCCCCCTTCGGCATTGACTCAGACCTCTTTTTGGCCCGAGTTGACCGCGAGGCCGCTGTTCCCAAGACTTCGAACGGCGAGATTGTCACTCGAGCCGTATTTTCGGCGACTAAAGAGGAACTGTCCGAGGAGCGCATTCAGGAAATTGGCAGTTGGCTCCCTGAAGGCAAAGTGAAGCAACTCTGGCAGGACGCTTAGTCTACTCCCTCCGAAATAGCTGAACTGGTTAGTTTAAGCGACAGTGCAGAGACTCGTTGGGTCTCTGCTTTTTTATTAATTTCAATACAAGGTGGGGTGTTATACCCATTCTTTTAAGTAGCGCTACAGATTTGAAGGTCCCCCGCTGTCGCTGCCCCCTTAAAAAAGGGGCTTTGAAGAATCTATGTGTAGTCGTGATTCCCATAAATAGTATCAGTTAAGTCAGAGCATTGGAATGCTTGACTGCCAATCCCAGTTCTGAGGACCTATCCCCTGATCAGCGGAGAGCAGACTGCAACAAGGCTTTGCGCCTTACCCAGTTTGAGTTTCTCCATCGCCCGGTCAACGTCGCAGTTTAGACGCAGGCTGTAGCCTCAGCACACCAGTCAGGACAAGGAGCATCCCCTTGCCATCCGTAAGGATGCATCGCACAAATCAGCTGCACTCGCTGGTCCTTGTGCAAGCCGTAGGCGTGGCCGTGATAATTGGTGCAGCCAGTACAAACCGGGGGCCGAGTGGTAGACATATCGACAAAGCCGATTTGCGATCGCAAGATCTGGCGCTTGAGTAATCCTTCTTGCCATCGCTTATACGCTCGCTGACGGCAGCGATAGTTTGCTCGAAAAAAGATGTTGCCTGCTTCAGCCATGGTTGATATCCCCTGCGCTGCCTATGTCTAAGCTAGTCTTAAGGTGGGCTAATCAACTGCGAAAACCACTGAGTAACAGCAATCGTCGTGTGATCAGTAACGAATAGCAATACTTTGCAACATTGCGATGGCGATTGATTGTCTGGGTTAGCCCCTTGCCGGGGACGCAATCATCAAGGCCTATGCTAACTGTTCACCCACGGTGAGGTGGTTGCCGTTGGCAAAGTCCCATCCGGATTGGGCTTTTTTACCACTGGGTTTAACGGTGTAGAGCAGCAGGAGGCCGTCCCCCGTTTGAACGATGGGGCCAATGTTTTTGGCAATGGCGACGATGGTACCGGGTTCGCCATTGGTCGTTAGCTCGGCCACCTGCTGACGAGCTGCCTGAACGATTTCTGGTAGCTGATCCCAATATCGAGGCCCCAGGGGCATGGTCGCTTCAATTTTGAGATCTTTGTCGCGCAGACGAGCCACACAGTTGGGATAGAATCCGCGCACTTGGTTGTGGAGAGCGATCGCCGAGCGACGCCAGTCGAGCCAGTAATCTTCTTTTTGGATCAAGGGAGCGTAGGTTGCCTTGCTGTGGTCTTGAGTCCTCAGCTTGACGGCTCCTGCCTCGAGCTGTATCAGGGTGACCGCCAGTAGCTTAGAACTGATGCGGGCGAGATTTTGGGCGAGGTCATCGGCGTTTTCGAGGAGGCCAATGGGTCGCTTGACCTCTAGCAATATCGAACCGGTATCCATACCTGCATCCATTTTCATCGTGTCGATGCCCGTCTCGACTTCGCCGTGATACAGACACCACTGAATAGGAGCCGCGCCTCGATACTTAGGTAATAAGGAGCCATGGGCATTCACACAGCCCAGCCGCGGCATGTCAAGAATTTGTTTAGACAAAATTTGTCCATAGGCAACCACCACAAACGCGTCGGCTTGGGTCGCCGCGAGGCGATCAAGGGTTGCCGTATCTTGTTTTAGGCGCTGGGGTTGCCACACAGGAATCTCTGCCGCTGTGGCGATCGCCTTGACCGGGGATGGCATTACTTGTTTTCCTCGGCCGCGACGCTTATCGGGCTGAGTGACGACTGCCATAACCTCATATTCATTTTTCTCGATAAAAGCTTGCAAGCTAGGAACGGCAAACTGGGGCGTGCCGAAAAATACAATGCGCATGAATTTTGAAGTTACAGGGAGTTAATCAAAAAAGCAACTAAGTCTATAGTCCTTTTATAAAACTGACTTGTGATCTAGATCATCCCCTAACCGGGAGGGGGCATTGACTACCGGTATCGTTCGTCAGACAGAGCCCGCCCAAGCTAGAGGCCAAATCAGTCCTACCGACTCGAAAAACGTGAACATCGTTCCCCCTCCGGAGGAATTGCCGCTTGTGGCTAGAACCGCTTTATGGGCTTGCCCCGACTGCGGCGTAGATCGAATTGGGTGATGACCCCTACGGGGCTAAGCCCGCTCCTCTCGAAAAAATCTTGTCAGCTAAGAACGGTGAATGGTGACTTGCTACTAGATGCCATGGGCCAGGAATTTGACATAACAGGGAATTAATCAAGAAAACAAATAAGAGGCAAGACTCCTTGGGCTGACTTGTGATCTGGCTCACATCATATCAAACTGTGGCAGTTAGCGCTCAGCATCCCCCTATGGATAGAGATTCATTAAAGCTAGGAAATCCCTTCGTTTGATCAACCGAGACAATGCGGACACCTAGGCCCGACACTCCTCCCTCTAGCGGGCTCAGGGGGCAATGGTAATCGTCACCCGACGACTGAGCTGAACGCCTCCAGTGCTGCCAATGTTGCTGTTGCCATAGCCCACAGTGACCCAATGTACGGAGTCTTCTCCCAGTCGCTGAGATAGGTACTGCTGTACGGCGATCGCCTGCTGGTAAGACAGTTCTGTAGGAGTAGTTTGCTCCGTAGCTATGTCGGTGTAGCTGCCTACCACAATCGTAGCGTTGGGATATCGGCTCAACTCTGGCAGCAGGCTTTCCAGTAGCGGTTGAGCATCAGGCTGGAGGGCTGACCCAGCGGGCGCGAATAAAATATCGCTCGGCAAAGTAACGCGATCAGTGCTGACTTGAAAGAGGGGATCGCGGACTTCTCCGGTGGCCGGCTGGAGCGCCGATGGGGTTGGGTCAGGAGCAGGCAGAGCAGTCGCAGTGGGTGGCGACAGGCGATCGCGGGCATCGTCCACCCTGTCGGCCAGGGGTCTGTCGATGTTGGGCAGCCCTAGCTGCCGCTCCACGGCTGAAGCGCGATCGCGGAGGCCTTGGAGATCCGCAGCGATCGCCTCCAGTTCGACATCGACTTGCTCTCGTTGGGCCTCTGTGAGCGCAATGGGGGGCGGAGAGGATGTCGTTGCTGGCGGAGGATCTACAGCAGGCGATGGACCGGTAACTGGCAAGGGTGCATCGCCTGCCCACCACTCGGGTAACCGGACCAGTTTTTGCCAAAATCGCGATGTTTTGCGGCTGACAATCTCCTGGAGTGGGGGCTCAGGATTGGTCGCCGGAAAAAACTGCGCTACCAATACGCCCAATAGCCAGGCTCCCCCGATTCCCACTCCTAGCAGCGCCCACCGCAATCCCCAAAGGGATACTGTGCGCAGGGGTTGGCCGCGCCGTGGCGGCTCCGGCGGGCGGGCCTCAGAGACCGACGGTTCGGGAGCCGCTGGCCCCGGTGGGGGAACCCCGGGCCGCGGGGGAGGAGTGTTAAAGGGAGGCAGATCGGTCATTGCAGTACGCCACAGGGAAACAAGCATCCATCGGACTAGGGTGGGCAGGGGAGCGAGCGTAAGCTGGGTCCGGTTGGAGTAACTCTAGTCAACCAGGTTAGCGATAAATTTTCGGTCCCTTCGCAAACCCTCGGACTGTTTTAGGATTCTTCGAGGGGAGTGGTCTCAGTCGGCTCTACTGGCACATCAATTTCGTAAGGGTCACGCCAAAAGATCAGGCGATCGCTAATGGGCTGCAAAGTGGTCCCCGGATAGTAGAACTGCAAAATGCGATCGCTGCTCCACCCGAGATTACCGAGGTTATAGGCTCCGGTCTGGCTAAGGCCCACCCCGTGACCAAATCCACCCCCAATAAAACGATAGCCTTTGAGCTGGGGCTCAGAAACGCCGGGCACTTCTTCGTACAGTCCGGCGGTATAAAACAGCAGGCTGAGAGGTGCTCCAATAGCTCGAATCACCTCATCTTTGTGCAACGTGACCAGTCCGACATCGGTGGCGATCTGTAAGGTTTGGACCCGGCCCGATGGCGCGCGCTCAGTCACCACCACTCGCTGCACCGTGGTCAGGTTAGCCAGCGGATGGTTTCGCGCCTGAAGGTAGGTCCGCAAATCTTGGGCGATGGTCGCTAAGGAGGCGTCCTCTGCCCAACGAAATGTGTCCCAGGTATCTTCGTTAAACCCGGTCTCTAAAGCCAGGAACGCCTTCAGGTTGTTTTCGTCTGTGAGAGGACGCTGAGCCAAGTTCCAACTGCCGGATACCGAATCCACCACGGGCTGTAAATAGGGGCGATCAGGTCCATTCCAGACGTGGCTAAAGGCTGCCGTCACCCCCCCCACATTGGAAGAATACAATGCATCAACGAGTTCGTTGTCGTAGGTCAGCACCAGCCCTTGGGTAGCGGCGATCGCCTGGTCCGTCACCGCTGCCGCCCCAGTGATGCCGCGATACACCTGACATTGGGTATCGGCGCAAAGTTCGTAATCATCCACGGCAAAGCGGCGCAAGTTGCGCAAAACGTACGTCCGCGCCAGGATGGCTTGGGCTTCGATGGTGGTCGGGGGAGCACCGACGCCAATTTCGTAGGGCACCACCCCGCGTAGGTAAGTCTCAATGGGGACTTTGTTAACCAGCGTATAGGTGCCGTAAGCATTCGGCTGGAGGCGCAGAGTGCCGCCATAGACGCGAACGGTATCTTCGACATCACCGATTTTTTCAATCACGCGGACGCGACCGTTAGGTGACGAAATGCTGACGATATCGCGGTTGTAGCGAAAGCCATCAAAAATAGCGGCGGCCTTGGGCACGTCTCGCACCACCTGGCTATCCAGATAGATATTTTCGTACCCGGCAGCTTGCAAATCTTGGAATAACAATCGGCGCAGTAGGGGCGTACTGTAAATGTCTCGCTTGGCCCACACCTGCCAATCGTCTGGCTGGGCGATCTCGGTTTCAATACCTCGCTGCCGCCACTGGGTCGCGCTATCCTCGGCACTTTCAAAGCTGCGGTGGGTGCTCAGCACTAATCGCTCTTGTAGAGAGGTGACCTCTAACGGCGTCGGGGTGGTGTCAAGGACGACCTGATTGGTCGTTAATGTCTCTAGCTGCGCACCGGTTTTAAACTGCACGGTCAGTTGTTCGCCTGCCAAAGGTTCCACAACTAGCGTTTTGGCATCGTTGCGGCCAAAGCGTTGGACAATGCCAATTTGTAAAATGGGATTTTGGGCCGGTTGGGCCTGGGCTGTAGATTGCCAAGCGCCGCTACCGATCGCGGCCAGGCCGATCGCCGTGGCTAGCCAGGGTCGCCACCCTCGAGTCAGCATGTGCGATCGCCCTTTACCCATCATTTGCTTCACTGCCAAAATCTCCCCGCATTGTAGCGGAGGCACCCAACTTCAGGATCAATCCCGCCTGATTGAGGGATAGCCACTAAAGTTAGAAGGTGTGGTCTCCACCTAGCTTTTAGAATTATGCGCATTGCCGATGTTCCCATCCGCCAGATTCGCCGACCCTTGTTTTGCCAGCACGACCCCGAAAAATTGGCGGCACTGACCGATTCAATCCGCGAGATCGGCCTGCAAGAACCGATTGACATCCTAGAGGTAGACGGAGAGTATTATGGGTTTTCGGGCTGTCATCGCTTTGCAGCCTGTCAGCGATTGGGCCATGAAACTATCCGCTGTCGCATTCGCCGGGCACCGCAGTCAGTGTTGAACTATCACCTCGCTTAACCTGTCCTCACCCGATGGCTGCCTGTAAAGATCGTGACATCTCATATGGAACCGCCTGCTCGCCCGTCCTTAAATGGCTCTTCTCCCACCGCAACTGCTATCCTGAACCGCCTGATGGCGGCGGTGCAAATTCCCAGTTATCGGGCGCTGGCCCGCCAAGCTGGAGTCTCCGACTGGGCAGTGCAGCAGCTCCGCCGCGATCGCCTGCCGCAAATGAAGGTTGCCACGATAGAAAAAATCGCGATCGCCCTCTCCCTGTCATTACCGGAACTGCTGGCCCGGTTTGGCGATACTACGCCCAGCTCTGCCCCCCCAGATGGAACCGTGACGGCTACGAGTCCTTCCACTCACCGCAATGCTCACCTGACGCAGCTAGCAGCTGAGTATGGACGATTGCAAGCGCAGCAGCAGCAGCAGGCTGAGCAACTAACGGTGCAGCTACAGCGGGAAGCCCTAGTGGTGTTGGAGTCTTGGCTCGTACAGTGGCCTACCGTGGTGCAAGCAGTGGCCCAAAATCCCGACCTACCAGCCAGTCGCCTGGTGCCTTTGGTCGAGCCTGTGCAAATGCTGTTGAAAACCTGGGGCGTTGAGGCGATCGCGTCAGTGGGTGCTACCGTCCCTTACAATCCACAGGATCATCAGTCCATGCAGGGCGACATTGCCCCTGGCACCCCGGTCAAAATCCGCTACACCGGCTTTCGCCATCACGGTAGCTTACTCCATCGAGCCCAGGTGAGCCCAGCGGATTAGCAAATTTACCCCAGCGGACTTGGCCCTCCGAGTAACGGAGCCCCACCGCAACCGGGTATTTTATTCTTGGTCATCGCCTGACTGCCGGCCACGCCCATGCTCAGCCCTAGCGATATCCCTACCATGGCAACCCCCGAACTTCCTTTTGTATCGGTCATTATTCCGGTCTACAACCAAAGCGAGCTGCTAGTCCGGTGTCTGGCCGCTTTAGCTCAGCAGACCTATCCGCGATCGCGCTATGAAATCATCGTGATCGACAATGCGTCAGACGATGCGGCAGCTGTGGCAGCCGCGATCGCTCCCTATGAAAACATTCGCTTAACCTACGAAGCTCAGCCGGGATCCTATGTCGCCCGCAACCAGGGCATGCGCCTCGCCCAAGGCGAAATTTTCGCTTTTACCGATGCGGACTGTGCGCCGGCGGCGGACTGGCTAGCCCAAGGGGTACAAGAACTGATGGCGCATCCTGACTGCGGCCAGGTAATCGGGGAAATCGAAATTTTCTTTGCCGATCCCCAACATCCCACGCCGGTGGAGCTGTACGAACAAATCACCGCCTTTCCCCAGGCTCGATTGCTGCAAGAGCTGCATGGTGGGGCTACGGCCAACTTGTTTACCCGACGCTCGGTGATGGACGCGGTAGGACCCTTTGACCCCCAGCTCAAGTCAAACGGCGATTTGGAATGGGGGCAGCGGGTGTATGCCCAGGGGTATGCCCAGCGCTATGCGCCCTCGGTGCTGGTCAAACATCCAGCCCGAGCCCAATGGTCAGAGTTAACCGTGCGAACGCAACGGTTACTCGGCGGGCAATACGAGCGCCAGCTCAAAGCCGCTGCATCACGGGGGGAACGGCATGGGGTCTTTATCAAACTGTTGCTCTTTCACCTGATGCCGCCAGTCTTTTTCACCGTTAATGCCTTTCGCGATCGCCGGCTGCACAGCCTGAACCACAAACTTCAGGTGTCTGGGGTGATGGTGATTGTACGGGCCATCAGCACCTGGGAACTGTTGCGTCTCAAAGCCGGTATGACTTCGGCGCGATCGTAAGCGGGCTATGGCTTCAGCAATTGTGGGCATGTGGCCCTATCGCAAATGGCTCAGGAGCCGATCATAGTCCCATTGAAAGGCGATCGCCGAGGTCATCATTTTGGCTGTGCGCCAGAGCTTGCGGCTAAAGAAGCAGGAACCGTAGGTGGCAAAACTGTAGGAAATGAGGGTCGTAGCAGAGGCCGCAACGCCCCCATAATCTGGAATTAGCAGAGCATTAAGGGCCACGTTGATGATACAGCCCGAGCCGATACTAAAGAAATGTAGAAACGGCCAATTCATCGCCACGAGGTAGTGACTCTTGACCGTGCCCAAGCTGACAAAAAAAGTTGACCAAATCAAAATTGCCAGCATGGGCCCTGCGCCGTCGTAGGCCACTCCCAAAAAGAAGTCAATCACCCAGCTAGAAAGCAGTGTAGTGGGAATCGCGATCGCATAAAAAAGCGCGGCCATCAGGTTGTAAAGCATTTGCAGCTTGTCGTGAAAAGCCGCCTGATCCACTTTCCAGGTATTGATCAAGCTCGGAAATACCGAAGGGATGACCACCAAAGGAATAAAGTGCCAAGCCTCTGTCAAGCTCACCGCAGCGGCATAGAGTCCAGCTTCCCGTTCGCTTGCCAGGCGCACCACCATCAACTGGTCGATGCGCATGTAAATCATCATCATCACCCCGGACAAAATCAGCGGTGAGCTATCCCGCAGCAGTTGCTTTGCCGTCCGATGGCAATAGCGAAAGTCTTGGGCTGACGGCCCGACCTTGGCATAGGCCATGACTAGCCCGATGGAGGTGATGAGCATTTCGCCGACCCCGGCCCAGGCAAACGCCCCCAGCGACGCCCCCAGCAAAATCAACCCAATCTTGACCAAGGAAATCAAAATGAAGGCAGCACTCTTGGCGTAAACCGCATATTTTGACTGCGTTTTTGACTGAAACCAAAAATCGAAGGGATCGAGGGCCTGAAAGACAATCCCTGTAGCCACAATGCTAATCAGGCCGTGCAGTTGCGGGTCTCCAGCATTTACAAAATAGCTAGATGTCAGCGTGATGAAATAGGTCAGAATTGCCGCCAGAATTTTTAGCGCCAGGGCTGTCCCCATGACCCGGTGTTGGCTGTCAGGAAAGCGGACTAAATCGCGGATGACGACTCGGTTGAGTCCCAGCTTGGCAATTACGCCAAAAATGGTGGTAAAGGCGATCGCGTAGCTGTATTCTCCCTGCTGGGTCGGGCCTAGATAACGATAAACCCAGACCCCCACCCCAAATCCCAAAACCATGCGGAGCAGGCGCTCAATGGTCAGCCAGCCAATATTCGACAGGATTTTTTGAGTTTCGACCTTTGCCAGCTTGCGCCGGACAACCGTAGGCGCGCGGCGCAGCCAGCTTGGTGTCATCGTTAGCACTCCCCAACGAAGTAAAAGTGACCGTAACTGTTCATCCGTTAACTGCGATCAATTTCATCTAGATGCCACTACACTCGAGTCCTCGAGACAATATCCACTGTCTGCCCAATGAGTAGAGGGCTTCAGTAACCGGTAACACGATGGTAACAGTCGGGTCTGGCAGTTTACCGTTTCATCCGGAGAGCAAAGTTTAAGCCTCCCCCCCCCCGTTCTGATGGCGGTTTGGCTAGCGGGATAGAATAGACAACTAGTCCAAGGGCATCTCCGTTAAGCATTTGATGGCAATAGGCCGATGTCTGACGCAACACGACGCAAAATCATCCATGTCGACATGGACGCCTTTTATGCCTCGGTCGAACAGCGGGATGAACCAGCCTATCGAGGGCAACCGATTGTGGTGGGGGGCACCCCCGAACAGCGGGGAGCAGTGGCCACGGCCAGTTACGAAGCCCGTCAGTTTGGCATTCGCTCGGCGATGCCGGCTCGGGTTGCGCGTCAGCGATGTCCCCACGTGATTTTTGTGAAGCCCCGATTTGAGGTTTATCGTGCGGTGTCGCAGCAGGTACGGGCGATATTTGCCCAATACACTGACCTCGTTGAGCCGCTCTCGTTGGATGAGGCCTACCTAGATGTGACCCAAAACTTGGTTGGTGAACGCTCCGCGATCGCGATCGCCCAGGCCATTCGCCGCGATATCTACACCACTACCCAGTTGACAGCGTCAGCCGGGGTGTCTATCAACAAATTTCTCGCCAAGATTGCCTCCGGCATGGATAAACCCAATGGGTTATACGTTATTCGCCCAGAGGAAGCCGAAGCCTTTGTGGCAACCCTGCCCATTGATAAGTTCCACGGCATCGGGAGAGTCACAGCGGCGAAAATGCACAACCTTGGCATTCATACCGGGGCTGATCTCAAGCGCTGGGCCGAGTCCGACCTAGTAGCAAAATTTGGCAAGGTGGGCCGCTTTTACTATCGCGTAGCCCGAGGTCAGGACCACCGGCTGGTCAATCCGCACCGCATCCGCAAATCCATCGGGGCAGAAAAATCCTTTGCCCCCGATCTGGAAACGATATCAGCCATGGAAGCCGCATTAAAGCAGGTTGCTCACCGAGTCGGGCAACGGGTACAGGAGCAGCAGCGGGGCGGGCACACCCTGACCCTCAAGATCAAATACAGCAGCTATCAACAAGTCACCCGTAGCCATACCCAAGCAATACCCATTCGTGCCCCAGCTGAAATTCTCAGTTGGGGCCAAACGATGCTGCATCAACACATAGACCCTCATAAGAAAGTGCGCTTACTGGGACTAGCTTTATCTAACTTAGAGCCTTTATCCTCAGAGGTGGAATTTGTGCAGTTGACCCTTGACTTTGGATTAGCAACGTACCATTAACGATTTAGCCCATCACGCTGAACCTGTAGAACAGACAGTCAACCCTGTAGCCCTCGATCGCTAAATGCCAGCGCGGCTCTCAAAAGTTGCCGGGCTGAAACAGCTGTTTCAGGCCTGTGATAGCGCCTCACCCTAGACTAGGGGCACTCTGCCTGACCCATCATGAGTCGGGGCATTAGGGCAAATAACGCCAGCATCAAAATGTACACAGTGCCCGAGATCGGGTCACGACTGGCAACATAATCGACGATCGACAATCCCCGGAGATTCAGCACTACCGTAAACTCCGTTAGTAGCAAACAGGCTGTGGCTATTAGTCCCATGCCTAAGCGTATCCAGCCCCTGGATGGCACTCTCAACCAGCGCACTATCCACACCGCCGCTAAAGCGGTTGCAACCAACATTAAAGGCATTTCCATCAACTCTGCCGCCCGGGGGCCAAAGCGCGGAACGGCCCAAAGCACCCGCACAACGCCCAAGACAAACCCTACAGAAAATACCATCACAAAATATAGCAGGCCAGCCCGAACAGTGCGCCCGCAGGTAGCGAAAGCCGTTTGAAGCCAGGATGGTGATTTAGCCGGGTGGGGGGTAGACATGACTCAGTTTGATCGGGTTGATCGGCAATTCTAGGGGGCGTCGTTGTCAGCTTCAGTTTGACGCTCAACCACCACCGTCAAGTGAGCCACCATCGCTCCAATCACCTCCAGCGCAGCGACTGCCGGGAAAAAAGCCGCCCCAACCGCGCTGCACATAACGCCAACGGTTAAGGGAATCTCAATTAGAGGATGGCCGCTTTCGTTCTTAATGATGATGCGGCGAATATTGCTTTGATGAATGAGAGCTTTGATTTTGGCTACTAATGCATCCCCAGAAATTTTGAACTCCTCCACCGTGACACGATCTTGGGGATAATCTTGAGGCTCAGGGTCAATGATTTCGGCAGCAGTAGTATCTACGGTTTGAATAACTTCTTCGGTCGGCATAGTCACAACACAGTTTCCTCACTGGGCTACATCTCAACGGTATCGATAACTTATGAGAAACTGATGACGAGCCTCCTCATCCTGTTCCCGATTGCAGGTCCTTAATGGTCACAATTCTCTTCCAGTTGTCTCAATACCAACGGATCTTGTCATGGTTATCGATATTTATTGGCAAGAGCAATCTGAGATTCATTGAATACGCAGAAGAGAATCTGAAAAACGCATATTGTATGAGTGTTGAGCCGTTCTAGAAAATCAGCCAAATGATGACACAGCCTCCCTTTGGGGCTTAGCAGATGTCTGGCAGGGAAAATACTTGAGCGCATCCGCCTCTTGCAGAGTTGGAACAATCGCATTATTGAGCAAACGCTCTATGCGCTTTTGTTCATGTTGGGACAAGAGTTTTTGGACATCTTTCAAATTTATGTAGCCGCTTTCAGACAACACATAATTAGGCTGGAGTTGATTCAGGATGCAGACGACGAGCTTTTTTCGTAAACTGAGATTAAAAAATGCTGAATGATACGGATGAGAAGATTTTTGAATCAGCTCACTAATTTTTTGGTCGACAAAATTTTGATTTAAGTTGATGATCTCAGGCATGGGAAACCTCAAAAGGGAAGTTGGATTTTAAAGACAATTAAAAATGGCGGATCTCTGCAGACTCAATTAATTCAAGAGGTTAAGATTTCAGAGTCTTGAAGGGGGATACCCATCAGATTGGGATTGGATAAAATCCAGCCAGGAAATAGGATTCCCTAAAGCTGGCATAACAGAGGGCGAATCTGGCGATCGCACAGACCCAGACCTGACTATGATTCGCTGTATTGCTAGTAAGGGAATCCTTTCACTGATCGTTCTCAACGGTTTGTAATGCTGAGGCAGGGGGGCAGTTTGATGACAAAATGCCCCCCTGTTGACGGGATTTCAATCAAATAAGTTGACCCTAAAATTAGGCTATTTTGACCTTGACGGACTTATCTTGTTGCTCTTTGGACTTCGGTAATGTCAACTTCAAAATGCCGTCCTTATACTCAGCGACGACTTTATCGCGCTCAATATGACTCGGCAGGGGGACATAGCGCTCAAACTTGCCATAGTAGAATTCCGATCGCCGGATCCCTCCTTCCTCAGACTGAGTCTCAGACTTGCGTTCACCTATAACTGAAACAGCGGCGTTGCTGACTTCAATGTCTAAGTCATCTGCGCTCATACCAGGGACTTCTAGTTTGAGATGCAACTCCGTGTCAGTTTCATCGATTTCGGCTGAGGGGACAAAGATTGCTTCATCCGAGCTGCGACCAAAGTCAGGAATAAAGCGTTCCAGCAGATTGTCCATTTCTTTTCTGAGCGTATCGACTTCGCCAAATGGCTCCCAATGCTTTAGGTCATGAAAAGGTTGCCAACGAGTCAGTGCCATTTTTCTACCTCCGTGTAGCAGATCTCAAAACGACAGCGTTCTTCTTGAATCAGCCATTGGGGAATGGATTGAGGCTGTAGATCAAGAACCTTTATCGCTACCCTAAAACAACATTTTGAGGAAAATATGAGGGTCTAGATACTTCTTGTGAGTGTTTAAGAATGGAGGACAGTTGAGAGGGCCTTTAACAATGTCTCAACATCGTAGGGCTTGGGCAAAAAAGCATCGACGGTTAAGCTGTCCCGTTCAGATAATTCGGTCATCGAAACTACCCCACTCGTCATGATGACCTTGAGTTGAGGGTTAATTTGTCGAAGGGCTCCTAGGGCGATCGCCCCTGACATCTTTGGCATGCGGAAATCCATTAATACCGCATTGATATCGTCGGCTTGCTCTTGATAAAGGGCGATCGCTTCCTCCCCGTCACAGGCCGTCAATACTTTATAGCTGTGACTTTCCAAGAGAGCTTGAGTCACATAGCGAATTTGGGGTTCATCGTCAACCACTAAAATCAGCTCTCCCGATCCGGTGAATAAACTCGTAAACTCTTCGGACAAGGGCGCGGTAATGGGAGCTGCAGGTAGCGAAATAGTAAAGCGAGTTCCTTGATTGACCTGGCTAGTGACCTGCATCTGTCCCCCATGACTTTGGATAATCCCTGCAACCGTTGAGAGACCCAAGCCGGTCCCTTGACCGGGTTCCTTAGTTGTAAAAAACGGATCAAAGATTTTGTCTATTTGGTCAGGCGGTATTCCAATGCCTGTATCAGTTACCTCAATGACCACATAAAAGTTCCCGTCTAGGCCTCGATAGGAATTACTTTGACGATGGTCCTCGCTCAACTCCAGGTTGTGTGCGGTCAGAGACAACTGCCCCCCTTCAGGCATCGCGTCTTTGGCGTTTACGCAAAGGTTCATCAATACCTGGTACAGATGGGTCGCATCGCCCCTAATCATCCACAGGTTAGGGGAAACCTCAACGCTAATGGCGATAGATTTCGGAAATGTTTGTTGTGCAAACCGCCTGATTTCCGCCAGTAAATGGCGCAGACTAAGGGCCGTAAAGTCCCCCCCCGCTCCTTTGGCAAAGGACAGAATCTGCTTAGACAGACTAGCACCCCGCTTGGCCGATTTTGCCACGATGTCAATCAACTCAAGGATGAGAGGCTCGGCCTCAGGTAGCTTGTGAGGCAAGAGCTGAGCAATCCCCAAAATCGGCGTCAGAATATTGTTGAGGTCGTGGGCAATCCCGCTAGCGAGGGTGCCCAAACTTTCTAAGCGCTGGGCGCGTAAAAACTGGGCTTCTAACTGTTGGCGCTCGGTAATGTCAGTGTCAACCGAAAGCACCGCAGTGGGATTCCCGATCGCGTCGCGTACCAGCGTCCAACGGCTCTCAACCGTCCGTATCTTGCCGACTTTGGTTTGCTTGACGATTTCTCCTTGCCATTCCCCCTGACGCAACACCGTCTGCCAAGCCGCCTGAACCTGGGGCGATTGCTTGGACTCAGCATTGAGTAACTGATCCACATTTTGGCCCAAGACTTCTGCTGCTCGCCAGCCGTAAATCTGCTCGGCTCCACGGCTCCAAAATAGCAGCCGACTATTGAGATCTCGTACCAAAAAGGCATCGGTGGCAATGTCAATTAGCGCTGCCTGTTCCTCTAGTTTTTGCTCACGATATTTGCGATCGCTCACATCCCTTTGAAACGCGACAAAGTGAGTGACTTGCCCCTTGGCATCGGTGATGGGCACCAGTTCCATCTCCACCCAAAACTCACTACCATCTTTGCGATAATTGAGTAGCTCAACGCGAGTTTTTTGGTTGGTTCGGAGCGCCGTTCGAATCTGATCAAGACTCGCCCGATCCGTTTTGTTACCCTGCAAAATTCTGGGCGTTTGACCGATCACCTCCCCACTTGTGTAGCCAGTCATCTGAGTAAATGCTGGGTTGACGTAGAGAATTCGCGGCCCTGGTGGATCAATGGGAGCGGCTTCGGTAATCAAAACCGCATCATTGGCATTGAGAATGACCGCCTCTAGCAAGCGTAGCTGGTCGATGCGCTGCTGCTGCTCGGTGACATCCATGGCGGTGCCCAAGAGTCGCACCACAGCACCGCGATCGTTTTTGATGGCTTCGCTATCCCCCTTCAAGTACCGCCATTCACCATCGGAGCGCACAATATGCCCAGAAAATGGCTGCGGCTCTCCGGTCGTGAGGAGCTGCTGAGCCGTTTGTTTTACCTGAGCCCAATCATCAGCGGGAAAAAACTGCGCCATCTGACTCAGGCTGGGAGGTGTTGCCGTTGCGGCCAATCCCAACAGCCGCAACATCTCAGCCGAGCAGTTAAACCTCTGGGTGGCAACATCAAATTCCCAGTTGCCGATGTGAGCGATTTCTTGAGCTTTGGCAAGGGCAGCTTCACTGCGACGCAGCTGCATCTCGGTGTGTCTGTCGTCACTGATATCCACAATCAGGGCATAAAAGCCCTGAACTTGAGCGTGCTCGTTGATATCGGGCGTTAACGTACCTCGTATGTCGCGGTGCCCCTGGGCATAGGGCAGCACCGTCTCGTAGGTAATCTGTCGACCCGCTAACACTCCATCAATGTAAGGTTTCGCTGTTTGATAGGCCTCATGGCCAATCACATCCCAAAGGTAGCGGCCACAAATGGCTTGGCGCTCCAGCTGAAACCAATCTTCGTAGGTGGCATTGGCAAAACGATACCGCAAGTCAGCATCAACGTAAGAGACACAGGCCGGTAAAGCATCGAGCAGCTTGTCAAAGCATTGATCGCGGTTTTTTCGCTTGAGAAGATGTTGAGGGCGATCGCTGAGAGCACAACTGGGATAAGTCATAGGCGTTCACAGTCCTGATACCGTCAAAACTTGTCCTGACGCCGAATTAATGTTCTGTAGAAAAGCTTAACCGATTGTGTTTCTCTCTTTGAGCATATGTTTCGCAATATAAATTTTATTATCCAAAGAAATACTGAGTTGAAATCACGACACACCAATATAAATTTGTGATTGTGTGGATGCCGGACAAAGCAATTTCTTCAAATGAACAGGTCAACTTTTGTCGCTTTACACGGTATCAATCATGCAAAAAGCTAACTCTCGGACGGCTTCCTGAAATTTCTCCATATTCATGACTTCAATATCGGCTTTCCCAAAATTAAGGAATAAAGAGGGCAGATTCATCGGGTTACTCAGCAAAGAGGATGAATATAAATGAGATTTGAGGAACGTCACTTGTGCTAGCGCAGCGACAAAAATCTTAAGATTTTCTGCGCTCAAAATTGCTTGGCACTGCTCTAATTTTCCAGCATCCCAACTTCACAAGTTCCTCATAGCTTTCTCTGTCGGCTTGAGCGCATTAGTTACCCTTTAAGGATGATGGCGATACGACCTTTTTCTTGTAATTTGTAGGCTCCTGATTGGCTCAAAGTCCACACTTAAGCTCCCTCCTGTGTCTACTTCTTGGGTCCTTTTAACAGCCCTCGCGAAGCCCGTGAACACCAAGACGGTTACATTACTGACCTGATTCAGGAGGGCGCCCAGGGAATTCGCGTCACGCTACAACGAAAAGAGCCCAAAATCCTCACCCTGATTGGAGCCATGACTGCCTCCAGATAGGTATCTTGGGCCAGTGAAAGTTTCGTTGCCAGTCCAAACTTTCATCACGCTAGCGCCGTTAAAAACAATGCGGGATGATAAGCGCCGATCACGCCTGCCTACGGCCCAGTGGAGCAGCGCAGTCGATCGCAAACCGCGACTGTGCTCAAAGCCGCAGTTAGCAGTCTGTGGCTCTACTCAATCACCTCGGGCAATGCTAGGCACTAGCTTTCTCGGGCAGCTAGTTCAGCCGATGGGCTAGTGGCTGGTTGGCCGGTTAGCCGGTTAATCATCAACACCGAACAGGGGGCATGGTGTAAGACATAGTTGCTAACGCTGCCCATCACCCACTCGCTGAACCCGGTGCGTTGATGACTGCCAACCATAATGAGATCCGCTGCCCAAGTACGGGCCAAATCGCAGATCACCCGTTCTGGACTGCCAAAACTCTGGGTAAATTCAGCCTGTAAACCTAGCAACGCGGCTTCTTCACTCAAGCTGCGGAGCCGTTTCAGTCCTTGTTCTTCGTATCCTCGCAAATTCTTTTGATAGGCCTCCCAAATTGCTTCATTGGCGCTCAGGGAACAGTGAGCTAAACCTGAGGCTACTGGTATCGTCAGCCCTTCTTCGCTTTGAGGCGCAACGACACTAAGCAACATCAGCTCGGCGCTGGTTGCTTGCGCCAGTTTGACGGCTGCTTGGAAGAGGGGGATGTAGGTATCGCCCTGGTCAAGCGCAACAAGAATTTTGCTGAACATGATAATTTCCTCAATAAAGATGGCTGTGAATCAGTAAGCGAAATGGCTTATGTCCTGAAACTGGACTACAGATGCATTTGCTGGAGTCATTCCCCCAACTCCCTTGGTAAAGGGGAGATAACAAAATTCAGATGGTGAATAGCCCCTTTTTAAGAAGGCGGCGACAGCGGAGGAGCCTCGATTTGTAATGCTTTCATGCAGAATCAGGATTAGCAGAGGGCAATATGCCCGCAACTTGCCCCGGCAGCATCTCGCGATCGCCACAGTGGATGGAAAAAATGCCTGGCTATAGAGACAGAGCACAGCATCAAGCAACTGACTCAGCTGTCATCTTCGCCGTAGATCCTGGAGGGGAGGCTGGAGTCCGCAAACTCTGAGGGTGAATCACCATCACCGAGCAAGGGGCATGGTGGGTGATGTAGTTGCTGACGCTGCCCAGCAGCATGGCACTCAGGCCCTTACGCGCATGACTACCAACCACGAGCAGATCTGCCTGACCATCTCCCGCCGCTCGACATAGGGTCGGGCCCGGGCGACCATAAGGCTGTAGATAATCACAAGCAACGCCCTTGGCCTCAGCCTGCTGCTGCTGTTGTTTGAGCAGAGCGTCGTAATGCTGAACGAACTCGGCCCATTGCCGCTCATAATTTTCCCGAAGGAGGGTATCGAGCTCGACGGAGTAGCTATTAGCGGAGGCCGAAGGGCGTTGAGGGCTGGTCGGCGCAAATACATCCAGCACATGCACCAGGGTGAGCCTAGCTTCTAACGCTGAGGCTAGTTCTACAGCTGTGTCAAACGCTTGATGGCTAGCCGCTGACTTGTCGATCGCGACCAAAATATGGTTAAGCATGGGAAGGTCCTCCGGAAGCGTCGGTCAAATTTTGTTCCATCGTTGCCACGGCTAGGGTGGTTTTGATTACTGAGTCGGGGTTCAGGCTAATGGAGTCGATGCCCTGCCTGACTAAAAACTGAGCAAATTCGGGGTAGTCGCTGGGAGCTTGACCACAGATACCGATCTTGCGCTGACAGCTTTTTACCCGTTCGATCACGGTGCGGATGGTTGCCATCACCCCAGCACTACGCTCGTCAAACAGATGCGCCACCAACGCCGAATCACGATCAAGGCCCAGGGTCAACTGGGTCAAGTCGTTGGAACCAATGGAGAAGCCGTCAAAGATTTGGCTAAACTCCTGGGCCAGAATGACGTTGTTAGGAATCTCGCACATCACATAGACCTGCAAACCGTCTTGGCCACGCACGAGACCCTGTTTACCCATCTCTGCCAGCACCCGTTGACCTTCGGCTGGCGTACGGCAAAACGGCACCATGGGAATCACATTGGTCAACCCCATCTCCTGACGGACCCGCTGTAGAGCCTGACATTCCAGCGCAAAGGCGTCGCGATAGCGTGGATCGGTATAGCGTGCCGCCCCCCGCCAGCCAATCATCGGATTTTCTTCCACGGGCTCAAAGGTTTCACCGCCCAACAGATTGGCATATTCATTGCTCTTGAAATCTGACAGTCGAATGATCACCGGTTTGGGATAAAAAGCAGCAGCGATGATGCCCATGCCGTGGGCCAGTCGTTCAACAAAATAGTCGGGTTTATGGGGATAAAGCGCTGTTAGCCTCGCAATCTTCCGTTTTGTTTGGGCATCGGTGAGCTGGTCAAACTTGAGGAGGGCTAGGGGATGTACCTTGATATGGTTAGCGATGATAAATTCCATGCGGGCTAGACCCACCCCATCACAAGGAATCGCCGCTAGCCGCAAGGCTTCCTCGGGATTGCCGACATTCATCATGATTTGGGTGCGCGATCGCGGCAGGTGGGCGATCGCCGTTTCTTTGACATTGAAGGGCAGCAGCCCCTCGTAGACCTTACCGACTTCCCCCGCAGCACAACTGACCGTTACCGCCTGCCCCGTCGCCAACACATCAGTAGCATTGCCGCAACCAACAATGGCCGGAATGCCCATTTCGCGGGCAATAATTGCCGCGTGACAGGTGCGGCCACCCTGGTCGGTAACGATCGCACTGGCCCGTTTCATAATGGGCTCCCAATCGGGGTCAGTACGCTGGGTAATCAGCACCTCACCCGGTTGAAAATCCGCCATGTTTTGTACAGACTGAATCACCCGAGCTGGCCCCTGGCCAATCATTTCGCCGACGGCCTGCCCGGTGACTAGGGGAGGCAAATTGGTGATATCTGTCTGCAAATGGTAGCTACGCAGCACTGAGGCGGATTTTTGCGATTGCACGGTCTCGGGCCGCGCCTGCACAATAAACAACTCCCCCGTCAGACCATCTTTAGCCCATTCCATATCCATCTGGCTGTCGGTGCCGCGCACTTGAGAATAGTGATCTTCAATGATGCAGGCCCAGCGAGCCAGAGTGAGGATTTCATCATCGCTGAGGGCATAGCGCTGGCGATCAACGGCGGAAACGGGCACGTTTTTAGTCAGCTTAGTGCCGCCGATGTCATACACCATTTTGAGCTCTTTACTGCCGAGGCGCTTTTTCAAAATGGCGCGGTAGCCCTGCTTCAAGGTTGGCTTGAAGACTAAATACTCGTCAGGGGTGACCGTACCCTGCACCACATTTTCCCCCAGACCATAAGCAGCGGTCACCAAGGCCGCATGTTGAAACCCCGTATCGGTATCGATGGAAAACATGACGCCCGCCGTGGCCAAGTCAGAACGCACCATGCGCTGGACACCCACCGAGAGCGCCACGGTGAAGTGGTCGAAACCCTTCAGCGTGCGATAGGAAATGGCGCGATCGGTAAATAGGGAGGCAAAGCATTTGTGACAGGCTTCCAGCACGCCTTTAACTCCGTGGACATTGAGATACGTTTCCTGCTGACCGGCAAAGCTGGCATCTGGTAGGTCCTCAGCAGTAGCACTGGAACGAACCGCCACATCGAGACTCTGGTTCAGACTTTGCTCACAGAGTTGCTCGTAGGCATGGGCGATCGCAGCAGCGAGAGCTTCCGGAAAGGGTGTTTCTAGAATCAGCGATCGCGCCTTCCGTCCACACTGCCGCAGAGCATTCACATCTTCTACATCCAAAGCCGCAAAGAGTTGTCTGAGTTTTACTTCTAAGCCTGCCTGCCGGATAAAGTAGCGGTAGGCCGCCGCGGTAGTCGCAAAACCCGAGGGTACCTGCACGCCTTTGGCCGCTAACTGCTGAATCATTTCTCCTAAAGAAGCATTCTTTCCCCCCACTGCGGGAATATCCGTAATGCTGATATCAGTGAACCAGCAGACCAATTCAGTGGTCGCAGGCGGGGCGGTAGGGGTGTTATGGGTAGCTTGAATCATGAATCTTCATCCCACACAGACTGTCAAGAATTGCTGATTGATCTCACTCGCTTTATAGATCAACAATTTGAGGAATTCATGGGGAAATTTTTCCATCTATATCTATTTCAAGTGATAATGAAAACGCCGCATTTATGTCGCTAAAACCCGACTCAAAATGAGCTAGGTAGATGGAAATCCGTTTTCTAACTGGCCCTATTCGGATAGTCAGGACGTAATATCATGGGAAGATTCTGCTACCTTCCCCATGAGGAGTCCTGGATCTCAAGCTCAAGATGGGTTAGAACTTAAAAGTTGAGGCTGAGTTCTAGAAAACCCCTTTTCTCACTTGAAAACCAAGTTGTTTCGCACTATCGTTACTGTCTCCGCTACCATGGCGGGTTATTGTGATGATGATGGGTGTTAGGGATATCCCCCTCAAAGGGCTGAGCTCCGGTTGCGGGATAATCATCATCACCGGGACTAAAGATGCGCCCAGAGGCCTGAGCGACCGCGTCAAACGGTTGCTGACAAGCGCGCAGCATTCTTTGAGTTTTGACCAGCCATCGTCGCTTAAGTGAAGTCATGGTTTATCTCTCAATGTTGCTCAATTACAGAACTTAAGTAAGGTCCTATCGCTGCTACCTAAGAAGCATTTATGAGGCTCATTCGCTAACGAATTTTTAAACGCGACCGCCAGATTTCGGCTCTATAATCAAGCCGGTAGCAGCGCTCTAAAAACTGTCTTCGCTCATTTTTGAAAAATGCTGAGGGATTCCAGCGAAGTGGCCTTTGGGGGCAAAGAATGGGTTGCTTTAGATAAGCCCCTACGAAGCTCCAAAAAACGGGTTGATTTATATACATTGCTATAGCCTCTTATCACATTGCTCCAAAAATCTGTGGTCTCTGCTGTAAGCTCCCAATCAGAAACATCCCCGCATTAAACATTCGACGTTTCACCTATCTGAAGCCGATGACTGACCCGCATGACAGTACCGCTAGAGAGAACTGAACAGCTACTTGATTGGTGGCTAGGCCCAGATTTGGCCTCGACAGGTTAGGTGATCTCTGCTTCTGAACGCTGCTGCATAGACCGTTTACGATTCGCTTGTGCCCGACGCTGTTGAGTTAAAGACTCGCGCGCCTCCTCTTGAATTTCCCCACCATTCCTGGCGGCAATTTCTGCTTCGCTCCGCTCTAAAGCGGATTGCTGACGATTGTGTGCCTGATGACGTTGCTCGGCAATGTTGTAGCGGGCCTGATCCTGAGCAGACATTTCTATGACCTCAAACCTTGTGCAAGTAGGTGGTAGTCGCCTTGTGCTGGCACATCTCCAACTCTTCCCGTTGAAGGGACGGCATTCCTTATCAGCCATGCGCCAAAGGCGATCAAGTGCTCCCTACAGTCATCAACTTATCCAGAGAGTATGAGGATGTTATGAAGAAACCTGCCCCATGGGTAAAACGTCATCTTCAGGATCGCCCCCGGCCCATGATTGATGAACCGTACACTTCATTTCACCCTGAAGACTAAGCTCTAGGGCATGGAAATCGCTGGTCTGAGCAGCTTTGCCAGCCTTCAATAGTCATCGGTATCGCGGTCTACACATCGCGAAGCACCTTCTCTCTCCAATCTGAAGCAGCAGGGGCTCTTAAGCTCCGGATTGTAGGGTTGACTTGCTTTTGTAGGTTTGGGGTTTGCCGCTCTTTCAGAATTACTTTTAGCTGAGCGATTCCGTCAATTTAACCCCAGAGGATCGGCTATTTTGCAAGCGATGCCTGGTGCCGGCGATGCAATCGGGCCAAAGCCTCATGATGCATCAAACTGATGACTCTCGCGGAGGTCGAGCACTAACCGTAAACAAAATAAAGCCCCCTAAACGAATGTCATTCAGGGGGCCGGCATAGAGGTGTGTGAAAAGGTATGCAGAACGTCGTCAGAAACGGAACGGCTTATGCGATCGCGTCTTTCTCTAAATTCTCGCGACGCAGTTCATCAAAGTTGACCGCATCTTTGTCGAGGTTTTCACGACGGAGCTGATCAAAATTGACGCCGCCAGAAACTTGCGTCAGTTCCTGCTCAGAAATGTGCTCGGTGGTTTGCTGATTTAGGTTAGCCATGGGGGACTCCTTTGAATGAATCATCTCGTTCGAACGTCTTCAATTTAGCCGGCTGGCCATGGCGCTACGTGATGCTCAGATAAGAGTTACCGGAGGGAAGCTCAGCCCTAGTTCAGTCGATTTTCATATTGCCTAGAGGGCCTTTCATCCCGCTCCTGTAGAGAAGACAGCTCATCCATAGAGCAGCCATTTCTCAGCACTCAGACAAAGCCCCCCAGCCCTGAGATCAGGACTCTGTTGTCAGAAATGCCCGTGATCTCAGCGGCTAGCTAGAGAGATGCTCGTTCAGGCAGTCAATCGCGATATCAATGCTGGTGGTTGCGGTTTCTAAGTTGGTGTCTTGCAGACCTTCAGCCAGGCAATGCTCCAAATAACCTAGCTCGATGACGAGCCGCTGGGCGATCGCTTTCAAACGGCGTTGACGAGCCGCTGGGTGAGTCGTGATGATGGTGGTAGTTGTTTTCATAGGGGAGTCCTCTGCAATTCGGTGTTACTGCTGTGATATCGCGCCCTCACTTGTTGCAGCTAGCCCCAAACTCTCAACAGACAGGGGTTGCATAGGGGCAATGGTGCAACAACCGCTCAACCAAGGCTGGGCTCCCACAGCTATTGGTTCATGAAGCTACTCAGCCTAAGCTTGGCCATCCCGATTGATACGGTGGTGTATCGGTGTATCGCTTTGCCTACAGTGCTTGACCGTCCGGAATTTGGGCCTGCTTCAAAGCTGGCGGGCAATGTTGGAGACCTTACGGCTGGCGTACTATCGGCCCAATGGCATCCGTCGAGGCGTTGACATGTACGAGCCGACCATCTCACGCCCTGATTCTAGTGATGGGTAGATCCCCGGTTAAGGCTCCACAGTTGCCATGCTCCCAAGGCAGTCATCCATGTGTCATCACTGCCATCCTAGAAAGCCAGAAATCTGACTAGCTAGGGTCATGGGATTAAAGGGCTTAGTGATCACCCCCTGGGCTCCGAGGGCATAAAATCGGCGGCGATCGCTGGATTGAGCCTTTGCCGTCAAAAAAATCACGGGAATATGTCGCGTATCGCTGGATGCCTGTAGCAACTGTAAGGTAGCGACTCCGTCCCGCCCGGGCATCATCACATCTAGCAGAATGGCGTCGAGAGAAGCGGCGGCGGCGATCGCCAGCCCTTCATCACTGGATTTGGCCGTCAGCAGTTCCCAGCCGGCCTCCATCATCAGCCCTACTTGAGCAATTCGATGGATATCGACTTCGTCATCAATCAAAAGAATTCGCTTAGTCAGCATGGCTGAGTCCATTCAATCTTGAGTCGGTCGTGAGTTATTTCTACTGACAGTCTCGTGAGAAGCACTGCCACAGCTAGGTTAGCGAGACATCTAGCAATTCCCAAAATTTAGAATTAGCAAGATTTTTGTCGTTTAGACCCAATGCACAAGCTGACCCATTGAGTATGGATTTCTAAGGACATCTTAGTGAGTTACAGTGCTCCCTAATGAAACTCAAAGTGATGCCTCTGTTTGCCTTTTCGATAGATGCTCTGGACAATCTAATCGCAGGTCACGATCACCAAACGGTGCATCCACCAACTTACAGTGATGAGGTCGAGCAGGATCATCGTAAACATGGGGGTCGAAGTAATGGCAGGTGACACACATTTTCGCAACAGGAATCTTATTCTGTTCCTGAAGCTCACGGATGATAGTTGTCAGACCTTTGAAGAAAATGGTTTGTTCTTCCAAAGACAACGCATTCACAGCATCTAATAAGAAGTCAGGCCAGCTTGCCGCCTGTTTTGCCTGCTGGAGTCCTTCAGCGGTGAGGCGGATAGCGATCGCCCGGCGATCGTCAACGGCCCGTTCGCGTGACACTAATCCTTTTTTGACTAAAGAAGACACAGCATCGCTCGCTGTGGCCGGACTCGTGGCCAGCCCTTCGGCAATCGCCGATAGGCGCATGCCTTCACCGGCAACTGATCGCAGCAAAGCCAAAATTTGGCCCTGGGTGGGAGTGAGCCCCTGAGATTCTGCCCCTTGCCATGCTTGGCTGCGCAGGGCAGTGCAAATTTTAGCGAGCCCAGTGACCATACGCTGAGAAATGGGCTCATTGAGAGTATCAAAGGGGTTGTTCAATGGCGTCATCAACGGAGTTTGCTGATAGCGATCGCTTTAGGATCGACTCGACTTCTGATTCGGCTTTATGGCCAAACCACTCTGCCAATATCGTAAAGCCTTCATCGAACAGAATCCATGACGGCGTACCCTGAAGCTGATTAGTCCGAAATGTATAACCGACATCCGAGACAAGAGGCGTATTCTCTGCGGTGGCACGGGCTTGGGGCTCGGTGCCGGTCATCAAATCGAAGGCAACCGGAAACCGAATAGGCACTGAATAGGAAGACTCCCCCTGACGCTGCCAATACAGTTTTGTCATCCCAAACACTTCACCGCTCTCTAGCAGACGGCGAGTATGTTCCAGAGTGTTGAAACTGAAGTCTTCAAAGGCAGTAGACAAACCTAAGATATTGAGGCGATCGCCATGTCGATCATGCAGTCGAGCAGCCAGCGGCAAAGCATAGACAAAACACCCTGGACAGTTGACCTGAAAAACCAGCAAAAGATTCAGTTTTTGAACCTGAAACTCTCCCTGTAATACCTGCGATAGCTTCATCTTGAAAGTGGGGCGATCGGCCCCTTTGAGCATCACATCGGCCACAACGCGATACGCCTCCAGCCAGCTTTGTTGCAGTTCAGGTGTCCAGTCAGAACCCAGCGTCACCGCTAGCGCTTGGAGCATAGCTTGGCCCACCATTGGATAGTGACTAGCAGAAACTCCATAACCAGCGTGCCGAACGCCCATCGCCATGAGTGGAAGGGCTAAATTGTCAGGATTACGCAGATTGGCCACAACTAACGACAGCGATGCAAACAGCTTCTTTCCCTGCTCCTGCATATCTACCTGCCGAAATAGAGGTTTAACCTCTGGGCTGTTGGCAAACAGCGTTTTATAGAAAGTTGCTGTGAACTCAGGCTCTCGCTCTTTGATTTGCGCAAAGCTATGCTCTAAACGTTCAACATTGAACATGGGCTTTCTCCATCATGGGTAATAAATAGGGCTTAAAAATTGACTTCAGAGAACGGCTACTGGGTAGGGCAACACATATCGACTCCGATACACGCTTCCCCCCCAGTAGCCGCCATCAACCGAGCAATACATCCTTTTAGTTCGAACGATGCTCCACCTCATAGGGCAGGCTTAAATCCCCTGACCCTACGCTGTAAACCGCATACACCCCCAACATGGGACGATCTCGATCGCGGGTATTCACTTCCATATAGGCTGTGACCGCATCAAAATTAAAGTCGATACTGTGGTTGACCCGTTGGGCCGGGACCATAACGCGCAGCGTATTTTGGTTGGCTACCACCGAAAAGCCTGGGGAGTCGAGATAAATTGCCATCCCCGGATTGGTAGGCGGCATGATCACAGCCGCATCACCCGCTTCAAACTCCGCTACAGACAACCCACCCGGAACCCGTTCATCGGTCGTCAAGACTACCCAGTGAGAATGCCAAATCACCCCGTCATTGGCGTAATCGGTGTCATTGTTTTCATCCCAGAGTGGAGTGTCATCAAAATCAGGGTGGGAGGTGATCGCCAGCGCCACGACACCTTCTATCCCGCCAAAGCCAACATCTTCGGGGTTAAGCGTTGTGGGAAAGACATACCCCAGCACCGGAGCACCATCGAGCTGACCTGCCGGTTTTGGCAGCGTTGAACCCACCGCCTCGGCCAACTGCTGCTCAAACACCAACAAATCTAGATCCTCAATGTACTGAACCTGTGTAGACAAGATTTCTAGCGCTGGAGTCGGTGGCACCGCCACCACAGCCTCCCCATGGGCAGAGCCAGCAAAACTAATACTCCCCACCAAAATCGCGCTAGCAAATAGCAGACCCATCACACGTCGCATAGTAGACCTCATTACTTAGGTATCCTAATGATTAGTACTCCTAAATAATATCTGGAACTAAGATTCTGTCAATGGGGCTCTCAGATTTATTGAGTTAACCTCAGTTCGGGATAAGAAATGAAGGGGCTGAGTAAGCTGAAAGTATTGCAAACCGTTCAGTCGGCCCCTCCTATGGATAGTTTAGAAGCGTTGTATTGCCACATTGATGATTTCTGCCGCAGCTTTGAACCGCAATGGCGTCAGACGTTGCTCGGCTATGGGGTGCAGCAACGCGATCGCAAGTGATCGCTGAGCTTAAGCGGGGTGGTGACGATTTTGGTGAGCTTCCGCCAACAGCAATAGCGAAACTTTAAGGCGTTCTACTGCCAGCATGTCTGTGCGCACTGGCGAGATGCCTTTCCATGCCTGGTCAGCTACAACCGCTTTGTGGAATGGATGCCTTCAGCCTGGCTGCCCTTGTACGTGTATCTGAAGTAACGTCAATTCGGGTTAAGCAGCGGGTGGCAACGCCCACTCTAATTGCAGGGCGGATTTCTTCGGTTGATGGCAATAAGCAATTAGGCCGCAGATGAGATTGACCATGAAATTGGTAGGGCTGCGGTGCCGGGAATGCTCGATTTGCGAGATATTTTTCAGTTGGTCAATCACCGTTTCGATGATGGCGCGCTTTCTGGCCAGCAGCTTGTCCGTCAACCGCATGAGCTTGTTTTTCATGTTCCGCCTGGGCTTGGCGAAGAACTCAATGCCGAAGTCATGCAGCAGTTTTTGTGCCAATGGTTATGAAACATATCCTCGATCTGCAAATACCTTTCCAAATAAGCCGCTGAGTAAATCAGCAACGGGCTTACAGTCTAAGTCCTGCCGACACGCTTCGCGAACGGTATTGCCTGGTGTGACGGTCATATTCAACAGCTCTCCACACTCATTGACCACCAGATGCACCTTAAAGCCATAAAACCAATCCACAGAAGTTTTTCCCGTACGGCCAGTTCATCAAAGACTCGATGCTGATTGATGCGGCGATTGTGGCAAACCTTTAGGGCCGTGGCATCGATAAAACTGATGCCGCTACAAGTGCCAAAGCAGTGCTTGAGATAGACACACAAAGGAATCAAGGCATCAGGTATCCATTCCACAAAACGCTGGTAAGTGGGTAGTCCCAGAAACGCCTTCTCCCAATAACGGCAGACCTGCTTTTGGTAAAAGTGCTTAAAGGTGCGGTAAGACTCGTGGTGGAAACTCACCAGAATCGTCATGATTTCGCTCAGACTCAGTGACCGTTGGCGATTACGTTGTTTTATCCCGTACCTGAGAAGCCTCCGTCGTCACTGTGGTTCAAAGCTACGGCAAAAGTCATCAATGCGGCAGAACAGCTCTTCTAGACTATTCATAGGAGGGGCCGACTGAACGGTTTGCAATAGGTTTAGCTTACTCAGTCCCTCCATTTCTTATCCCGAACTCACGTTAACTAGAGAGTGCCCACTGATCGCGCCCCCAGTCATTGAGTCTCCAGTCAGCAAAAAATTAATGACTGGGGGCGCGACGACGGTTATACAAACTCAATGCACCCCCAAGCACTGCGATCGCACATAAGATGTGCACCACGTTGAAGGGGGTACCAGGAAAGAACCAAGAATCTGTGCGCAGAAACTCGATAAAGAAACGGCCCAAGGGGTACCAAATTAGGTACATCAGGGCGATATCGCCATCTTTAAGCTGTTGATCAAACCGGCGAGAAAGCCAATAAATTACTGCAAAGCCCAAAAAGTTCCACAGCGACTCGTATAGAAACAGGGGATGAAACCGAGTGCTGGGCGGGTAAGTGCTGAAGTCGTTGTACGGGGGGATGCGGTGGACACGATCATTACGTAAGCCCCAGGGTAGGGAGGTCGGGGGGCCATACAACTCTTGATTTATGAAGTTGCCCCAGCGACCGATCGCTTGGGCCAAAGGGAGCCCCAGGGCGATCGCGTCTAAATATGGCAGCGGGTCGAGTTTACGGAGACGGGTAAACAACCAGAGAGCAAGACCACCAAAAATGAAGCCGCCGAAGATTTGGATGCCGCCGCCCCAGACTCGGAGGATTTCACCCGGGTTTTGCAGATAGTAGCCGAGGCCAGTATCCCCACGAGGGGATTGGATAAAGACGTAGTAGAGTCGCGCCCCGATAAACCCCGGAATCAAAATCCAGAAGAGCATGTCCCACAAGTTGTCCGGATCTTCCCCTTTGCGAGCAATTTCGCGGCTAGCAATTTGGGCTGCAGTGAGAATGGCTGCCAACATGAGGAGGCCGTACCAGCGTAAGGCAAAGGGGCCAAATTCAAAAATGATGGGATCGACGGGAGGATACATAGTTAAGCGACAACAGGGGAAGGGAAACCAAAGGAGCGGTGATGGGCGGCTGGGAGACAGTGCGTTAAGGCTGGGCGATGCTTGATTTGGCGAGTGCACTGGCCTTTGGTTGCTGACCCAACTGGGGCAACAGCTCAGGACGGCATAGCGACATCAATCTTCTAAGTAGCCAAGATCTTGCAGACGACGCTGCACTTCGGGGTCATCATAGCCTGGTGCCCGGCGGGCGTTAATCAGTGTGCCATAGCCTGCGATTTCGCCAGCAAAGGATTGCAGACATTCCTGTAGGGCTTCGACGTTTTCGGGCAGAATCGCGCTGATGTTGAGGGTCTCTTGCGGGTCGTCGAGCACATCGTAAAGCTCAATGGCATGGTCCCCAATTTCGATGAGCTTATGGGTCCCCATCCAGACGGCCCGGCGGGGTTGGTCACAGGCGCGATCGCGCACCAGCTCGGGTTGGCGCTTTTGCATCAGGTTCACGACATTTTGTGGGGGAATGGCTTCGGCAAAGACAAAGTCAGACTCGGGGATTGGCGTCGCCTGGGGCAAGAGGGTCAGGGGCTGCTCTTTGTTGTTGGCGAGGCCCGCTGCGTCTAATACGGTTTGAAACAGACGGCGGGTCGAAACTACCTCGTTGACGACGCTGGCCTGGGCAGAGCTTTGCCCTGGCTGGCGAATGATCAAGGGCACACGCACCAGTTCGTTGTAAATGGAAAGGCTGTGGCCCATGAGCTGTTTCTCGCCCAGGTGTTCGCCATGGTCTGCGCAAAAGATAATCAGGGCGTGATCGAGGCGACCAGTACTTTCCAGCTTTTGAAAGAAGTGGCCAAGCTGAGCATCTTGATGGGCCACTTCAGCGTTATACATGCCGTCGAGGGTTCTCTTTTGGCTATCGTCGAGGGCGCCGGTGAGGGGAGCCAACCAGCCGTAAACGTCGCTGTTGAAACGCTGCAAAAAGTTACGGGCGTGGCGATCGCGCAGCACGTGGGGCGCATATTGCTCAATGTATTGCCGCGGGGGATGGTAGGGCATATGGGTGCCCATAAGGTTGACAAAGGCAAAAATCGGTTGGTCTGGTCTGGCATCGGTGCGATCGCCCAGGAGTCGCGTCGTGTCTTCTAGGGATTTGGCGGTGTTGCCTTTGAAGCTGAGGGCGGTTTGCCACAGGGGCACCATGATGGGGGTAAAGGAGAGCGCTAGCAGGCGATCGGAGCGGGCAAAGGCGTCCTGAATTTTGTTCATCAAGCCCGAAATTTGGCGTTTGAACCACTGGCGATAGCGACCAATCAGGCCCGAGGAGACGCCAGCTTGGTTGGGGCGAGAGGTGAGCAACCCGCTGTAGTTGAGAAAGCTTTGAAAGCCCCGTCGCAGCCCATTGTTGATCACACCAACCAGGGGATTGTTGCAAAACCCGGCAGTGTAATAGCCGCTCGCGCTGAGCCGCTCCGCCAGGGTGGGTAGATCATCCGGCATGACGGAGTATGACTGGGTCATACCATGCTCAGACGGATAGACGCCAGTAAACATGGAGGCATGGGAAGGAATTGTCCACTGGGCTGGGGCGATCGCCGCCTCATAGCGGGTGGCGTTGGCGGCAAATCGATCAAGGTTAGGGGTCGTCTTGAGGGGATAGCCATAGCAGGATAGGCGATCGGCCCGCTGCGTGTCCAAAACGATGAAGAGAATGTCGGGACGCTGGCTAGTCATGATAGTGATTCGCAATAAATTGGAGTTAATTACCAGCCAGAGGGCTGATGATATGGCGTTTGAGAACTTACTCCAGAATAGCGGTCTGCGTCAAAATCGTTGTAGCGACATTAGTCGATCTGTGGACGGGGATTAGTCAAGGGACGCGATAGCAGGGATACATGGAAGACCACTGCACCCTGGGGGCTCGCCTCAAGGTGCAATTTCCGGCTAGGTTGGAGCAATCGCTGTCGTCGCACACTCAATCAAACGATCCGTGCAGCCAGGCTTGAATCGCTAACGACCAGAGCAATGGCCAGCGACAGAGTCTGTCGCTGATGCTGATTAGGTATTTTCTTCGATGGTATCAGCCACTTCGTCGGCCGCTTCGTCGGCCTTTTGCGGCAGCTCTTCGAGATCTGCTTGGGTGCTTTCGACGGCATCGGTTGCGGATGCCTGGATGGATTCACCCAGGTCCTTAGCCTGCTGTTGAACTTTTTTAATGGGCTCAACTTCCTCCAGATAGTCTTGAGGATTATCGACAGCTTGGCGACGTTCTTCAGCTTGGCGAACCGCCTGCTCAGTTTTAGCATCGGCGGCGCTGGTATCGCGTTCAGTATCTTCGTAAGGATACATGCCCTGGTTTCCGACACTGGGGTTGGAGGTTTCAGGGGTTGCGACTTGGCTGCTACAAGCAATGCTAGTCAGCGCTAAATATCCATCCAGCACTACGGCAAAGAGTTGTCGTAGGTTCAAAGTTTGAGCAATTCGTTTTAGCACTTTGGCGTAGTCTCCCTCGGGATTGAAAGTCGATGGTTTGCGGACTGAGAGCACCTTGAGCGGAGCAATGGGGCAGATCTAGAACTTTTTAATGATCAACTCTAGAACCTGGGTCAAAAATCGCTCAGGGTTGCATGGGGTCACAGCCGCTATGGGCTTGACCTCCGCCCACACACTAGAGAGTTCTTTAAAGCGGCGGTATCTATCGAAGGATGGACATTTGACCAGCAGGAAACGGTGGTTTGTCTATCGGAGGAAATAGGTTTTTATACTCTCCTTTGGTCGAATGCTTTGATAGCTCGGTTTGTAGGGATAATTGGGGATTTCATCGGTTGAATGTCCCCATGGGAAGATGATGTATTTTCAGCCTTCAAGGTTAATGGCATTACTACTCAATTGCAAGGAGATATGGTCTGATGCAGTCTGGAACTTTGCAAACACATCAGTCCTTTTGGATTGCATCGACGCTTCAATCTAACTATCCGGCTTTGACTACTGACTTAGCAGTCGACGTTGCGATCGTCGGTGCAGGTATGGCGGGCATTACAACGGCAATGTTGCTCAAAAAGGCTGGCAAGACGGTCGCAGTGCTCGAAGCGGGGCAAGTTGCCGAGGGGGCCTCTGGCCATACAACGGCAAAAATCACGTCCTTGCATCAGCTCAAGTATGCTGGCCTGATTAAATCAATGGGTGAGGCCAAAGCGGGGGTGTACGGCGCCTCTAACCAAGCTGCGATTGAGCAAATGGCAACGTTGGTCAGAGATGAGCAAATTGACTGCGATTTTGAGCGCAAAGACGCTTTTACGTTTGCTCAAGATGCCGATACGTTGGAGCAGGTTAAACAAGAGGCTGAAGCCGCTGTCCGGCTAGGGTTGCCAGCAACTTTCGTAACGGAAACTTCTTTGCCTTTTGAGGTCGTGGGGGCTGTGAAATTTACCCAGCAGGCTCAATTTCATCCCGGCAAGTATCTCCTCAGCCTGGCGGAAAAGATCAACGGTGATGGCAGCTTTGTTTTTGAACAGACCCGCGTGTGCACAGTCGAAGAGGAAGCGCTGTGTCGGGTGAAAACCGATCGCGGCCCAACGGTCACGGCTCAAGATGTCATTATCACTACGAATTTGCCCATCTTGGATCAAGGTCTGTACTTTGCAAAGACTTACCCACAGCGATCGTATTTAATTGGGGCGCGAATTGACGCTGCGATCGCCCCTAATGGCATGTTTATCGGGACTGGTGAAAAGTACCGCTCAATTCGGACAACTCCGATGGATAACGGGGAGACCTTGTTGCTCATGGGTGGTGAGGGGCACAAGGTCGGCGAAGCAGATGATACCAAAGAACGATTTGCCCGGCTCGCGGCCGATGCCGCAACATACTTTGGGGTCACATCGGTGGACTATTATTGGTCGAGTCAGGATTTTGTGTCCTTTGACAGCGTGCCTTACATCGGCAAACTAACGCCTATAAATCAGCACATCTATGTAGCTACTGGCTTTAGTTTGTGGGGCATGACCAACTCAACTGTGGCAGCTATGCTGCTAGCGGATTTAGTTCAAGGGCGCAGCAACGCCTGGGCCGATCTGTACGATGCCACTCGGGCGACGCCTTTTGTATCTACACAGTCTCTGAAAAACAATTTTGATGTGGGGACTCACTGGGTTGGCGATCGCCTCAAAGGCCTGTTTGAGAGCCCTGATACGCTAGCGCCCGATCAAGGCGGATTAGTGACAATCAACGGAGAAAAAGTCGCCGCCTATCGAGACGAGCGGGGTGACTTACACAAAGTATCTGCTATTTGTCCCCATCTGGGCTGCGTCGTTGCCTGGAATGCTGCAGAAAAGAGTTGGGACTGCCCCTGTCACGGCTCTCGATTTGATACCGCAGGCAAAGTTTTGCACGGACCTGCGGTCAAGACCCTAGAGGCCAAATAGTTATGATTTGAACTACTCTTGCGCTGGCAGGCTTCCGGCAGGCCAAGCTCCCTTGCGGGTAGCCCGATGGTCATGGGCTCTCTTCTCTGGACCGGAGACAAGTATGCCTCCAGAAAAAGTGCTCAAAACCACTGTTTCCCGGAGGCATACTTGGTAACGGATATAGGGCTTTTAGGAGGCCAAAGCGACTTCTACTGTTTCTTGCAGTTGGCCGCTGTTGTAAAGCTCAATCATGATGTCAGAGCCGCCCAGAAATTCTCCATTGAGGTAGACCTGGGGAATAGTGGGCCAATTGGAGTACTCTTTGATACCCTGACGGATTTCGTAATCGGCCAGAACGTCGAAGGTTTTGTAGGGAACGCCGAGCATGTTGAGGATCTGCACAACGTTATTCGAAAACCCACACTGGGGCATGAGTTTGTTGCCCTTCATAAACACCATGACCTTGTTGTCGTTAACCAAGGTGTCAATCCGTTCTTTGAGTTCGGGGGACATATTGAAATAACCTCGCTTTAGATAGTCTGTCGGAATGAATGCTAGGCGCGTGAGCCGATCGCTAGGCGCGCTGACTGACTGTTGACCAAGATTCAGGGGTGTAGGTTTTGAGGGCTAAAGCGTGGATGGCTTCGCTAGACATGGCTGTCTGTACGGCTTTGTAAACAAGCTGATGCTGCTGCACCAAAGACCGTCCAGCAAAAGCCTTAGACACGACCGTAACCTCAAAGTGATCGCCGCCGCCAGTGAGATCATTGACCTTGATCTCGGCGTCGGGCATTTCTGACTGAATCATAGAGATAACTTGATCGGCTGTGACCATGCGGTGCCTCGTAAACGTTTGCTCTAGTCTATCAACTGAAGTTTTTTATTTTAACTAGCTCTATGAAAGCGGACAGACACGGGCGATCTCACCCGCTGCAGTCGTTAATCACCAGGAAATGAGTGACCGGATCGCCAGGCGCGCTTAGTTAAATTCGTAGGGAGCTTCCACAAACCCTAGCTCAAAGAGCTGCTGGTAAGCCTGCTCACCCAGGTCGCGGGTTGGCTGTTGACTACGGAGCACTTCCATTAGCAGGGGGATAGCCTCTTCGGGGGCGTCTTGACTGCGGTGGATAAGGGCCAATTGGTAGGTGGCTTCGTCTCGTTTTTGGGCCGCTTCGATCGCTTTATCACGGTTGCTGCGATTTTGTCGGGTGTCAACGCCAAAGAACATTTCAGCCAGCTCTTGATAGTAAAGAGAAAGCTGATTGTAAAGTTCGCGCGCTTCGTTAAATTTGTCGATGGCGACGGTGTAATTTTGATTGGCGATCGCGGTGGTGGCTTCGGCTACTAGCTGATCAGCATAGGGCACGCTAAATTCGCTGGTGGCGACGGAGTCAATCCGGCGAACTTCGGAGGGAGTTTCAACAGGGCTAGATTCGGATTCTTGGGCCGTTGCCGCTGAGGTGACCCCTCCTATGAGACCGACGGCTAGAACCCCGCTGCCAAGCCAGCGCCATAGGATGCGAGAAGAAGAAGAGAAACGAACAGCCATTGGGGGAACCTAGGTGCAACAATCAACGAAATGCAAAAATACCGATGTATCTTACCACTTCGCTTGAAGCAAAGACGATGAAGGGTGCCGCCATTTTGGACTGTTTTGGCTAAAGTGGAGGCATTCGTCAGGGTCTTGTGGCCACGCAAATAGTAAGCAGATATCAGTAGCCTGTTAGACGCCCGATGACAGAGATGGTTCCAGAGGTGCGGGATGAGCAATGGCGACGCGACAGGCAGGCAGCTGACCCTGCAACGGGGCGGTGAGGAAATGCTGTTGGTTGCAGTGCGCGATCGCTTTACCACTCGCTTGCCGCAACCTGATGCAGTCACTGATCTGCAAGCATTGCTTAGCCCTGTAGCGGTGCGGCCTGTAGCGCGGGGACAGTTGGTTGAGTGGCAGATCAACGCTGCCCAGTTGGAATCACAATTAGCGATCGCGCGACAACAAGCGACGGTGCAGTTTGCTAGTCGGGTGTATCAGTTGGTGGCGAGTCCGCGTACGTGGGTTTATTTGACCGATCAGCTCACCATTCAGTTTGACCCGATGGTGACGCGATCGCAGCGGATGGCGCTGGCTGAACGCTACGGCCTAGCTGAGACCCAAGCTTTAGAGGGAATTGCCAACACGTTTATTTACCAGGTGACAGACCGGGCTACAGAGAACCCGGTTAAAATTGCAAATCGCTTGGTGTCTTTTATTGAGGTGTTGACGGCGGAACCCAACATCGTGATGGAAACTTCGCCGCTGTATCGACCTAAGGATGGGCTGTATTCTCAGCAGTGGCATTTGACTCCGGTCGTGGGCACCAATATCAAGCCGGATGCCCACATTTCGGTTGAGTCAGCGTGGGATGTAACCCGGGGGGCGCGATCGGTAGTGATCGCCGTTTGTGATGATGGTTTTGATTTGGCTCATCCTGACCTCCAGGGGCCAGGTAAAATCGTCGCTCCCCTCGATCTCAAAGCTCAGGATGCTGTGCCGTTGCCCACTAGCACTGACGAAAATCATGGGACTTCTTGCGCTGGGTTAGCGATCGGTGAGGAGAACGATGAGGGTATCGTCGGGGTGGCACCAGGCTGTGCGTTTATGCCTATTCGCATGACAGGCTTTTTGGACGACGCGGCAATTGACGATATTTTTCAATGGGTGAGCGATCGCGGAGCGGCGGTGATTTCTTGCAGTTGGTCGCCTGCCTCGCTGAAGTACCCCCTGTCTCTGCGGCAGCGTAATGCCCTGACCCGAGCCGCCACACAAGGGCGCAATGGCAAGGGCTGCGTCATTGTGTTTTCAGCGGGGAATGCCAATCGCCCGGTCAGCGGCACGGTCAATGAGCGGGGTTGGCCACGAAACGCCGTTAGCGGTCTGACGGAGTGGCTAAATGGTTTTGCGGTGCATCCCGATGTGATTGCTGTGTCAGCGTGCACCAGTCTGAATGCCAAGTCAGCCTACAGCAGTTGGGGCAGCCATATTGCAGTGGCGGCTCCGAGCAATAATGCGCACCCGTCAGTTTCACTTCCCCAAACTGGACCGATCAAGACGGGGCCGGAGCTATCAACGGCGACACCTGGGGTGGGGATGGTGACGAGCGATCGCACCGGTTCAGTGGGCTACAACGATGATGCTTACACCAATACCTTCGGGGGAACATCAAGTTCCTGCCCAGAGGTGGCAGGAGTCGCGGGGTTAGTTTTATCAGCGAATCCCGAGCTCACTGCCCGTGAAGTTAAGCAAATTTTGCAGCAAACAGCGGACAAAATTATTGATGTAACGGCTGATCCTCAGCTTGACACACGGTATGGAACCTATGACAACCAGGGGCATTCCCAGTGGTTTGGCTTTGGTCGGGTCAATGCCGCAAAGGCAGTGGCCGAGGCTAAGCGGCGGCTCTGGCAAGATAGACGCTATACCCAAACGGTAAAGCTCAGCAACGAGTCACCGGCGGACATTCCTGACGATGACGCAAACGGGGTGACGAGGGCGCTACAGTTTCGGGCATCAGGCTCCGTGCAAGATTTATCGATTCGGGTGAAGGTCGAGCATGCCTATCTCGGGGATATCATGCTGCATCTGCAAATTCCCACCGGTGAGGAGCTTTTACTTCAGGGGCGTACGTTGGGCAATCGTCAAGCTCTGGAGACGACCTATAGCCTGAATAATGCGCCGATGTTGATACGGGCGATCGGAATTGACGGGGCCGGGCGATGGAGCTTGCGGGTGAGCGATCGCGCTCCAGGCCATACGGGGCAACTTATCGGCTGGTGGCTGACTTTGGCCCTAAAGTGAAGCCCAACCAAGAAAAAAAACTGAAGGAATTCAATCTCAACCCGAGTCTCCTTGGCTTCTGGACTGGACTCGTAAATGGACTCAGTAGACAGCTTGATGGTCATCTTTTAAGTCCAGACAAGAGACTCTTTGATAGCGGGCTAAGTCAAGTGTTTAGACTTGCGATCGAACTGCAAGTCTTTTAATGGGACTAATAAAAGCCAGGGACAGACTCACAAATGGATTGATTGGTCTCACAAAAAGATTGAGAGCCCTCTCTTCAGCATCTGTTGGCATGTTTCTTGCCGCGGCCAATTCACCGAAGCTGAGTCACATGCTGTTTTTATTGTTCTCTCTACTGAAAATTGAGATTTCTTGCTGGTTGCCCGTAGCAGCTTGGAAAAGAACACTGCATTTACTGCTGGGCTCAGTTTTGGAGAGCTGACCTAATGCTATTTCTGCGAATCACGACGACACATAGATTCTTCAAAGCCCCTTTTTCAAGGGGGCAGCGACAGCGAGGGATCTGCAAATCTGGAGCGCTATTACAGAGAATTGGTATAAACCGGCTCACACCGATTCTTTGAAACTAGACTACAGAGGCATTGCATTGACTGAAGCAATCCCCCTCTTTATAAAAAGAGGGAAAAATCAGGTGAGAAAAAGACCCCTTTTAAGAGGGTCGTAACAGCAGGGGAACCTCACTCTGCAACGTTTTTATGCGGAATCGGTATTACTCTTCAAGATTGAGGGTCAGAAAGAGTCCTTGTTGTCTCGAAGTAAGACCTGCTTTGCTGTCGCCGAGTCTCAAAAAGAGATAGCTCGTTCGCTTTTCTTCGCATTTCAGCCGAAGCTAGGGTGGTGAGTGTCTGAGCGAACTTTTTATAGTACTGATATACTGGGACAAGTATTTGTCTTTGCGTAGCTGTCATGGAGATTGTGAATAGGGAGAACACATGCCCGGTCTCGCAGAAAGACTAGATTGTCTAAGTAAGAGTCTAAATTTGGGTGTTGCAAGTCTTAATGCGAGAATATCGTGGTAGTTTAGTCGAGTATGGCTAATTAGGCTGGCAGGGTATAAAAGGACCGGAGTTACCAATAACAAAGGATGGTTGGTTTATTGCGACGTGGATCGAGTTCAGAAAACCGGCTCGTCGCGGCTGCTCCAGTCCGCAGGCGACGGCTGATAAGCTCGTCTTCTGCCAGCCTAGCTTCATCCTCGCGTCTCTAATGAAAATCTGCTGCACCATTAGCGAGGCAGTTGAGTCTGTTGCCCTAAGATTGCTATGCTGCATTGGCCCAGCGATGTTGCATTGGCCCATTAGAGGATTAGCGCTTAGCCCATGGCCCCTGAGCGTCCCGCAGAGCATTCTCCAGAGCGGGGAGACGATACCGATGCTGCGTTATTTTTGGCCCTGCAATATGGCAACAAGGCGGCATTGGCGACTGTATACGATCGCTACTCGCGGTTGGTTTATACGATCGCTTGGCGGATTTTAAATAGCGGGCCTGAGGCGGAAGATTTGACTCAGGAAATTTTCCTAAATCTGTGGCAGAAGTCGACCTATGACCCCACCCGCAGCTCCCTAAGTCGGTTTTTGAGTACTGTTACTCGCAATCGAGCTATTGATCGCGTGCGGACGCGCGGCAACCGACGGCGAATTCTTCGAGGACTCACGCCCCAAGAACCGTCGGTGGAGGCATTTTCGCTCCCCGAAGCGCAGGCTGCTCAGGGTGAGCGATCTCAGCGGGTCCGCGCTGCTCTGAAAGCTTTACCCGAAAAGCAGCGAGAATTATTATGGCTGGCTTTCTATCATGGATTTAGTCAATCCGAAATTGCTAGTCAGACGAATATACCTTTAGGGACGGTCAAGTCGCGTATGCGTCAGGGCTTGCTCAACCTCAAAGCGGCGCTCCAAGATTTGGCCGATTAGCGAATAGTTCTGAGTCTTTGTTTCATTACCGAATTTCTGTCCTATGGCATCTGAACGAAAATTGGATGAATTAGCCGCCGACTATGTGGCTGGCAACCTCTCAGAGACCGAGGCGGATGCTCTTGATCGGTTGGTAAGTGAGCACCCGGAACTGCAGGCAGAGATCAACCGGATGGAAAAAACGGTGAGCTTAGTCCTCAATGAACTGCCCATGATTGATCCGCCGGCCCATCTACGCACGGCGATCTTGGCTCAAGCTGAGAAGTCGACTGTGCAGCCCCAGCCCCGTTTGTCTTGGCCTTTGGTGTTAGGGACGATTGCGACTGGAGCAACGGTACTATCGCTGACCCTAGGCTTGAGCAACTATCGTCTGCGATTGGCTAATCAGCAGCTACAGCAAGAATTGACAGCGGCGATGCCTGCCCAACAGGCCCAATTGATCTTGCAACAGCCAACTACCCGGTTTTATGACTTTGAAGGTACCAACCTGGCCACCGATGCCTTTGGCAGCATGATCGTTGATACGGATGGGTTGAAGGCTGCGATCGCTTTTCAAAATCTTCCGCCTCTGCCCGCCGATCAAACTTATGCCCTCTGGGTACGCCATGGGGGGCAATATGTTCCCTGCGGTGACTTTCAAACAGAGCAAACCGGAGCGGTGTTTGCAACGTTGCCCATGCCACCCGTTTATCAATCGCGCCCCTGGGTGACAGATGTCATTGTCACAGTTGAATCGATTCAATTACCGGCGCAACCGACTGGATCAATCGTCGCCAAAACAATATAAATCAAGGCTTCGAGGAAAATTTGAAAAATTTTCATCCAAATGAGCCCCTCACTCGTATTGATGGTCAGACGGATCGATATTGATAGCGATGAGGAGGTTCATGCTGGGTGTATCCTACCTTTGCTATGAAGAAAGCTTAAGATGCTCATCTGATAAGGCTTTGAGTTTTAAGTTTTGGATTCTGCATAGCGATACAGGGCTCGCCTCAAAAAGTTGAGCTCATCTATTTAGAGGCGCATTTTTACTTGCCTTTGAAAATTTCATTAATCAAAATATTGGAGCCAACCTCCAGACTGATTTCATCAGAAAAATACTTTCTGATGAAGTTTTTGCATTTTCTATTTTTTAGAATATTTTTGATCATTAGAACACAATTCTGGAGAGATAAAAAATTAATTTTATGGCTCGTAAGCATTGCCAAGAAAAGATTACAGCTCTAAATATTGGCTTAAATAAGTGAGCATATACAAAATAAAACCTCAATTTCTGGAATCAGAAAATCATGGATGTAGATAATGCTCAGCGCAACTTCTGATTCTTTCCTATGACTCATAGGATGCGCTAGTTATGCTCAGCTATTAGTCATTTACAACAGGAGAAAATTCCATGACTGTTCAACCCAAATATCATTGGCAGTTCGACGAAAGGCAAGGAGAAACAACAGTAGATGCTATAAACGGTGTTCAAGCTAAACTTTCAACTGCGTCCTGGCGGGGGCATGGTCGGATCGGTAACGCTATCCAAATTCATGGAAAGGCCAAGAATTCTCGGATCGTCTTTGACAATAAGGTGAGTCGATTTGGCACTAGTGATTTCACCGTAGCGTTTGGCATGAAGGTTCAGGGTACCTATAGTCAGAAAGACCTTCACGTTATTGGTAATCGATCAACGTTTGGGCACGGGAACTTCTTCTCCATTCGGATGAAGAATAAAGGTCAATTGAGATTTGAGGTCGATGAAAATACAAAAGGCAAGAACTATGCATCTCTAAATGATGAGCGGCCACTCAAAGATGGGAAATGGCATCATATAGCCGTGGTGCGACAAGGGCGATCGCTAAAGCTCTACATTGACGGTGAGCTATCAGGTAAAAGCGTCTCCAAAACAGGTATTGCTAATATTACGACTGACGCTGACATGATCCTGGGAAGTCGGGGAAGAAGAACCCCGGTTGCTCAATATGAAGACCTGCGCATCTACCATACGGCCCTCAGCGATGCCGAGATCCACGCCCTAGTCCCCCTTGTGAACCGCCCGTTAAGCGCGGGTGAAATTGAGCTGGTCGCGATTGATAACGCGGCTGTGCTCCTCAAGCAAAACGTTGCTGATCTCTCGCGATTTTCATCACAGTTTCAAAAGCTACGCCTCGGTCCAAACACCGGCGCAACGCTCTATAAAGGCACGGATTTTGTTGGGGCAGCGCAAAAGCTTTATACGGATGTTCCGGAAATTCGGTTTACTAAACTCGGCGACTTTCCCCGCTCGGTGCATCTGTGGACAGTCGCTGGCGAGCCCTTTACTGGCAAGTGGGTCATCAAAGCGCCGAATGGTCAATGCCTGAGCCGACGGGATGCGGCCCTGGTGACGGCACCGCACCGCTCGTTAGATGAATTGTTCACCTTCCATTACAACCCCATTTATGATCGCCCTCAGCTCCTGCCAGTGACCGACCAGGAAGGACTGTTGTTGCAGGTTGAAAATGAAGCTGCAGTGCTTTTGGTTGAGGACAAAGAAAGCGATAAAGAAGCGTTCTCTATCATCGGCACATCGCCGAACCAGTGGCTCCAGCAGAGCGAAAACGGCAAGTTTAGCTGGACCTCGGCTCACGGAGACCGAGCCATTTTCTTCCGGGCGGCCAAACTAGCAGACAACGAAGGACAGGTGGGTTAGCTTGCCCCTGGCGAAGTGGCCCTATACGAGCACCGAGCTTATCACGGCAGAACCTGGATTCTGTCGAATAGCGAAAATGACGTGGCTGGCAACTATCGCGACTTGAGAAAATTCCACGGTTTGAATGACCAAGTCTCGTCTATTCGAATCGGACCAAAGACAGGCGTGACCCTGTTCAAACATGTCAACAATCGAGCGGCTGATGCTAATCGAGAAGCAGAAATCGAGGATATCGTCGAAAATGTTCCCGACTTGCAAGAAAGTCAGGTCGGCGATGAAGCAATTTCTTCCATCAAAATCTTCAGCGCGATCGCCCCGGAAGATATCTTTGCCTCTTACACCACTAAACTCAGCCAGGACTATCGCATGGTGGGCGACAAGCTGGAAGAGTTTTCGGCCTATCGCACCACGCTTCGGTTTAGGCCGGACAGCGCTAGCGAGGTTGAGGTTTCTGCTACTGACCTGACCACGATTGAAGTCGAGGGCACCATCCATACTATCGATGAGGTGCGATCGGTCACGCTCAAGCCCAACGAGATGAATTTCATCATGATTACCTCTGAGGCGGATGGCCTCAATACACCGGGACTCAAACTTCGCACCCGCGACATGGCTCCCAATGAACAAGCGGTGATTTTCCCGAACCAGGAGGCCCATCAGCAAATTATCGAATTAGAGGATGACGCCCTATGGAATGCAACAGATACCCAGGGCAACCTGATTGTCGATCGCACGGCTCACAGCCAGGCGGAAGTCACTAGCGTTCAAAACACAATTAAGCGGGTGACCGCGACGGTCGCCTTTAAAGATAGCCGCGTGCAGTCATCTAGCCCCGTTGTGTCAGGGTCAGCGATCGCTGACCCCTGGGAACTGAAATTCAAGCCTGCGCCTGATGAGAGCGAGCTGCGGCAACGCTCAGCGCAAAGCACCATCTTGCAAAGCCGAGGGTTGGTATCGGCCTCAGTGACCGCTAATAATCCTGAGAACGGCGGCATTCAGGAGGAATCAGTCAGTCAGAATGACTTTGCGCAATTGCTGAGCCAGGCCACCAGCAGTGAAAGGGAGCCCATTTCAGACCCTTCCGGAAAAGACACTCAGCTGCCCGGTGTAATCGGCTTTGGCGGCACTCGAAGGATTGGGGGAATCAGACGGCTCAGAATCGGTAGACGCATTAGAAATGCGCTCAAAAAAGCGAAATCCGTGGTGATTGGTGCGGTTAAAGGCGTCGTCCATTTCGTAGTGAAAACCGCTGAAGAAGTCATTGACTTTGTGGTTGACACCGCTGAAAAGGTGGCCGAGTTTGTGGAGGCCGTGGTCGAAAAAGTGGTGAACGGCATCAAGAAGTTCATTGAGTTCCTGCAGTTTTTGTTCAACTGGGACGATATTTTGGACACCCAGCGGTATCTAGTCAGTTCCATCAACGCCGGATTTGATTACGCAGTCAAGCAGGTAGAAGCTGTCAAAGGTCCTGTATCAGACTTCATCGACAATCTGCAAGACACCGTCGAAAAAGGGATGAACGAACTGATTACAACTTTGGGGGGTGAGCCGTCGGAGGTACGCAAGTCTGGGTTTAAGCTGCCAGAAGCTGCCGAGTGGTTTTTCTCTAAGCTGCTGGGCGGCTCGAAACAAGATAGCGCGAAGACCGTTCCCCAGGCAGCTGCCCAACCGAGCGGGGATTCTAGGTTGGAAAGTTTTGGGTTCCACTTACTTGAGGCTTTGGAAGACGCTGCTGGAGCGGTACTCCGAGGCTTTGAGGGGCTGGGTGAAATCATCGCCACCCTGATTGCGAATCCGCTCAAGCCGCAGCTAGCTTTGATTGTGCTGTTCGAAACTTTCAGGGATGTCGTCATTCAGATGCTGGAAGCGATCGAGAACCTGATACTAGGCTTTTTGGATGTGATTGCCGAAGCAGTTGAACAGCTTCAAAAGCTGCTGAATGCAGAGATTAAGATCCCCTTTATCTCCGACCTGTTTAAGCTGATTGGGGCAGGCAAACTGACACTGCTGAATCTGGCGGGTTTGCTGATGGCGATTCCTGTGACAGTGATAGCCAAGATTGTGACAGGTAGAGCGCCCTTTAAGAGTGAGCCACCGCTTGATTTTTCGACTCCATCTAATAGCAGCGTGACCGCTGAGTCAACCGTTGCTAGCGTGGTCGCTGAGTCGACCGATGCTCAGCTGGTCACTACGCCAATCGGTGCCCGTCTGGTCACTGCGCCAGGGCCAAGCGCTAAGGAGGCCGACACCTCAAAGCGCGAGCAATCGATTAAAATCTGGGGGATTATTGGATTGACCGCCGATGCTTTGAACGGTGTGATCAACGCCGGATTAGATCTCTCTTCAGAATTTGGTTCTAAGGAGGAGAAGTTGGAAGAAACGGCTGGTTTTGGGTTTGAGATTGTGAGCCTAGTGCTGAGTGGCTTTAGCTGGTTGGCAAGCTTTCCTTCCTCTCCAGATTTTCCCGGTGGTCGGCCATACAATGTGGCTGCTCACAAAGTCACCAAAGATGATAAGCCTGAGTATGCGGAGCGGGTGATGTGGGGCTGGAGAACCTTTATATATTGGCTAGATGTAGCCATACTCGCCGATAAAGGAATTGCTGTAGCCAGAGGAAACGAAGAAAAACTACAGCGCCTACGGCGGGCAGAACCTAAAACCATTGGGTTCTTTTGTGTGGCTTCAATGCTGGATGCAGTCTTTGCGACACAGTATCTGCTAACAGTTCCTGACGAAGATAAATCAGGCTTCGAGATTGCGAATGAGGTGGTCTCCTGGCTGCCGAACATTCTGTCGCCCATCAGAACAATTGGGCCTAAATTCGCGATAGCCCAAGCTGGATTCGATGTCGTGGCAATGACTGTTAACACGGGGCTGGGCGCAAAACTCCTCCATGACGACTTGGCGGAGTTGTCAGAAGACTAGAAAACAGCTAGCCCCAAAGAAATAGCCGCCAGGTTTATTGGAACTTGGTGGCTATTTCTTTGGTCGTTGACCAAAGTCTGATGCGGGGTAGTGGATTTAGCAAACTTCCGTTCGGGTTGAGCCCATACAGCTTGAGAATTGCAATCTCTCGGGGCTGGTTATGGAGAGTCTCTGGCGGCACACAAATGCGCCAAACGTGAGCCGGCTATTTATCCTCTAGTCGGAGGCGTCGGCAAAGCCAGCGTCTAAAAAGTCTTCTAAGATGGAAGCGTCAGCTTGGATTTCTTGGGCGACTTCGCCAACTTTTTCAGCGTCTACTGTGATGACGTCGGTATCAATCGCCTGTAACACTTCAATCGCGCTGACGGTGTTGTCATCAGCGGCCGCGGTCAACAGGGCGTCTCTTAAATAGGTCCAACTTTGAGTGGAGGAATCCGGAAGGCTGACACTGGTGCCGATGAGCTGAAAAAAGCTTTCGCCCACAAAGGTATAGCTGGCGTCGCTGAGAAGACCACTATCAACGCTGACTTCTTGGTTTAGCACTTGCAACGCAGTGCTCTGCTCAACCTTGGCGAGTCTTAGTAAAGCTGCCAGACTCGGAGAGAGCTGCCCACTTTCTGAAAAGCTCACAAGGTCACTGACGGCAATTTTGCCGAGGGAAATCCCAGAATAAGAGAGGCGAACTTCGGTTAAGGCGTTAGCTCGAGCGGTCGCCAACATGAGCGTGCTGGCCATACCTATCCCCAGGATGGCTAGATGACGCGATCTCGAAAACCAGGAGCCGCGCCGAGAGCCGCGATCGCCCATTGCCGGCTCAAAATATTGACTGGTTTCTGGATTAGCCATGATATCCCTACAAGCAGCTATTCCAGTTTAATGACAATGCCGCCCTCAGAAAGGTTCCTGCAAATATCCCATCGGTGTGACCCCCGCTGAACGCTTGAAACTTTGAGTGCGCCATTCCTGAAATATTGAATAGCATGAGCTGATACGGTTTTAGTTTTGAAATGTCCCACATATCCTAGAGGTATCGTTTCGGGTGAGGGACGATGGGCACCACGAGCAAAATCGAGGTCCGAGAAGACGCTTCCGTACTGTCCTCTTTAATGAAAAGGACGCTTAGCGAATCGACTCTGGTTTGACTTCGACGAGTTACAGCAAGCCCTGTCTCATCAATTGAGGCAACTGACGCGAGCCTCGCTGCGCTCATTAACTCTGCGCCATACCCTGTTAGAGGCTTTTTCCTGGGCGGGAATGTCATGCCAGGCGACTTGATGTGGAACATTTCAAAACCAAATTCGTATGACTCGGTTAGGTTACCGGCTGGCTAGGTTCAGGATAGTCGTAACCGCGTTGAAGCTCTGTTTTCCCTAGACGGCATTATCGTTAAGCTGGATGCCAGAATAACCTGTACCGGCAACGATCAACTTAGATACTTAAGGAAGCTGTTTTTTGAGGAGGTCAAATGCCCAGAGTCGTTTCGATTCACTCCTATCGAGGAGGAACTGGCAAGTCCAACTTTACCGCTAATCTAGCCGCGACGATCGCCAACCAAGGCTATCGAGTCGGCGTAGTGGATACCGATGTGCCGTCACCGGGCATTCACAATCTGTTTGGTCTGGAACCCGAAGCGACCCACAAAACGCTGAATAACTACCTCTGGAACGAGATTGCCATTGAAGAAGCCGCCTACGATGTGACGGCAAATTTGGGGTTGTCCGGAGACGGGCAGATTTTTCTCGTACCTTCCAGCGTCAAGGCTGATGACATTGCCCGCATCTTGAAGGATGCCTACGACGTGAAGCAGATGAATAAAGGCTTCCAAAGTTTGGTGAAAGCCATGCAGCTGGACTATCTGCTCATCGACACTCATCCTGGCTTATCGAAGGAAACCTTTTTATCGATCGCGATTTCCCATGTGCTGCTGTTGATTCTGCGACCGGATAAACAGGATTACCAAGGCACCGCCGTGACGGTGGACGTGGCGCGAAAAATCAAAGTGAACAAGATGCTGTTGGCCGTCAACAAGGTGCATAGTCAGTTTGACCGCGCGGCCCTGAAGCAAAAAGTCGAAGAAACCTATGCCGAAACGGTGGCGGGGATCTTTCCGCTCTCGGAAGATATGACCTTGCTGGCGAGTGAGGGAGTATTTTGTCTGCGGCATCCCGACCATCATATGAGTCAAGAGTTTCGTCAGGTCGCGCAGCAAATCATTGACGCTTAGGGCGATCGCCGTTTGCCGCCTCAGCCATACCGTTCCCCCAGCCTCCAACATCACCGATCGGGCTCTTCCAAATTCTGAAAGACCTGTGGTGCCAGCAGTATCAGATCTTGGCCAAACGGGGTCTGACGCAGCGCCCGCTCGTCGATCGCGCCTGCTCTGATGGGCAGCGGCACAATCCCCGACAGGGGAACGTAGTCCATGGTTTTGGGATCGATCAAAAATTTTGGCAGCAATCCTTTGGGAGCGAGCTGGGTGGGCATCGGGGTCTTGAGATAGAGGCCATAGGTGGTGGCGTCGCCCTCGTTTCGAGAGCCCAGATGGCTGACGTTAGCCCAGGCGGAGCGCAGATGCAGCCGCCCCCGCTGCCACTCGAAGCCTTCTGCGTCTACGTGCAGTTTTGAGGTGAGTGAAAAATAGTAGAGCCACCCCAGAAACACCAAGCCCACCGGCAACATTATGAGGTTGTTTCGCAGAAAGTTTTCACGGCTGATGAAGAACCAAAATATCGACCCTTGAAATAGCAAATAGGCCACCAAGAAACCAAGATATACAGAGAAGGGCAACTGAATTTGATAAGTTTTCATCGCGGTTGGCGGCTTCTGGGGCTTTCCGTGCATAGAGTTTTGCGGCTCTTGTGGCCAAGCTTCACACAGCGCCCAAGGCAGGCTTTAGCTGCTTGTGAATAACCGACTCAATAGCGACAGCAAGTGTCCTTTACCTCAGCACGAGGAGTTATCAATCGCCCGCTGAAGTTGAATTGTCAGCCTGTGCTGTTGGGGCAAAGGCTTGGTTATCTTGCATCACTCTGATCAGAAAACGTAAAGCCTCGTTGACTGCACCAGCATCGGGAAAAATTTCTGCAACGTCAGGTTCCAACTGGACAGTTGTGCCACCAAAGCTTTTTCTCTCAGGACCTAACCTTCTGACGCGAAGGCTTTTCAAGTCATATTCTGTACGCAAATCATCTTCCATTGCTGAGTTATCCCTGCTCTTCGTAAGCTGCTCGCTCAGTTCGTGTCACTTCTCTGGCGCTGATGAGTCGAATCGAATTTTCTCGTTCGATGTACGACACAATCAAAACTCGCCCTTGGTTCGACTCTCCAACAATGAGATATCTTCTCTCATCTTCAGAGTGGTCTGGATCGTAAAAATCAACATAGAGAGGATCATTAAAAACAGTTTTTGCTTCCTTAAACGAGACTGCATGCTTTGATAAGTTACGCTCTGCCTTGTTTTCATCCCACTCAAACTGCATAAAATTATTGTATCGCTGTTCCCTCAAGCCGATTGTATGTTTGGACCTGGAAGAGACTTAGTGGCACGGCACAGACCACCGATCGCGCCCGCTCTAATTGGTAATGGTAGCGTCGCCTTCGTTCCGAGAACCCAGATGGCTAACGTTAGGCTTGCCGCGCTTGCTTCTGGACAGAGCTAGGCAAGTTTGAAAATGCTTTGCGAAATTTGGCCGTCGTTCGCGATTTCAAAGTGTTTCAGGATTCAAGACTTGAGTCTGGCCCGCCTTGTATTCGGCCATCGCTTCAGCGGCTAAATCTGCTAGTAGATCCTGGGAGCTAGCAAACGCAGCATCCCATTTTTTTTCATCCTCAAGCTCTACCATAATTAGGGTCGCGATCGCATCTTGCTGATCAGCTCCTAAACTCTTCAGATGTTCAATGGCTTGCGCTAGAAGTTCAGTCATAGCAGCATATTAACTAGCTCAATCAATCATAACGAAGCTCATGGGCCGTCAGAGTTTTGCGTTCTAACGCAAGGCTCATGGGCAAACCTTTCTGGGCACGTTCGCAGCGATCTCAACTTAGAGACAAGGAACATTAGCCAGGACGATAGGCTCGTAATAAGGACTCACAGACTGTTTTGAGTGTTTTCTGCCAAACAACAGTAAATAGCCTCACGCTTACTATCGTAATCAAAATATCGCGGCCTCATAATGAAGTCATGCAGTGGTAAACGATCTCGAACGCCTGAAAGTTCCTCTTATTCCGTTCGCACCAACTGGGTATTGAAACCTTAGGGTATGACAGAGTTCCATCCTAATCAACCCATAATATTTCTCCTCTATTGCCATATCACTAATTCATGGCTGCTGAGATGAGGAATTCGTTACTGAACGAGTATAAGTAATTGAGGGGCGAACACCATAAAAAGCTGCAAAAATCATTGCTGCACTGCCTGCCGTCATACCTAAAGCTACATCTATTTGTTGCAAAAAAGTCAAAACAAATAGTGCTATTGAGCTCAATGTCCCACCAGCAGCAGATATGTAGGAAACTAATGGCCTTGAAACATGATCAAAAGCATAGTCGTCAACCATCAAGGTGAAAGGTATTGACTCAAACTCATCTCCAGTCTTAACGTCCACTATCGTCAAAACAGCTTCATGTCGACCATGCAAACATTCATCAACAGGCTTCATGTTTATGTTTGTCAAATTAATTGGTTTATATAAAAACTTTCTAATTTCTTCTGGCTGGAAAGCAATTCCTGGACAAAATGGCCTGACTATTACGTGAGTACCAACTCTGACCTGGCTTTCATATAATTTTTCTAGCAATTTGAAATCCACTTGCCCCATTTGGCTTTTGATTTTTTCGGCTATCTCAGCCCTTCTAAACGGCAAATAAATTTGAACAGTTAATCGACTTGAATGACCTTTTGCGAGTTTTTTGGGGTACAGAAGTGAGAAATCATAGGTGTCCTCATATTCTTCATTTAGATGATCTTCAGATTCTACTTGAATGCTATTTTCTAAAAGTGTCTCTCGTATAATTGCATTATTTATCTGCATTCCTGTCCGCCTAGCGCCATATAATCGTGCCCCATAAAGATTGGCTCCACTAAAGTTTGCTTCTTCCAATATGGCTCCTCGTAAATCCGCCATATAAAGATTGGCTTTTCGAAGATCTGCCATCTTTAAATTTGCTCTTCTCAAATCTGCCCTTTCAAGATTGGCTTTAAAGAGCTTTGCTGTTTCAAGATTAGCCTTTCTCAAATCTGCTCTATGAATTAAATCTCCTCTGAGCATACTTCCTGATAAATCT
>JBHJHA010000035.1:0-143310 GCA_050331235.1 Leptolyngbyaceae cyanobacterium
GGCGCGCAACGCCAGTGGCTGGGGCGTACTCTGTCGCTTCACCAACTGCTCGAGTTCATCGCGTTCGGTTTCGCTCTCAATGAGGGCGGGCAGGGCGCGACCAGGCATCAGACTCAGGCCTCTAAAACTGACTCCTTAAGGGTATCTGCATTTCCGCCATGCGGTACTAGTGGGCAGAAGTGCTGCTAACAGCTAGAAGGCGTTCAGGAGCAGCCAGATGCCAGAGATCGCGATCAGTACTCCCATAACGGTACGTCCAGTAATGCGATCGCCCATCCAAGCGGCCAACGGTAGAACAACTAGAGGGCTGGTTGCCAATAGCGCTTGAGCAATTCCCGCCGGAGTTGACTTAAAGGCAACTTGCTGCAGCCAAATGGCTAAGTAAGTCCCTAGAAATGCTGCCAAAACTAACATTGGCCACAGCTGACGTGATTGCAGTTGTGTGATTTGTGCTCTCACATCACCTTGACGACTAATCAAAATCAATAGAATCATTCCCCCTGCGGCAATCCGAATCAGGCCGCTCCACAGGGGATCAATGTCACTATTGACTAATGCTCCCCTAGACATAACGGCTCCGCTAGCCTGCCCCATCTGTGCTAATAATCCCCACGTGGCACCTCGGGGCAAATCAAGATGTCCTCGGGTCTGCTCAGGTACCCGCTCAAAAATTACCCATGTCACGCCGATGACCGTCAAAAAAATGCCAAGCCACGCGATCGCGCTAAGGCTTTCTTGCAAGATGATGAGGGCAATGAGAGCCGTCAAGGGAGGCGCTAAAGATTCCATCAATAGTGCCCGTCGGGCACCCAAATAATTGATTGACTGGAAATAGGCGGTATCACCCAGCCCGATGCCAATGCTGCCGCTAAGAACTAGCCACCCGATTGCTGCTAGCGGTATCTGCGGCTGTCGGTTTTGCTGGAGCAGCAGAGTGAGTGAAATTAGGGCGATCGCGATGCTCCCTTTAGCCAAATTGAGCAGCAAAGGACTGAGCGATTTTCCTAACCGGCCAAAAATAACTGTTGACACCGCCCACAAAAAGGCGGCAGTGAGGGCTGCGATTTCTCCACCTGGCATGGAAACTGCTTGCTTAATGGACCATGGCGCGATCATGTCATGATTTTGGCTACGAAGGGCGACGTCTCATGGAGCGAAAGGAGAGGTAAATGCCCTATTGGCGTAGCATTGCCCTGTGCTGATCCCGCGTCAGTCACTTAAGACTGGACAGCGCCTATTGATGCGCATGCATATCATTGAACTCCTCGAGCAGGCATGCTCAACGTCTTCCATAAAAAGACACTTCGATATCGGCATACCATCCTGGACCCATGTTTTCGTATAAAAAAACGCGCTCTACCTGGTAATACACACCATCATGAAATAGAGAGTCGCCGACCCTAGGAATGATGGGATAGGTCGCGAACCAAAGGCCATCTTTGACTGGGGCTTTGGGGTTAGTATTGCGAGCAGCTAAATAAAAAATCTGCACTTTGTAGACACCACTAGCCGAAGACTCGGCAGCAGGGGGTAGTGCCCGTTGTGGGGAGGCAGATTTTTTTCGGCGCTTTGAGGTCGGCTTACGTTTGGGCTTATCCGAACTGTCTGGCAGCGCGTTGTCTTGTTCGTCTTCCACAGTGAAAATCAGAGTAACGATGCGATCGCTGAGGCAATCATAAAAAATCTTGAGCGCTTTGCAACGGTAGGTTCAATAGATGCAAGAATCGACACGCTATATTTTGTGTACAAATGCGAACCGATGCGCCTATTTAGCGTATTGATGCTAACGTCTAGGCATTCGCTGTTATAACTTATTCCAAACCTGGTTTGAGTAAATGACGAAACTGCAGTTTTCGAGTACGTGTCAGGTTTACTTTTACAACCTAGTCGAGCCGTTTATCCGTCGCCCGTTGAGTCACTTCAGTATCGTCAAGGCATTTTTGCTTGATTGAGAAAGCGATGGCTTATTCCGACCAAATTCATTGTCCCGATCAGCTATGTGGCTACTGCCTGAGTTGACAGAATCGGGTGGGTTGTCAATGGGCGATTTGATGGCAGGTCGATGTCACGACTTGACCGATGCTGGTGTACAGTCCGTAATGTCCTTTACTACTAAATACCCATGACTTATCGTTCTCAGCTTTGTCCTTGGTGTGTCGTTCGCCAACTTCCCGAAATGAAACGCACCATTGTTGATCGCTTTCGGCGATATCAAGATGCTGATGCTCATTTACAACTGCTGCGCCAACAGTCGCCCAACTCTAGCTTTGCATTGACATTTGAGCCAGATCGCTCAGCGACCCCTGAGACTGCTGTGTAATCACCGGCGATCGGGGAGTTCTGAATCGCCCAACTTTGATTCGCTAGGCGATTGCCGCAGCGTGGTGGACATGAGGTTACTAAGGATTGATGTCAGGGCCGTCGGTCACAGAGCTGTTTATGTAAAAGGGGATGAGATAAATGAGGCAATGCCAGTTTGCCATGGGTCATGGCTTACTTGATCCGCTGTAGGCTCGTGATCACGCCGGCCCCAATCGTGAGCAGCAATAGTAACCACAAAATGATCCCCGGGACAAAAGAAAGCCATGTTAACCCCCGTAAGATCCAGATCAGTAAAGTCAGAATCAGCAACCCAATAAAAATTTGACTCGGTAAAGAGAGCTGTCCCATGCTGTAATTTGCCTACTGAGCAGAGCGAATGCCGCTCAAGATTCCAATTCCTAAGGAAAGCAGTAATAAGGACCAGACAACGTATTCAGGAATTTGTGTTACCCAGCCGAGACCTCGCAGCACCAAAATAATTGCACCTAGAACAAACATCACCCCAACGATATTCAGCACAATCATAATGGCAAGGTTGTTTGAATTGCCGCGCATGCTATTGACCATAAACCTAGAGGCGCATCCATTGTGCCATGGTGCGCTGCCAGATGGTCAGCCTACCTGTGTCTGCCAATGGCGTTTACGGCTCACGATGCGCCCAAAAGTATCTTTCTAAAGCGTCACTGTTGCGGGCTGAATGGCGCAGCCAGTCGAGTCGTAGTTTGAGTTTTTCGCGATCGCTCAACTCCCAATCAATGTCTGAGGTTCTGAGGCGGCGCATGAGGACATACAGACTCATCGCGGCACTAACCGAGACATTGAGGCTCTCGACAAATCCTGCCATGGGAATTTTGAGCTGAAAATCAGCATTTTGTAACGTCGTCTCAGACACGCCGTAGCGTTCGCTGCCAAAACAAACCGCAAGCTTTTGATCGAGGGGAATCGCTTCTGGCGGCAATGCTTCGGTATGTGGACTAGTGGCAACAATGAGATAGCCTCGCGATCGCAGTTTCTGATAACAGGCCAGCGTGTTTGCTTGTGTCGGATCGTCATACTGATGGAGTGTGACCCACCTCATCGCACCGGAAGCAGCTCCGACCCTCGCTTTGAAAGTGTTGAAATTTTCTACGATGTGAACGTCTTGAATGCCTAAAGCTTCACAAGTCCGCAATAGTGCACTAGCGTTGTGGGGGTCATGAAAGTCTTCCGCCACTACCGTTAGATACCGCGTTCTCTGGGCTAGTATCTTAATCAATTTTATCGCAGCGCTCAGGAGTCACAAACCCTTCTAGGTAATCCATTACGGTAGTCAGTTGCTTGGCGTTCATAGGACGACATTTGTCTGGGTTGCTAGGCCACTCATCATACAGATTGGATGGTGGCAAGTGTTGTTGGTCGAATGGATAGCTTGAAAGTTAGGCTACTGAGTTGCTTTAGGGGCATCAGGCAGTGCCGGGTGTGCAGCCAGAAACAGCTAAGCAGAAGTTGAAGTTGTCCTCTGACTGCGGTTAGATGCTGAATCATCGCTGTTGGGCTATGATAAATGCAGATAATTATCTACATAACTGAGTTTTTGGAGGCAACCGCCATCGTTAAGAGAAGATTTGACAAACGCCGTGTTCGTCCTGAGCAACCTAATATCAATCGCAACATCAAAGCACAACAGGTATTGCTGATTGACCACGAGAACGAAAATCGTGGAGTGACAGACACTCAAGATGCCATTAGTTTGGCTGAAGAGGTCGGGCTTGACTTAGTCGTTGTTTCAGAGAATAAGGAAACACCCGTTGCTAAGATCCTCGATTATGGTAAGCACCTTTATCAGCAAAAGAAGCGTCAGAAGCAAAGCGCTAAGCCTACGATGAAGGAAGTTAAGCTACGTCCCAACGTCGACGATTCTGATTATGGGATTCGTATTGATCGTGCTACGGAGTGGCTAGACAAGGGCAATCACGTCAAATTTCAGATCCGTTTGAGGGGCCGTGAGCATCAACACCGCGATCGCGCCCGCGATTTGCTCAAACGAATTGTGCAGGACCTTGAGAAAGTTGCCAAAGTTCAAACTTTAGACACTAATTCTTTGATCGTGCAGCTAGTACCTGAGTCCTAAGCGTTGGCTCGATTGGTTTTATCCGGGGGTAAGCATGCTTATCCCCATTTTTGTGGCTATTCTGTGAGCCCCCTGCGGCAGTCATCTCGCGCCGGCTGTTGGCAAAGACAGGCATATCTATCGTCAATGCGATGCGCCCGCAGTGAGGCTGAGGATGCAGACGCTGACATACTGTCTATATTCGCGTTGTAGGAGCGATCGCTTCACTCTCCTATGATTCTCACCTCAAAAACTGCAGGCGTCACAGTTCGTATTGATCCGATCAACTTTGACACGTCTTAGCAGTCAACTTTAAGCTTTAGCGATAAAGATGAACAAACACTGCAGTGGACTGCAGAAAGCACAACAGGTGCGATAGCCTAAAGTTGGATGAAATATAAAGCAAACATTAAATATGATGCTAATGAATCCTCACGTGCTGCGCCAGTTATGGACTCTGGTCGAAGGCTCTCAAAGTCACTGGCTTCTGAGTCTTGATGACAATAGCCTAGTCCACTGGCTGATTGAACAGGTTTCCGGTGAGCAATATTTAGATTCGGCTGAGACAGATAACCTCAACTGCTACATCCGCAGTCGACTGCCGCTGATTCGTGATATTGCCCAGAGCTAGGCGCTAGTCAGGCGTCAGTTTGAGAACGCTGATTAGGGCTGCTACATGCTGCCAAACCGCTGATCACTCGGTCATTTTGGGCGACCAACACTGTGCCAACTTGACCATTCTTTTCGTAATAACTTTAGTTAGATGCTGAGCTGGGCTGATTAGCCTGCTGGGGCTGTCAGCGACTGCCCGACAAACGCCGCCACTCGATACATATTTCCCACATTGACAGAGGCGATCGGACCCTGAAATTCTCAATTAGCTTTTCGTGCTGTCATGCTGGGTTCGTGGCGAGTTAAGCAACCTTGCGCTATTTCCGCAAATCGCTATACCTGTCCCCCATGATTTCAGCTTAAGAATTTAGCTGTGTCAAACACACAGGGCGCGAAAAGTGTTTTACGATACAAAAATATTTCGTCATGCGTTGGAATGTTATGCCGTATGGCCTAACATTCCAACAGCCTGGATCGCTTGTAGCAGCTAAGTGGTCTAGATGTAATTGTGGTCTCTAATGAGCTAGTGAGGCGTGTAAATGATCAGAAAATGGAGTTTCTTAGGGTTGGCTTTAGCCCTGACTCTGACAACAGTGGCATGTGGTGGCGATACCACATCGGATGCGGAAGGTGGCAGCACTGATGACGCTGGTGAGGAAGCCACTGCACCGGCAGGCGGTAGCCGCTTGGATGCTGTACTTGAACGAGGCCAGCTGGTTTGCGGCGTCGATGGCGGCATTCCAGGTTTCAGTTTCGTTGATGAGAACGGTGAATATTCAGGGCTTGACGTTGATGTCTGCCGTGCTGTGGCTGCTGCCTTGTTTGATGATCCTGAAGCAGTGGAATATCGACGTCTTGACTCCACAGAGCGGTTTACCGCGCTGTCAGGTGGTGAAGTTGATATGCTCTCTCGAAATACCACCTGGACGGTCAGTCGCGACACTCAGGTTGGCATGGAATTTGCGCCAACCACGTTTTATGACGGGCAAGGCATGATGGTCCGAGAAGCCAGCGGTATTACTTCTCTTGAAGATTTTGCTGGTAAAGCAGTTTGTGTAGAGACTGGAACCACGACTGAGTTGAATCTGACTGACCAAATGCGTAAGCTCGGAGTTGAGTTTGAGCCAGTTGTCTTCCAGGATGCTGATGCTGCTTATGCCGCCTACGATGAAGGCCGTTGCGAAGGGATGACTTCTGATAAGTCTCAGCTCATCGCTCGTCGTAGTACTTTGCCCACTCCTGAGGAGCACACGCTGCTCGAGGTGACGATGTCGAAAGAACCCCTCGGTCCTTTAACGGTCAATAACGACTCTGCTTGGTTTGATGTCGTTAAATGGGTAACTTTTGGGCTCATTCAAGCCGAAGAATTTGGCATTACTGCCGACAATATTGAAGAGTTTTCGGGCAGCGATGATCCTAATATCGCTCGCTTCTTGGGTGAAGAAAAAACCCTGGGTGAGGATATGGGGATTCCCAATGACTTTATGGCCAGGGCGATTAGCAACGTTGGCAACTATGGCGAAATCTACGAGCGTAACCTCGGCGCTGAGTCTCAGTTTGAACTCGATCGCGGTCTCAATGCTTTGTGGACCGATGGCGGATTACTATATTCTCCTCCCTTCCGATAGAGCTAATTAGCGTGCGACTAGGCTAAATCTTTCCTAGAAGGTTTTGCTGAACAGCTTAACTATCAACCCCATTGGTGAGTCTGCGTTACTCTGCCGGTGGGGTTATTAGCTGTGAAGAAATGCATACGAAAATACAGATAAAAAGAAGACCCCTATTCTCTTTTGACAGATACAGAGGCCTTCTCAGCATTCAAAATTCATGTAAAGGGAATGTGTGCAGGGAGATCATTCCAGATCGGGCACTTCATCGCGCTCAATATAAAGAAATACAAAGGCCATTGCTGCAGCAGGAAAAACGATGCCAACTAATGGGACCAAAATTGAAGGAAGAAAAGAAGCTGCCATATAATCAATTCCTATCTCTAAAACAGCGCAAAAGCTGACCACTACTCAATTTTAATGTCAGCCAACTCATTAATATTTAGGGTACTGCGAAATGGTGAAAGGTACGGCATCGCCAACGGAGTATCGCTGCATTTCTTAACGTTTCACTACATTAAGTGAAGGAACGCTGCCGGTTGAGCAGGATACCTTCTAGTCATAACTGTCCGATATGTCGCTGGTAGTAGCTACTGGTGCGATGGAGCGTACGGTGCTGATTTTGTAGCTTTCTTGTTGAGTCGTTAAGTCAATCGTGATGGCTTCAAATTGAGCTTCCAAGCTGCCTAACGGTACCTGTAGCTGCAAGAAGGCTGTCTGCTCACCCTCGGCTGTGGATGTCCAATTCATTAGCCAACGAGGACGATCAACTAAGGTTCGAGTTTGTAGATCAGTGACCCAGACTTTGACGGCAAGTCGACGGGGATAGGCGGGTAGTCGAATCGTAATGGGTAAAGGGGTGCCGGCAACCAACTCACCTTGCGGGAAAACCCACTCTGGCACTGGAATGCTGCCCAGCTCCTGGCGGTCAGGCTCGTCTGGTGCAAGGACCTCAATCATGGGAGCACTGGCGGAAGTTGGTTGCTCCGTCATGGCTGCTGAGGATTCATCATCCTCATAGATGACTACCTCATAGTTGACGGGTCCCTCTGGTGCTGTTGTTGGGGCCGCGATCGCTGAATCTTGTTGTAGCGCTGCAGCGATTTCGGGGGGAAGATCTTCGACACCGGCTGCTTCAAGTTTTGCCTTACGCTCGGCGGCGGCTTTTTGGGCAGCTTCGGCTAAGGCGCTGAGACGATGCCAAAAGCGCCCCTGTAGATCAGGTTGAAAGGCCGTTGGTGGGGTAGGAGCGGCTGTGGGTATGGCCTGGGTAGATGAGTCCGGCTTGGAGGTAGGTGATGCGGCCTGGGGCGAGTGGTCCGTTGAGCCCAGATTCGGCAGCTCAATCTTTGGTTCAGACGGGCCAGGTGCTACCGATGTACTACCCGCTTCGGTAGTTGCTTTTTGCGGGGAGATGGGTGGCAGGGTGACAGGGCGACTGTCACCTTCTGCTGGGGAGGGATTGGCGTTGCTGGTCGGTCTACGCGCGTTGGATTGCGGCGAGACCAATGGCAGGGTTGGCGCGCCTACGGATTTTTTGTCAATCGGATTGTAAATAACGGGTGGCAAAGTCAGCCCACTCGCCGGTAGATAGACTAGCCGAAAGGGGACTTCGCGATGCGCTAGCGGGGTTTCAATCTTATCTTTAGAGACGTTGTCCGGCTCGCTATCTGCCGGTCGGACAGAGGCCGTGGCCTCATCTGCGGCTGCAGTAAATGTGGCTGATTCGAGGGATGTTTGTTCCGCTTGGTTGGCAACTAACTCCAGCAGGTCATCCAGATTGAGGGTGACTGTGAATCCTTGAATTGCCAAAACCTGAGGTGGTTCGAGGGCTGTCCAAAGGCTGAGCTCACCGACTAAAAGGCGGGTAGGGTTGGCCGACGGTAATGGGAGGGAAAGCTGGAAGCGGCTCGGCAATGACGCGATCGAAATTGCTTGGGTAGTTTGACCAACCACCGTCCCAGTTTCTGGATTGCGTAACTGTAGCCATAGTGTGCCTTCGCCTACGAGCCCTTCCACTTGGGAAAAGGTGGTTACTTGTCCCTGTAGCGATAGTGGTGAGCCTGCCTGGGCTACTAGTGCTTGATGTTGTAGCTGAAGCCGTAAAGGCAAATCTTCGAGTGGCGTGTTGACCGACAGCAGCTGATTCGGCGGAGATGGGCGATCGCCCTGGTTGACGGTTTTCGGTTCAGCGATTGGACTCGGGTCTGACGAGGGGAGCGTCCCTTGATTAGCGGTGACGACTTGAGAAGCGGTGAACTGCTCAGCAAAAGAGGCTTCGTCGAGCTCGGTATCCCAATATTCCATCCCTGACTCGATGGCTAAAACCTCTAGCTGGACGCCATATTTCCACGGGGGAGTGGCGGCGGTCGCTTGACTAGCAGCTTCACAACTCACCGTCCACCGACCTGGGGTCAAATGTGTGAACGGAATGACTACCATCAACCCGTTGGTATTGGTCTCTCCTAAGCGTTTGAGGGTTTTGCGCTGGGGCGGCAGTTGGTCTGTCAGGAGTCTGCTGAGCTGAATATTGACAGCGGCTCCGCAGTAACTGGTGTGGGCGATGATGCGATATCGCCCCTCAGAAATTTCTACATGGGCAGTTTCTAGCGGTAGCCAGTCGCGATCGCCCTCTTTTTGTAGCAAAAACTCCCAATACGCCATAACCCGTCCTGCGCCAGCAAATCTGAGGTTTTCGCAGTATAGCGGTCATCCTAGCGACTTCTATCGATTCCAGCAAATGTTTGTGAAATCACGCTGGTTCTTGAGCCATGCGGATCTTTTGGCAAAGGTCGTGAACCTCTCCCATCAAAGTCGCTTGACCTAGCTCAGTTTGGTCACCGGAAGTGAGCCATTTTAGTTGGACAGTACCATTTTCGGCTTCAGCTTCTCCCAAAATGATACAGAGTACGGCCCCGCTGCGATCAGCACGCTTGAACTGCTTGCCAAAAGCGGCACCGCTCAAATCCATCTCGACGGCAAGCCCTGCTTGACGTAAGCCTTGGGCAATTTGAAGGGTCTGACTAGCGGTTGCCTCCCCTCGAGAAATGACATAGACATCCATGTCGGTGCTAGGTTCAGTGGCCAGCTGCTTAAGCAATAAAGTGAGCCGCTCTAGCCCGATCGCCCAACCAATGGCGGGGGTATCGGTGCCTCCTAACTGAGATATCAGGCCATCATAGCGGCCGCCACCGCAGACGGTCGCTTGAGCTCCTAAATCTGCCGACTGAATCTCAAAGGCTGTGTGGGTATAGTAGTCAAGCCCTCTAACGAGGCGAGGATTGAGCCGATAGGGAATGCCTAAGTCAGTCAAAAATTGCTGCACTTGCTCAAAGTGTCGCTGTGATGCATCACTGAGAAAATCTAAGAGATTGGGAGCAGCCTGGACTATTTCCTGCGTTTTCTGATCTTTGCTATCAAGAATTCGCAGCGGATTTTTATCTAAGCGAGTCTGGGAGTCGCCATCTAAGTCGGCTTTGTGAGGTGTTAAGAAGTTGATTAAGGCTTCTCGATAGCGTTGGCGATCGTCACCATTACCAACGGAGTTGAGATCCATTGTCAGGGACCTCAGACCTAGAGCTTTTAGCAATGTCGTGGCGATCGCGATGACTTCGGCGTCGGCCCGGGGATCGCGGCTCCCCAGTAGCTCAACATCTAACTGATGAAATTGACGCTGGCGTCCGGCTTGGGGCCGTTCGTAGCGAAAGGCCGGGCCGACATGCCAAAGCCGCAAGACACTGCCTTGAGCAGTAAGCTTATGTTCATTGACAGCTCGCACCAGCCCCGCAGTAATTTCTGGACGTAAGGTGACCGATCGCCCACCGCGATCTTCAAACGTGTACATCTCTTTGCCAACGACATCGGTGGCCTCACCAATGCCACGCTCAAAGAGGTCGGTTTGCTCAAACATCGGAGGTCGAATTTCGCGATAAGCCGCCCGATGGAGTAAGTCTCGAGCTGTCGACTCGACCCATTGCCATAGCGGAGTTTCATCTGGCAAGATGTCCCGGGTGCCCCGCAAGGCCTGAATTGTAGTCATAGCTTCAAATCACTCTCCTGTTGAAATCTTAAGGCAACGACGGCATCCAAGCCGATTGTTCTGGTTGTCGGTTGCCAAAGAGACCGGCCCGTACCAAGGCACTAAGATTACTTGCCGAAGGTTTCCCACTGGCCATAGCGATCGCCATAATAGGTCAAAATCGCTTCAACTCGAGGTTGACAACGATTTGCGGCAGCAGCTGTGTAGCGAATCCAGATGCCACCAACTTGGCTCTGTAAATAGTCAAATTCTTTAGACGTTTGAGGTAAAAGCCCTGTATTCACCCCCTCAATTTGCCGTAAATGAGCGGCGACCTCTCGATAAGCGGCTAGTGGCAATCTCGGGCTGCATAGTCGATATTCCACCTGCTGAGGGGCCGAGTCCACTTCATGATCACTGGGGGGAGTAGCGGAACCCCCATCTTGCCTTGCCGAATTGGTCATAACCTCAAGACGCAGTTTCGCTGCTACCGCTGTCGACATTGGGCAGAGTACAGCAATTGACATCATTAATACAGACCTTGCCCCACTGTAGTGCCCATCGTACCAAAGCTACTCGGTTGCCCGTAGCCGTTTTTGTCAAAATATTGCTGACGTGGTTATCTACAGTGCGTTTGCTGATAGCCAACTCATCAGAAATTTCTTGGTTTGTCAGTCCTGCAGCAACCAATTCAACAATCTGTAATTCGCGTTCTGAAAGAGTGCCCTGAATTTGAGCACCCGGAGACTCGCTACCTGCCATGGGTATTTAAAAAGCTGTGTATATATGCCTATTAGTTTACTGCTGAATGGTCCGGTTCATTTCAACTTCGACAAGTTTTCTCCCCGAGGTGTTCTGTGTTTGTCCTAGCTGAAACCACCAACTGATATGAAATTACTTTGGGATCGAAGGAATTAGCAGGCAATTTCGCTACGGTTGCTTAAAGCATTGGTCATTGACACAGCCGGGATACTCAGATTCGTATAGGGTGCTGCGCTCACCAAATAGCCGATACCGGTGATCGCGAATAAAGCGATAAAACTGATCTCCAGTTGATTTGGCTCCTGGCAAGGCACGGTACGCTTGGACAAAAAAACTGCCTAAAGGGAGTAACCGACCAATTTCCTCGGCGGCGTTGCTCCCTTGCCAGCGCCGTTGAGGGTTTTGCCGGTCTAATAGGATCACGCCGGCCTCGCAGTCCTGGGAGGTAATTGCCCAGCGATCTAGTGTGGTTTCATCTTGCATGGGCACGTACTGAAATTGCCGTCCCTGGTCTAGCTGCTCTAACAGTCGCACTAGAGTGACACAAAGGTTACAGCTTCCGTCATAAATAACTGCATACATAGATGATGATAAAAAGAGAGTTTTCTAAAAGCTGCGATCGCTGCGTCTATTCTCCAGCGTAAAAGATACATCCATCAATTGAGCGCGCCACCGTCAAGTCAATACCAGAGTAACGATATGCCAGTGTCATCAATCGACTTGCTCGGCCCAGTGCCAATCGAACGAGCTTCCCCGCAAGGTTAAAGAAGCCTTAAACAACTCTTTACGGCCTGTCTATACAATGCCCTGAGACTGTGAAATCGCCTGGGAAGTGTACGTCGAAGTTTCTCTGGCTTAGCCATTGACTACTGTCGTGAGTCATTGTGCCTAGGCGATCGCAAAGCCACTCTTTGATACGTCCTCCCTTTGGCATCGCCCATGTCTGCAGAAGCACCCTTCAAAAAAGATTCCAGCCTGTGGCAGGCAAATTATTCGCGAGCCAAGCTGGTGGAAAACTGCATCAAAACCGTGTGTGCTGTTTTTGCCATTATCTCTATTTTGACCACTGCTGGAATTATCGGCACGCTGATCTTTGAGACTATTGAGTTCTTTAAGATTGTGCCATTTTGGCGATTTATTACCGATACCCGTTGGACGCCACTATTCAGCAGCAAGCAGTTTGGCATTTTCGTATTAATTAGCGCCACCTTGTTGACGTCAAGCATTGCCATTCTGGTTGCGATTCCCCTGGGGTTGATGTCAGCGATCTTCTTGAGCGAATTTGCTTCACCAGGGGTACGCAAGATCTTTAAGCCCTTATTGGAAATTTTGGCGGGTATTCCATCTGTCGTATTTGGCTATTTTGCTCTGTTGACGGTAACGCCAGTGCTGCAAACCCTCTTTGATTTTGTGAGGACTCCCATTCAAATTCCTGCTGGGTTAGATTTTCTGCCTTTTACAAATTACTACGAGCCAGACTACTTTTTAGAGCTCCCCTTTCCCTATCTCGAAGGGTTCAATGCGCTGAGTGCCGGTTTGGTCCTGGGAATTAGCATCACCCCTTTGGTTGCCTCCCTAAGCGAGGATGCGATTTATTCGGTACCCCAAAGCTTACGTAATGGGGCCTATGCTTTAGGCGCGACGAAGCGAGAGACGATTACAGCAGTCGTTATTCCAGCGGCTTTATCGGGCATTGTGGCTTCCGTGATTTTGGCGATTTCGCGCGCCGTAGGAGAAACCATGATTGTGACCCTAGCAGCTGGGCAAAATCCTAACCTAGGCTTTAATCCGTTTGTGCCAGTGATGACGATGACGGCTTACATTGTGCAGGTGAGCCTTGGGGATACGGCCGTTGGTACGCTGCCTTATAAAACAATCTTTGCCGTCGGCATGACCTTGTTTTTAATGACGCTGATCCTCAACTTGTTTAGCTTTTGGTTCGTTCGCCGGTTTCGTGAGAGGTATGAGTAACCGAGATGGCAAGCACTACTGAGCCTTCTGTTTCTGAATCGTCTTTTCAAGAGTCGGCTAAATTTCAACCAAATCTACAAAAGCGCTATCGGTTTGACAGGTTGTTTCAGCTGGCGGCGATCGCGGCTACCTCCATTGCCATTTTGGTGTTGGCTTGGCTTTTGGTCGATATTCTGTGGAATGGTCTGGGCAGCCTCAACTGGAATTTTTTGACCAGCTTTCCTTCTCGTAAGCCAGAAGAGGCCGGTGTTTTGGCCGCCCTTGTAGGCACCGCTTGGATTATGTTGCTGGTGGCCATTTTCTCGTTTCCGATCGGTGTTGGCACCGGTTTATATCTAGAAGAATTTGCTCGAGACAACTGGTTTACTAACGTTATTGAAATTAATATCAGCAATTTGGCGGGCGTTCCTTCGATTATCTATGGTCTCCTCGGGCTAACGGTCTTTATTACACTGTTAGGCGATCTCACCGGCGGACGCAGTATTTTGACTGGAGCCCTGACGCTGACGCTCTTGATCCTGCCGATTATCATCGTGGCTACGCGTGAAGCATTGCGTTCGGTGCCAGATAGTATTCGGCAGGCTGGATTTGCCCTGGGGGGGAGTCGTTGGCAAGTCATCTGGAGTCATACGCTACCGGCGGCCTTTCCGGGCATTTTGACTGGGGTAATCTTGGCTTTGTCGCGGGCCATTGGTGAAACGGCTCCGCTCATCACCATTGGTGCTCTGACGTTTGTCCCGTTCTTACCCGAAGGTCCGCTCTCACCCTTCACCGTACTTCCCATTCAGGTTTATAACTGGGTTAGCCGTCCCCAGAAGGAGTTTCATGATATTGCCGCTGCCGGCATTATTCTTCTGGTATTCGTTTTGATTGTGATGAATTCCCTGGCAATCTTTTTGCGGAGCAAATTCCAGAGGGCTCGCTAAGGTTTTCTTAACCTTTTTGGAGCTTAGGTGTTGTAATCTCAGACTGTTGTTTGCGATCGAGCCATGTCAAACACCTCAACCCAAACGGTCACTAACTCAGCAATTTCCGTCGAAAATCTGAATGTTTACTACGGATCTAACCTTGCTGTCCGTGACGTCTATTTAGAAATTCCTCGCAATCAAATTGCCGCCTTCATTGGTCCTTCAGGTTGTGGCAAGAGTACTGTCTTGCGGTGTTTCAACCGAATGAATGATTTAATTTCGAGCGCGCGGGTTGACGGCAAGATTCTCTTTGAAGGTCAAAATATTTACCCCACTGGTGCGGCGGCTAAAAAGTTTGACCCAGTAGAACTGCGTCGCCGCATTGGCATGGTTTTTCAAAAGCCGAATCCGTTTCCTAAGTCTATCTACGACAACATTGCTTGGGGAGCTCGCATCAACGGTTATAAGGGCGATATGGATGAGCTCGTTGAGCGTTCATTACGTGGCGCGGCGATTTGGGAAGAGGTCAAAGATAAGTTGAACGCTAGCGGTTTGTCGCTCTCTGGAGGTCAGCAACAGCGTCTTTGTATTGCTCGCGCGATCGCCATTGAGCCAGAAGTCATTCTGATGGATGAGCCTTGTTCGGCGTTAGACCCGATTTCAACGCTGAAGATTGAAGACCTGATGTCGCAGCTCAAAGAGCGATTCACCATTGTGATTGTGACGCACAACATGCAGCAGGCGTCCCGTATTTCTGATCGCACCGCGTTTTTTAACGCCGAGGCGACCGACGCCGGTGGCAAAGTTGGTTTTCTTGTAGAGTATGACGATACTGAAGTCATCTTTAGTGAACCGAAGGAACAAGACACCCGGGATTACGTTTCAGGTCGGTTTGGCTAGTGACTTGGATCGCTGTTAGGTGCCATATTTCAATAGCCGGGCAGTGAAAGCACTGCCCGGCTATTGATTAATCTTTGCCGATCGCAGCGAGCAACGGCATGGGACCCAAAATAGTTATTGACTTTCCGGATATCAATGGTTGCTATTTGAAAAAGTTAGAGACGCACAATATAGATGGGTCCTGTGGTTTTAACGATTTTGGCTGTTGCGCTCTGACGAACCTTGATTGAGCGTTAGGTGCCTCTCTTGAGTGCTATACAAGCTCAGACGGTGGTGCTATGCCTGCTCAAATAAATGACTCAAAACTTATCACCCATTTTATTCAAGGTGATGCAGTCCTTCTATCAAACTACCGCCTGTATATCCAATCAGTACACAACTTATGTCAGCTGTTTACGAGCAAAGGACAGCTAATTGCCTGGGCCAGACATAAAGCATCGCCTCCGCAGATCGGCGTGAGAGCGTTAGGCGAGTATGCGGATGTCTTGAGGGAAATGCTGCTGGACTATGAATATATTCCGCTACGGCTAAATCGCTCTGGCCAGTTTATGGAATATGAATATCGACCGAGGCCTGATGGCTACCAATCCAACTTTACTGAGGCAAAAGCGCTTTGGACCTATTGGTGGCGTAACCGTCGGTGTCTTGTCGGAACTGACAGCCCTTATGAAGTTATGGTGTTTGTCAATGGTTGCTGGTCAGCTGTCGTCGATATCGCTTTTCAGACGGAGACGCTTTTCATCACTGCCTATCATGGGGAAATGGCGGCCCACTTACAGGATCGCCTGGCTTGGCTTCAACCAAAATCAGCAAGTGATGATGACAAGCTTGCCTGTCTGGTCAAAGATTGGATAAATGAGCAGCGACAGCCATCATCTAAGTCTACTCATCAGCTGCAAATTACTCCCGAAAAGAAGCATCGCTTTCAGCAGGCAACTCAGCCTCAGACACGGGAGGGGGCAGGACTTTCAAAAATGACGCCCTTTAACCATGTGTATCGATTGTCCGAACATAAGTTGATAGTTGAAACGCCCCACGGCCAAGTCGTCATCTGCGGCGATTGCCTCACCGTGCAGACAGAGGATGCTGCCGACCCTCTATCCATGACTTCTCAATAGGCCAAAAGATCAAAAAAACAGCAGGCATTGGTTGACACCTACTGTTTTCAGAAGCTTGCTTGAATAGCTACATAACCTGCTCTACTTCAGCAATTTCGGGAATAAACTCACGTAAACGTCGCTCGATACCCATGCGTAGTGTCATGGCAGAGCTGGGGCAAGAGCCGCAGGCTCCCTGCAATCGCAACCGCACAGTGGGACCATCAATTTCTACTAATTCGACGTTGCCACCATCTGCCATCAAGTAGGGGCGAAGTTCATCCAGTACGGTTTCGACGTTGTCTTGGGTGAGGGCCAAAGTTTGCATATTTACCTACCAAAAGTTTGATAATCACTAATCTTTATCTTAAAGAGCCGAGACGCATGTGCGATCGCCCCTGCTCAATCTCGTTCCCAATCTGCTAGCTAGCCGCAGTCGATGAGGGCATAAGCAATGATTCCAGCGTCATCAAAACCTCTTGGCTGTGAATGGCTGGTCGCACGCCCAAAAATCGCTCGCGCATAATGCCGTCAGGGTCAATGAGGTAAGTATGCCGGAGCGATCGCCCCGTCAACCATGAGCCGTAGGCCTTGCTAACGGTGCCATCAACATCTGACAGTAAGGGAAACTCAATCCCTTCCGCCGCGCAAAAGCTCTCGTGGGAAGCGACATCGTCTGCACTCACACCCACAATTTCTGCATTTAGTGCCTGAAAGGTTGGACGATTTTCTTGGAAGCGACGAGCTTCGAGGGTACAGCCAGAGGTGCCATCTTGTGGATAGAAATACAGCACAACCCATCGCCCTCGATATTCCTCTAGGGAAATCTCTCCGTCTCCAGCGTTTGTCGGTAGGGTGAAGGTGGGGGCCGGTTCATCAATGGGAGGCTGTGGCCCGCCCAGAGCTGCCGCCCAAGGAGTTGCCAATCCCCAACACAACGCAAACCAAAGTAACGCACAAAGATGAATGATCCAGCGTCGTCGCGAAATTTCCATCGATCTTGCCTCTAGTACCCATTAAGCTCTACGGTTTAAAAGCTTAATGGGTACTGATCGGTTCCGCAGCGTCGAGGCAATAGGAACTCAATGCATGCCCTTCAAGGGGTATGTTTCTCATCGGTGCGAAGGAAAAATACCGGCGCTAAAACTGGCTGACGCGGGGCTGATCCCATGAGTGTGAACCACTACCGCGTGCCGGGTCTCGATAGCGACAAAAGGGTTTGTCGCACGGCTTTGAAGGTAAAGATGTTCGTGGCGTGGTTTTGCAAACCGTGTTGCCCAATTGCTTCAAGCATTGTAAGGGCATGCTTTCTTTTGCTTTACGTAAAAATTACTGCCGACCAATTGCTGAACTTTTAGATGGTCTATCCCATGACTACCCAAAATTATAAGAAAACTACGGATCGGCTCAGTCATTTGCCGCAGACGCTCAAAGGCCTGCAAGCGGCCGACCAACGCTGGCAGCAATATCGGCAGGGCCGGATCACTGCTCCCCATGTCGTGACTCAAAGCTCAGAGCCCCTAGCCGTCGAGGTTGACTGGGATGTGATGATCTGTGGAGGAACGCTGGGGATTTTGATTGGAGCAACCTTAGCGCAGCGCGGTTGGCGGGTCGCGGTGCTAGAACGCGGAGAACTCCGCGGACGTGATCAGGAGTGGAATATCTCTCGACAAGAGCTACAAGAATTGGTTGACCTGAACCTCTTAACGCCCAGCGAGCTGGAAACGGCGATCGCTACCGAATATAATCTAGCCCGGATTCAATTTGGCGATAGTGAGCCGGTCTGGGTCCGCGACGTTCTCAATGTCGGTGTTGATCCGGTCTATTTGCTATCAGTCGTCAAGGCAAAGTTTTTGGCGGCTGGTGGTCAACTGCTAGAGCACACTGCCTTTCAAGGGGCGACGGTGCACCCAGAGGGCGTCATGATCCAGACGTCTGAGCAAAGCTATTCAGCCCGTTTGGTTATGGATGCCATGGGTCATTTTTCTCCGATTGCCCAGCAGGCCCGCCAAGGCCAAGTCCCAGATGGTGTCTGCATGGTTGTAGGCACCTGTGCTGCAGGTTTTCCAGTCAACGAAACCGGCGACCTCATCGTATCGTTTACCCCAATTCGCCATCAGTGTCAGTACTTTTGGGAAGCCTTTCCGGCGCAAGATGGACGCACCACATATTTATTTACCTATGTTGACTGTCATCCAGAGCGACCCAGTCTCACTGACCTTTTTGACAATTATTGGACGCTGCTGCCGGACTATCAGCAAGTTGATCTTGAACAGCTGGAGATCAAGCGGGCGCTGTTTGGCTTTTTTCCTTGCTATCGTGACAGCCCTTTGGAGTATCCCTGGGGGCGGATGCTGCCTATTGGGGATAGCAGCGGTAGCCAGTCCCCCCTTAGCTTTGGGGGCTTTGGAGCCATGATTCGACACTTGGGCCGGCTGACGATCGGGACTCACGAGGCCCTGGAGCAAGACTATCTCGATGCCCAAGCCTTGGGCTGGCTACAGCCATATCAGCCCAATCTATCGGTGACTTGGCTGTTTCAAGAAGCCATGCGAGTAGGTATCCAGCAATCCCTAGAGCCGCAGCAGATAAACCGGATTTTAGGAACAATCTTTGGCGATATGGCAGCGTTAGGCGCGCCCACGCTCAAGCCATTTTTGCAGGATGTAGTGCAGTTATCAGCGCTATCGCGGACGCTACTGCGAACATCGGTGCAGCATCCAGCTTTGGTGGCGCAGATTTTACCCCAGGTTGGAGTCACCGCGATCGCCCGCTGGCTACCCCATTTTGGGGCTTTGGCAGGATATACCCTCATGCGCCCCCTGTTCGAAAGCTTCCACTCCCTAACGGATACGCTTCCTGAAAAACAGCAATACCAGTACCATCGTTGGTTAGAGGCTCTGAAATATGGCACTGGCAGTGACTATGAGGAAAGTTCATGAGCTCATTGTTGGCCCGAGATCGCTTTACTAAAGAAGTGCAGCGCCCTGATGAGGCGATCAATCTTGGCTTAGCAGCGCTCTACATCGCCCAAGAAGAGTATCCGGATTTAGACTGTGGTGCTTATTTGACCCGCTTAGACCGCATGGCCGACGCACTCCGCGATCGCTTGCCGGCTGAGGCCTATCCCCTCAAGATCATTCGTGCCCTCAACGAATATCTGTTTGAGGCCCAAGGCTTTGTTGGCAATAGCCAAGACTTTTATAATCCTCAAAATAGTTTCCTCAACCAGGTCCTAGACCGGCGCACAGGCATTCCAATTACCTTGTCGCTGGTGTATCTAGAGCTGGCCAAACGCATCGATTTTCCCATGGCCGGGGTGGGGATGCCGGGACATTTCCTCGTGCGCCCTACCTTAGCTGATATGGCGATCTTCGTCGACGCCTTTCATAAAGGTGAAGTCATGTTTGAAGAGGACTGTCGCGATCGCATCAAGCTGATGTATGGCAAAGATGCTCGCATGTTGCCACAGCATCTAGATCCCATCGGGACCAAACCCTTTCTTTCCCGGATGCTCACGAATCTCAAAGTGATATATCTACAACAGCAAGATATTCCCCGGGCGCTGGCTGCGATTGACCGCATTCTACTGCTGATTCCCAATTCTTTGTTAGAACGGCGCGATCGGGGCCTGATTTATTACCGAGAGGGCCGACTGCTAGAGGCTAAATCAGATTTGAAGCACTACCTGCTGAACCATCCCAATGCACCGGATGCGTTTCAAATTCAACAGGTTATCAGTCAAATCAATGCGATGCAGTAGCCTTTTCTCGGTAGGGCACGAGCTCTTGACCAGGCCCCTCAAATGATCGGCTGGATCATCTTCTTAACACTTAGCGATAGGACAGCTTGCATCTTTATGGGTGTTTTCCCTCGCCAAAATATTTGTCGTTGACAATGCTGGTTTTTCTTGGGTACAATCAGAGCTTGTGACATCAATATTAGCTTTCTATTTAGTTAACTCGACGACCCAATGCCAACAATCCAGCAGTTAGTCCGCTCAGAAAGAGCCAAGTTAAAAGACAAAACCAAGTCTCCTGCCTTAAAAAGCTGCCCTCAGCGTCGGGGAGTATGTACCCGTGTGTATACAACCACTCCCAAGAAGCCTAACTCGGCTTTACGTAAGGTGGCTCGGGTTCGTTTGACTTCGGGTTTTGAAGTGACTGCTTATATTCCTGGTATTGGCCATAACTTGCAGGAACACTCAGTTGTCATGATTCGCGGTGGTCGAGTCAAAGATCTGCCAGGTGTTCGCTATCACATCATCCGTGGCACCCTTGACACTGCTGGCGTAAAAGACCGTAAGCAAGGCCGCTCTAAGTATGGTGCCAAAAAGCCTAAAGAGTAACTCGTACCGCTACTCGCCGATTTATTGCTGCAATGCTGACCTAAGGGTGGTTTGCGGCTTTTGCTACTGACATCTATTGTGTTGCCAATTTCATCTCATCTGAGCCTAAAAGGATTATTTAAATATGTCTCGCCGTACTTCTGCACAAAAACGTGTTGTCCCGCCTGACTCCGTTTACAACAGTCGACTCGTCAGTATGATGATCCGACGCATTATGCTTGACGGTAAGAAGTCTGTTGCTAATCACATCGTCTATGATGCCTTTACGATTATTGGCGAACGTACGGGCAGCGATCCGTTAGAAGTCTTCGAAGAAGCGGTGCGTAATGTGACCCCCTTGGTCGAAGTCAAGGCTCGTCGAGTCGGTGGTGCAACCTATCAGGTTCCGATGGAAGTTCGCCAAGACCGAGGCACTGCTTTGGCCCTGCGGTGGATCACTCAGTTCTCTCGTTCCCGTGGTGGCAAGACCATGGCAATGAAACTTGCCAATGAATTGATGGATGCCGCTAATGAGACAGGTAGTGCAGTGCGTAAGCGTGAAGAAACTCACCGCATGGCAGAGGCCAATAAAGCATTTGCTCACTATCGCTACTAAGTGGCTTGCCCAGAGCGGTAGCTCAGACATTCGATATACAAAACGATAGACTAGGCATCAGCTAGTCTGCATTGCCTTAGGAGATCGCTGTGGCACGCACAAATCCCTTAGAACAAATCAGAAATATTGGGATTGCCGCTCATATTGACGCAGGCAAGACAACAACGACTGAACGAATTTTGTTCTACTCTGGCGTAGTTCACAAAATTGGTGAGGTTCATGATGGTACGGCGGTTACCGATTGGATGGCGCAGGAGCGAGAGCGGGGCATCACCATTACTGCTGCTGCCATTAGCACCACTTGGCGTTATCATCAGATCAACATCATTGATACTCCAGGGCATGTTGACTTCACAATCGAAGTCGAGCGCTCAATGCGAGTTTTAGATGGGGTGATTGCGGTATTTTGCTCGGTTGGTGGTGTGCAGCCACAGTCAGAAACAGTTTGGCGACAGGCAAACCGCTACAGTGTGCCGCGCATTGCGTTTGTCAACAAAATGGATCGCACGGGCGCGAATTTCTTTCGTGTACATCAACAGATTCGCGATCGCCTTAAAGCTAATGCTGTGCCGATCCAGATCCCGATTGGTGCCGAAGATGGTTTCACCGGCGTTGTTGATTTAGTGAAAATGCGTGCTCGCATTTACAACGACGATCTCGGTATGGATATGGAGGATACTGATATTCCTGAGAGCGTTCGCAAGACCGCTGAGCAGTACCGTGTAGAGCTGCTAGAGGCGATCGCCGAGACTGACGATACGCTCATGGAACAGTATCTGGAGGGGGAAGCGCTTAGTGAATCTGAAGTTGTCCTTGGTATTCGCCGAGCAGTACTTACTGGAGCGATCGTTCCCATGCTCTGTGGTTCTGCGTTTAAGAACAAAGGTGTTCAGCTTCTGCTAGATGCAGTGGTTGATTATTTGCCTGCGCCAACTGAGGTGCCTCCTATTCAAGGGTTACTGCCCGATGGCAGCGAAGCGAGTCGCCCAGCGGATGATGATGCTCCCTTTGCAGCCCTCGCCTTCAAGATTATGGCTGATCCCTATGGAAGGCTGACGTTTATTCGAGTCTACTCCGGTGTTTTGGAGAAAGGGAGCTATATCCTCAACGCGACTAAAGAGAAAAAAGAGCGAATCTCGCGTTTAATCGTTATGAAGGCAGATGATCGTATCGAGGTGGACGAACTGCGAGCCGGGGATTTGGGCGCGGTCTTAGGGCTCAAGAATACTTTTACTGGCGACACTATTTGTGATCCCAAAGAGCCGATTATCTTAGAGTCACTCTATATTCCTGAGCCAGTGATCTCGGTAGCGGTTGAGCCTAAGACTCAACAGGATATGGACAAGCTCTCAAAAGCGCTGCAGTCGCTTTCTGATGAAGACCCGACATTTAAGGTCAGTATTAATCCGGAAACTAATCAAACGGTTATTGCCGGTATGGGTGAGCTGCATCTCGATATCTTGGTTGATCGGATGCTGCGTGAATTCAAAGTGGAGGCTAATATTGGTAATCCCCAAGTCGCTTACCGTGAAACCATTCGCCAATCTACGCAGGTTGAAGGGAAATTTATCCGCCAGAGTGGCGGCAAAGGTCAATACGGCCACGTCGTAGTTGAATTGGAACCAGCCGAAGCAGGCAGCGGGTTTGAGTTTGTCTCCAAGATCGTTGGAGGGACTATCCCCAAAGAATTCATTGCTCCTGCTGAGCAGGGTATGAAAGAGGCTTGTGAATCTGGTATCCTAGCCGGGTATCCTGTCATCGATTTAAAGGTTACTCTGGTAGATGGCTCTTATCACGATGTTGATTCATCAGAGGTAGCCTTCAAGATCGCGGGGTCGATGGCTATGCGTGAGGGCGTCTTAAAAGCTTCTCCTGTACTTCTCGAACCTACAATGAAGGTTGAGGTCGAAGTCCCCGATGATTTTCTAGGGGACGTTATTGGTGACCTCAACGCTCGTCGAGGTCATATCGAGGGTATGGGATCTGAAGAAGGCATCACCAAGGTTACTGCTAAAGTTCCCTTGGCTGAGATGTTTGGTTATGCCACAGATATCCGGTCCAGAACTCAGGGTCGTGGCATTTTTTCGATGGAGTTTAGCCATTATGAGGAAGTTCCTCGCAATGTGGCAGAGCCCATCATCGCTAAAAACACTGGGAACGCGTAGGTTTAGTTTAGGGACACGTAAAGTAAATGGCACGAGAGAAGTTTGAAAGAAACAAACCTCACGTCAACATTGGTACTATCGGTCACGTTGACCATGGTAAGACCACGTTGACAGCAGCGATCACGATGACTTTGGCTAAGTCAGGTGGTGCTAAGGCTCGTAACTACGCTGACATCGATGCTGCACCTGAAGAAAAGGCTCGTGGGATTACTATTAACACGGCTCACGTTGAGTATGAGACTGGTAACCGTCACTATGCTCACGTAGACTGCCCCGGGCACGCAGATTATGTGAAAAACATGATCACGGGTGCTGCACAAATGGATGGCGCTATTCTGGTCTGCTCGGCCGCCGATGGCCCCATGCCTCAAACTCGAGAGCACATTTTGTTGTCGCGCCAGGTCGGTGTACCGGCTCTGGTTGTCTTCTTGAATAAGGAAGATCAGGTGGATGATGAAGAGCTGCTTGAGCTGGTAGAGTTGGAAGTCAGCGAACTTCTTAGCGAGTATGACTTTCCCGGCGACGATATCCCCATCACCGTCGGTTCTGCTCTCAAGGCCGTTGAGGAAGGCGGTGAAGGCGAGTGGAGCAACAAGATTCTCGCGCTGATGGACACCGTTGACGAGTACATTCCGACTCCAGAGCGCGACGTTGATAAGCCTTTCTTGATGGGGGTTGAGGACGTCTTCTCTATTACTGGTCGTGGGACTGTCGCAACTGGGCGAATTGAGCGTGGCATCATCAAGGTTGGTGAAACGATTGAAATCGTTGGGATCAGAGACACCCGCAGTACAACTGTGACAGGTGTTGAAATGTTCCAAAAGACCTTGGATGAGGGGCAAGCTGGTGACAACGTCGGTGTTCTGCTCCGGGGTATCCAGAAGGAAGACATCGAGCGCGGCATGGTGCTTGTTAAGCCTGGTTCTATCACTCCTCATACCACTTTTGAGGGTGAAGTTTATATCCTCAAGAAAGAGGAGGGTGGACGTCACACTCCGTTCTTCGCCGGCTATAAGCCTCAGTTTTACATCAGAACAACAGACGTAACTGGTTCTATCGAGGAATACACTTCTGACGAAGGTGAGAAGGTAGAGATGGTGATGCCTGGTGACCGGATCAAGATGACTGTGAAGCTCATCAACCCGGTGGCGATTGAAAATGGTATGCGCTTCGCTATTCGTGAAGGCGGTCGTACCGTCGGTGCAGGCGTGGTTTCTAAGATTCTCGAATAAGACACTTAGAAATTTGGTGGGGAGAGTGTTTCTTTGAAGGCTCTCCCCATATGATTAGATTGACAGGTCCCCTTGGACTTTTCTGAACCTTGAAAACTTGGCTTAGGTAAACTTGCATGGCAACTATTCAGCAGCAAAAAATTCGTATTCGCCTCAAAGCATTTGACCGTCGTCTTTTGGATACTTCTTGTGAAAAGATTGTGGATACGGCTAACCGAACCAATGCGACTGCGATTGGTCCGATTCCGTTGCCAACAAAGCGAAAAATCTATTGTGTGTTGCGATCGCCCCACGTTAACAAAGACTCCCGAGAGCACTTCGAAACCCGCACCCATCGCCGCATTATCGACATTTATCAACCTTCCTCTAAGACGATTGATGCACTGATGAAGCTTGACCTGCCTGCTGGTGTAGATATTGAAGTAAAGCTGTAGGCGTTTTTTCTTGGTCAATGAGGCTTGCAGAGTCGTGATAGTGCTATCTGTTATTGGGCCTGGCCCACCCCTGAAAATTTGATGCGATAGAATGTAAATGCAAAGTCTTCGTAGTTAAGACCTATAGGCTTTGTCACTATTGCTACTAGGCACCTTGAGATACATGCCTGCTTCTTCATTGGCTGTTAGAGAAATTCCACTTTTTCCTCTGCCTGAATTGGTGCTCTTCCCGGGAGCGCACCTCCCCCTTCATATCTTTGAGTTTCGCTACCGGATTATGATGAATACGATACTCCAAGGCGATCGCAGCTTTGGAGTATTGATGTTTGATCCTGAAACTAAAGAACCAGCCCGTATTGGCTGCTCTGCTGAGGTCTTACATTCCCAAAAACTGCCAGATGATCGCATGAAAATGCTGACCGTTGGTAAGCAACGTTTTCGAGTTTTAGATTACGTAAGGGAAAAACCCTATCTTGTTGGTTTAGTTGAATGGATCGATGATCAACCAGCTGATCAAGACCTTTCTACTCTCGTAGGAGAAGTTGATCAACTCTTGCGCGATGTTGTTCACCTCTCAGCAAAACTGACTAGCCGCGAAGTAGAGTTGCCCAGCAATATTCCTTCAATGCCTCAAGAGCTATCCTATTGGGTTGCGAGCAACCTCTATGATGCTGCCGATGAGCAGCAAGCGCTATTGGAGATGGTCAGCACCCGCAATCGTTTAGAGCGTGAAGCGGAGATATTAATGGCTACTCGCAACCATTTAGCGGCCCGTACTGCCCTGAAAGATGTTTGGGAATAGAACTTGAAATTTTTGTCTTTCCAGGATCGAGAAAGGTTTAACCTTGTCTCTTTTCTTTAGAGCATTTGGTCGGTTGCTGACAGAGGCGGCACTCTTTGGGAATCGAGGGCAGTCTTAGTGTTGAGAACAGGAAAGAGACGCCGTGGGTTGCGCCTCTCGTGGGTGTACAAACTTGTACACCCAATACTGCTCATAGTTGGCGATAGTTTTAGAAGGTGTAGCCGACACCTAATACTCCATTGACATCGCTGTTCTCATAGATCGACCAGTTTACAGAGCCGTTGATGGTGACCTTGTCAGACAGGCGATAGTCGACTCCGGCGGTTAACAGAGGTGCGATCTCGCTATCATCTCCCGTTTTGGCGGCAATACCTCCTCCTGCGTAGGGCAGGAGTTTGCCATTTGGCGTAATAGGGTTGAAATCGTACGTCACCGGTAAGGTGAAAGAAGTTTGGCCATCGGAAAAATCAAAGTCAGTAATTAAGCCAGGACGAACAGAAACCTGATTGCCGACTGTCAGTTTGCTATTGATGGCTAAGCCAAGGTCGCTATCGCCCAAGTCACCTACACCCAATCCTAGCCCCACATAGTTGTAGTTGTTGGTTGTAGGGGTTTGGGCTTGGGCAGCATGGCTGAGTGCGATCGAACCAATTAAAGTCAGAGCAGCGAGCGAAACAATTCTTGCTTTCATGGGAAATCCTTTTCTATACAGAGACACAGATGTTGCAGAGCAAAGCCGAAGCTTTGGCTATGTAACTGTTGTAGCGCTATACGGCTGGAGGTGTGCCAGTCGGATGTGACAGATGCTGCTGTGGTCAGCTCAAGTGCTCAGATGTAGAAAATCCATCAAGGTTGGTAAGAAGCCTTGACAATAGCTGTTGAACGTAGCTACCGTGTTTTGGGCTGTGACCACTGTTGAAGGCAACCCTGTTGGAGGGCAGGCCTCAAAACCCTTATCGTCTGTTCTCCGAACTTCACATAGGTATCGGAGCAGCGCGGTTCCCTTTATGAGATAACTTGCCGAGCTGTCACGGTGCAATGCCACACAGGGCTGGGAAAATCCATGAGAGCATCAGAGCGATTTCGATATGAGATTGATTTGGGGGTTCTCATGCAGACAGATATAGCAAAACACCCCTCGTCAGCATGAGACTGAATAAGGGGTGTTTACAGCTTTCAAGGTAGGCGTTTGGCTTTATCGCTTTACAAGCTTTTTCGAGATTTTGCGGATACGGATGGACTCAGGAGTTACTTCGACCATTTCATCAGCGCTGATGTATTCCAAGGCGCGCTCTAGGCTCATTTCCATTGGCGTCTGTAGCTGTACGAGTTCATCGCCTGTGGCTGAGCGATGATTGGTAAGTTGCTTAGTCTTGCAGACATTCAGCTCTAAGTCTTGGGGCCGATTGTTTTCCCCAATCACCATCCCCTTGTACACCTTTGTCCCTGGTGTGATAAAGAAAACGCCACGGTCTTCCGCATTTTTCAGTGCATAGAAGGTTGCTGTGCCTTCCTCAAAGGCTACCAACACGCCATTGCGGCGAGTTTCAACTTCGCCACTCATCGGTCGATATTCTAAGAAACTGTGGTTCATCAGACCTTCACCGCGGGATAGGCGCATAAACTCGCCCCGGAAGCCAATCAACCCCCGAGCCGGCACCACGAACTCTAACGTAGAACGCCCATTGCCTGTAATGCGCATGTCTTGCATTTCTCCACGGCGTTGACCTAGGCGCTCCATGCAGCCTCCAACGGCATCTTCAGGAATATCTAGAACGAGCAGTTCGTATGGTTCGCAGGGGGTGCCATTGACCTCGCGAAAAATTACCTGGGGCTGAGAAACTTGAAACTCGTAGCCTTCACGGCGCATGTTTTCGATGAGAATGCCGAGGTGCAGTTCGCCCCGACCCGAGACTGAAAAGCGATCCGGTGAGTCGGTAGGCTCTACTCGCAGTGCCACATTAGTTTCAAGCTCGCGCATCAAGCGATCGCGCAACTGACGAGAAGTGACAAATTTGCCTTCTTGGCCTGCAAATGGTGAATCATTAACAGCGAAGGTCATGCTCAGGGTCGGCTCATCGACGCTGATGAGTGGCAAGGCTTCGGGGTTATCAGGGCAGGCAATGGTTTCCCCAATGTTGGCATCGGAGAAACCCGAGATCGCTACAATTTGCCCAGCGCTGGCTGCTTCAATTTCAATGCGCTGGAGCCCCTCAAAGCCTAGCAGTTTAGTAATTTTAGACTTAACATGCTTACCTTCGCGGTTGATGAGCATAGCAGGCTGGCCCACACTCACAGTGCCGTTGTGGATTTTGCCAATCACGATGCGACCCAAATACTCAGAATAGTCGAGCGTTGTGACCTGAAGCTGGAAGGGCTTCTCAGCATCTCCAACTGGCGGGGGAACATGGTCAAGGATAGCTTCGAAGAGCGGCTGCATATCCTTCTCTTCGTCGTCTAGCTCTTTCTTGGCAAATTCACTGAGGCCTGATGCATATAGATAAGGAAACTCGCACTGGTCATCATCAGCCCCGAGTTCAATAAACAGGTCTAACACTTTATTAATAGCGCCGTGGGGATCTGCCTGGGGACGGTCAATCTTATTAAGGACAACAATTGGCCGTAGTCCTTTTTCCAAAGCCTTTTTGAGTACGAAACGCGTCTGCGGCATCGGACCTTCGTTGGCGTCGACGATCAGAATGCAACCATCAACCATGCCTAAAACTCGCTCCACCTCGCCGCCAAAGTCGGCGTGGCCAGGGGTGTCAACAATATTAATGAGAGTGTCTTTGTAGCGAACAGCGGTATTCTTGGAAAGAATAGTGATGCCCCGTTCGCGCTCAATATCGTTGGAATCCATTACGCAGTCAGGAATGTCTTCCCCCTCACGGAAAATGCCGGACTGTTTTAAGAGCGCATCAACAAGCGTAGTTTTGCCGTGGTCAACGTGAGCAATGATAGCGACGTTGCGAATGGGAAGAGTCATGATTTCTTAGAAATCCTGTGATGTTTAGAAAGGTGCGATCGCGTAAAGGGATGTCCCTAGACAGTAGTCAATCTTAACAATTGTAACTCACCTATTTAGGTCTTGTTGAATCAATGTTTTATGTCGTTTAGAGAAAAAGGCATGCACGATATCGCCCCCAATCGTTCAACGATTTTCGAACCATTATTAAGTTATGGTGGCGGACTTTACCTAGGCAAACCGTCATTCCGATAGGATCTGAATGGTTTAGATTTAGCTCTGTGAAACCGATTGCCTCCACCGAATCTTCTCTACCCCAAGTCTCAATCGGCTGGCGCGAATGGGTGGCATTGCCTCAGTTGGGTGTCGATCATGTCAAAGTAAAAATTGACACCGGTGCAAGAACCTCCGCTTTGCATGCGGTCGCCGTTGAGTATTTTGATGAGGCCGGGGTGGCAATGGTGTGCTTTAAGGTACATCCCATTCAGAGGGATATGTCAACTGTCGTCAGCGCCACTGCTCCGCTCTTAGAAAAGCGCCAAATTCGCAACTCCGGTGGCCAAGTACAGGAGCGGCCGGTGATTAGAACGGTGTTATCCCTCGGCAAATATCAGTGGGATATCGAACTGACGCTAACTAACCGAGACGTAATGGGTTTTCGTATGTTGTTGGGCCGAGAAGCTGTGAGGCGTCGATTTTTAGTGGATCCTGGAGGATCTTATTTGATGAGCAAAGCGAGTCGAGCCCTGCTCCCCTCTGAAGAAGTTGATGAACCTGATCTGCCATGAAAATAGTGATCCTCTCCCGTGATAGTAACCTGTACTCGACTCGACGGTTAAAAGAGGTGGGTGAGGCTGCCGGACACGAAATGCGTGTCATCGACCATATGCGCTGCTACATGGATATCACCTCCCATAGTCCAAAAGTGCTTTATCAAGGCAAGCCCCTGCTAGAGGTTGACGCGATTATTCCGCGAATAGGGGCTTCCAATACGTTTTACGGCACAGCCGTTGTCAGGCAGTTTGAAATTATGGGTGTCTTTACGGCAAATACGTCTCAGGCCATATCGCGATCGCGCGACAAATTACGCAGCATGCAAATTTTGGCCCGCCGAGGAATTGGCTTACCCGTAACCGGGTTTGCCCACTCAACTCAAGATATTGATGGTCTGATTGATCTGGTGGGCGGTGCTCCTTTGGTCATCAAGCTCCTCGAAGGCACCCAAGGAATCGGTGTCGTCTTGGCGGAAACGTATCAAGCGGCAAAATCTGTCATTGAGGCCTTTCGCGGTTTGGATGCCAATATTCTGGTGCAGGAATACATTAAAGAAGCCAAAGGAGCTGACCTCCGCTGTTTTATCGTCGGCGATAAAATTATTGCGGCGATGAAGCGACAGGGAGCCCCAGGTGAATTTCGCTCAAATCTGCATCGGGGTGGCTCCGCTGCAAAAGTGAAGCTTACGCCGGAAGAACGTAGTACTGCTGTGCGAGCAGCGAAGGCGATGGGGTTACGTGTAGCGGGGGTCGATTTATTGCGGTCCAATCATGGTCCTGTAGTCATGGAAGTGAACTCTTCGCCTGGGTTAGAGGGCATTGAAAAATATACCGAACTCGATGTTGCAGGTACTATCATCAGCTACATCGAAAAACATGCGGGACTCAATAAAGATCGTGATCGCATCAAATATTAGGCTGATTTTCTGCCGGTGATGGGGCACAACGTATCAACTGCGTTATCTCACCTGTGGATCGCGTCACGATAGGTTTCTCGTTGCATGCGCCACTATCAAGAATATTCGCTATCCTTGAACGCGATGGTGGGGAGCTTGTCTTTCTGGCAAGAAAAGCTATGAATCTAACTGCGCTACGTCAACGACCCCAGTGGATAGTAATTGGGGTGGTCATTTTTGCCGCCGTTGTTGGCGGTGCTTTGAGAGTTGCTCTGCAAGCGAATTCTAATGCTCAATCCACGAAGACTACTCTGGCTCCGCCGACCAATGCGGCAGATACCGGCACAGCCAATGAACTGTTTGAGTCGCCCATGATTTCCCTGTCGGCCGAGTTGCGTAAAGCTGCAACTCCCAGCGAACTTGTCCGGTCTACTCCAAGCGATGATCGCTTATCAGTCGTGGCGTCTGGTCGCCCTGATCCGTTTGCTCCAATTACGCAGTCGATTGGGGCAACGACGACATCGCGCCCGCAACCGTTACAACAGCCAGCTACCTCAGTGCCAATTAGCTCTGACCGAGAGGCGATTTCACCCGCTTTACCGACGACCTCTATCGCCCGAGCACCTGACTTGCCGCCGATTCCGGCATTGAATTCTCCAGCTGCTGTACCTTCAATTCCAGTAGCAGCGAATCCTCTACCCATTCCGTCACTACCTAGTACTTTGCCGGCTGCCGAGGCTTTTCCTCAAACGCCGATCCAGGCGGTAGAGCTGACTGGAGTGGTTCAGGTTGGCGATCGCGTTGGAGTGATTGTGCGAGAAGGTCAAGGGCAATCAAGTCGTCATCTGTTCGAGGGCGATCTGCTTGCAGGCGGTCAAATTCGGCTAAAGGCGATCGACTTGTCCGAGCAGGAGCCTAAAGTCATATTGGAATATGAAGGCAAAGAATATGTGCGCATGGTGGGGTAGCCTAAAATTTTGAAATAGTGGTTGCCAGCTATAGCGGCGGCCCTACTACTCCTCGGAGCGCGACGTCAACACCTCAAGCTCAAGTCTCGCTGCTCACTAGCCTTTGGTCTGCTCCAACTTTGAAGGGGGCGGTCAGGAGCAGGATTGTGCAGCGTCGGCTTGCAAGTTGAAAATCGGTGGCGCTGATACAGGACTAATCCTAATCATAGCGGCGCATAAAACACTGCTAGGTGAAATGCTAGGCCACCGTCGGATGGTTGACCTTCCGGTTTAGACAAATTTCTGAAACCTGTGTCAGCATGGAAACCAGGATTGCTGTTTATGGCCGTGTTGGCATTGCCGACGCAAGTTGAGCTTTTTATGGAACTGCCCTTAGAGCGACCGCTGACTTTGAGTGACGCCTTTCCTTGCCCAATCTGCCGTCAGGGTCGCATTGAGGCGATCGTCTTGACCGAGGCTTTTGCCTGCGAATTTTGTCGCCACATCCTGTCGGCCAATTTAGTTAACCAGCAAGTTCAGGTCGTAGATAGCAGTCAACCTCTAACTTGGTCATGGAACGGCCGAACCTGGCGATTGGCTCGGGGGGAAAAAGAGCAAGCGCTATCCGGAATGATCTTGCTCTTAGCAGTTTTGCTGATTGTTGTACCTGCCGGCGTTATATGGCTATCGGGTAATCTCTTTCCCCCTTTGCATCCCACCTCTAGCACCCCCTTTTCAACCGTTTGGGCTATGGTGACTTTGTTTGCCCATAGCCTACTCGTGTTCTGGTTGTTTGGAGAGTATTATCAACTGCCCTTTTATGTGGCGGCCAAGTTGAGAGTCTTACGGCTGCGCTTGTTTTCCCAACGATAATCATCCATGATGAGCAGCTATGGCCCTGTTTCCATTGATCATCCTTAGAACGATGCTAACCAGTGAGTCAATTTAGCGACCCAGAAAGGGGAATCAATGCATCAAAATCATGATATCTGCTTGCGCATAGTTACATGGGCGATACCCACTTCTAAAAATTCATCGCCTTCACTTTGGAAGCCTAATTTTTCATAGAATTTGATGGCATGGCGCTGTGCTGACAGCACAACTTCATCATGGTAGTTCTGTTTAGCTACTTCAAACAGACGGCGCATGAGTTGGAGCCCGACTCCTTTGCGGCGCCAGGGACGAACAACCGCAACGCGGCCAATCTTTCCACTTGGTGCTAATCTCCCAGTTCCCACTGGAACATTGCCGTAAAAAGCCAAAACATGGTGCGATACCGGATCGTAGTTGTCAATTTCGAGCTCGAGTGGAATGTTTTGCTCTTGAACAAATACCGTAAATCTGATGGCGTGGATGAGTGATTTATCAGCGGTATAGTCCGCGACTTCAGTGTTGATCGCGGACTGAAGCTGTGGAGTCGCAAGTATAGATGACATATTAGCAATGGGTAGTAGATGCTTGGAGGTCGGTCATCTCGTTGAAGATGTATTAGGCATTCAAGACATTCGAGTACTAATACCTAATCAAGACAACTGTTGTAGACTCTTGGTGATATTACATCAATGTAAACGAGAAACAAAGCAAAATCTACGTAAGAAGCTACCTATATTCGAAGACCTAGAGCATAGGCTCAAACTGTCGGATGTTCGATTGTCGGATATCAGCGATACGCATGCAGGTTCAAAAGACTAGAATCGCCATGCTTGGCTCAGTGAATCTTGCTTTAATCATGCTTACTTTGAGGTCCCATGGATACCGTTAAATCACAGAACCTCAAAAGCTCAACATGGATGTCATTGATGGTCTTTATAACTAACAAGTATATTATTTTTAGGTATACAATCGGTTGAGCTGAAGCGATCGCGCTGCCAGTCTAATAGCCGTCAATCCAGTCAAATTCCGATCAGCTTTACTTCAGTATTAAGAATATCTGTTCTAAATGAAGGGCGAGTTTTTGTGACTATTCAGTCAGACAGTATGGGATTCATTTTTGAACGGAACTATCTACTACCCAAAAACCCCTATAGCATGAGTAAGTGAGATACGTCCGTAGAGCCAAACGTCATACTGAGGGCAACGTTGAGGTTTTCGAACACTTTGACTAGCCATTGAACATTATTTTGAGTTGACGTTTCGTAATGACTGAACAGTGTAGAAAAGCGCTTTTCTAAGTAAGGCTTAACCTTGCGACATACGAGCACTAATTTGATAAGCAATCCGGTTGTTGATAAGGGGCCCAAATTATTAATTAAATCGATAAAGATGAAATGCTGGGGATTTGCAGAAGACTCAAGCACTAAGAAGTTCAAGAGTTGGCTGCAGGTGCGAATCATCAAGAAATCGTTGAGAGGTTGATCCTCATTTTGCGGTAACGTATGCTCCAATTGTGTCGAGAGTAACTTGTTAAACTTGCGCTGGCCATAGACAGGGTCGATAGACGTTCCTAAATAGTCATAAAGGCTACGCTTAAACTCCCCAAAGTTAGCAGTTTTAGTCTGCTGTAAAAAGAGTTGGGCAGAATCACAATAATTTTGCCCTTGGTAAACCTTTCCAGAAAACTGGTTAAGTGAACTGACTAATTCGCGATCGCTTAACAAGGTCGGGTTGCTAACCGGTTTGAGTCGCTGTAGGTTCCTTTGGTCAGGGGATAGTTTTTTTAAGCGGGCCTGACGCACCCGATAGGTTACATAGTGGGAGAGGTTGACCTCAAACTGCTGTTGAGCTTGAGCCTGCATATAACGGATGTGCCGATGGTGAGCTTCAGGGCTGTCTTCACTGACTAAGCAGTATTCATACAAATAGGGATAGCGCTGAATCAGGTTGCCGAGCGGACGCTGCTCATTCTGTTGGTGACTGTCGGCGTCAATCAGGCAAGATAGTCGCTTGAGGGTTAAGTATTGCTCGGTTTTAGTGAACTGCCTGACAACGTTGTGCAACTGCCGCACTTGCCGATGACGAGTGTATTCTCTGACTTCAGCTGTGGGGGAACGCTCAAACAGGTCGACCAGTTGTGGAATTGCATATTGAAACTGCGAATTACCCTGCCAGCGATTAATTAGGATATGACAGCAGCGATTAAGTACGAAGTGGAAGTACTCTTCAGCCTCACGATCGGAAATGATCGCATCTAGCAGAGAGACAACTTCATGGTTGTTATATCCAACGCCTTCAATAAACAGTGCTTGAAAACGCTCAATTAGCTGTTCCGGTGCTTCATGCTCGGCGTAGGCGAGTAAATGGTCATAGAGCGCCTGCTCTTGAGGACTGACTGAACGACTTGGATAGGCTACCCTTTGATTCACAGTAACAAATGCCCTTAATCGGCATAAACGATATTGATTCGCGCCCGATGCCCCTGTAGAACGCTCTAATCGATCGGCGACGGCTTTGCTCTGACTGCCGTAGATACTAGATGCTTAATATAAAATCTAATCTTTCTACGTAAGCTTGACGTCGGTTTTTACACTTGATATACAGAGCCTATACGATTCAAACATTCAGTAGAACTACTGGCATCCAAAATGTAAGCTCGGGTCTGCGGTGAAGTGACATTCTATGTCTGGGCACCAAACCTCTTGGCTTAGAGGATTCGAGCTGACCCTAGTAATTCACAAAGTGACTGTCATACTTCACGGAATGTTTGTAGCCTCATAGCTATTTCACCTAAATTCTGGATTTCTGTAAAGGAATCTTTATCTAAATGATTTATATTCCAAAATGCTAAACATACAGAAACGATATGTACTGTTGACTGTCTTTGGAACATCGGCTAGATGTCGTCAGGCTGGAGCCGCTAGCCAATTCAATCGGCGGCAAAGGCTAGCGCCGTAAAGCCTGGGCAACTGGTGGAACTTGGTTCGTTGGCTGAAAGGCCACCAGAATTATGGCTATGTGAGACTGCACCGCTTGCTGCTGACATCTTCAAAGAGACGATGATTTAAGTTCCTTGGGTAGAGGTACTGTCAGCAGCAATGGCGAAGAAGACACTCAGGCCTCAGCCGCAGCTAGTTCATCCAGCTTGGCGCGCACAGCTTGGATATCTTGCCACATGAGCCACTTGGGGGCACCTTTTTCACGGGAGGGATTGCGCAAAAGATATGCTGGGTGAAAGATGGGCATGCACCAGCGGCCTTGCCACTCGGTCCACTGGCCTCGAACTTTGGTGATGCCGCGTTTTTCTCCCGTTAAGCCTTTCATAGCCGTAGCGCCGGTCATGAGGATAATTTTGGGATCGACGAGGCGAATTTGCTCTAGTAGGTAGCCTTTGCAGGCGGCGGATTCGTCTGCTGCGGGGGTCCGATTGCCAGGTGGGCGGCATTTCACAACATTGCAGATGTAGACATCCTGCGCCGAATCTAACCGGACAGCCGCCAGGATCTTTTCTAGGAGTTGGCCCGATTTACCCACGAAGGGTAGTCCTTGTTCGTCCGCTTGTTGCCCCGTTCCCTCACCGACTATCATGATGGGGGCTTGGGGATTGCCACGGCTGACAACAACATTGGTACGACCGGCGGCGAGCCCGCAGCGCTGGCAATGGTTACAGTGGCGGCCAAGGGTCTCTAAGTCTTCGTAAATTCCGGGTGGTATCGGTACGCTAGCGCTGGTGGGGATCGTTTCAATGTCGAAATCTGCGGGGGGTTTGGCGGCAGATGCACCAAACAAATCGATTTGATCAGTCATTAGGAGGTCAAGACGGGGGCTATCAATGATGCAAAGCTTAATACCTGGAGATACCAGAAACAAATATTCACCTGGTCGATATTGTAGAAGAGTCCTAACGTCGAGGTGAACTGGGCTGGGAGAAGGACGGGCGGGCGGGCGGCTGAGTATTCCTTGAAATTGGGAGAGAGTGGTATGACACAGCGAATTGTGTATCGTATGTCAGCATACAAACTTGCATACCGTGAGTGCTGTATACAGCTTAATACCGCTCCATGTAGGACCTATGTTAGTTACTCGGCAGCCAATTTTTCGACACTTTTGGTATCCAGTCATTCCCTTGGAGATGTTGGCTGATGGGCTGCAGACCTTTGAGCTGCTGGGGGAGTCGTTAGTGGTGTGGTTAGATAAGGCGGGACAGCCTGCTGCCGTGCGAGATCGCTGCTGTCACCGGACGGCGAAGCTGTCTTTGGGCAGTGTGGATAATGGTTGCATTCGCTGTCCTTTCCATGGTTGGGAGTTTGATGCTGTGGGGCAGTGTGTCAAAGTGCCTCAGTTAGCTCAAGGTAAAGCGATCCCCGCCACTTACAAGGTAGAGGCCTTTCGATGCCAGGCACGCTACGGCTATGTGTGGGTTTGCTTGGCCGACCCCATCGCGGATATTCCGGTGATCGCAGAGGCAGACGCGCCTAACTATCGCATCATCCACGAGTTTTATGAGCCGTGGCAGGTGGCTGGGCTGCGGGTAATGGAAAACGAGTTGGATTTGGCTCACCCGACCTTTGTTCATACGACTACCTTTGGTAGCGATGAGCATCCAGTGCCCGATTCGTTAGACGTAGAAGAGACGGCCTACGGCATCCACGTTAAAGGTCTACTCGGGGTCGTCAATCCAGAGCAGCAGCAAAAAAATCTCAACATGAATGAAGGCGGCACGACGCGGACCTTGGAAATGGACTGGTTTATGCCTTTTACCGCCCGGCTCAAGATCATCTATCCCAATGGGCTGGAACATATCATCGTGAATACGATGACACCGATTGCTGACGATCGCTCCCAGATGGTGCAATTTTGCGTGCGAAACGACACTGAGGCCGATACTGCTGCTGAGGACATTATCGCGTTTGATCGTGCCGTCACCCTGGAAGATAAGCGGATTCTTGAGTCGACCGATTACGATGTCCCGTTGACGCCAAGCCAAGAAGAACATATGTTTACTGACCGCCCCGGGGTGCTCATTCGTAAGCGCGTAGCGGCACTGTTACGAGAATATGGTGAGACTGAACAGACCCGCCATCGCACAGTGCTAGCTTCGTCGACGGCAAGGCCGACATCGGTCATGGCTCAGGCCGTGTCTTCTAGCTGATACGAGGATGATCAGTGATGGATGATCAGTGATGGGAATATTCCGGTGTGATGCCCAGATGGTGAAACATAAAGGCATACACGTCGGCGGTTTCCTCAAGGCCTTTGGTGAGGCTACTGGCTCCGTGACCGGAGTTGGTGCCGATGCGGATCAGGGTTGGGGCCTCGCCGCTGTGGCGAGCCTGCAGGGTGGCCGCATATTTGAAGGAATGGGCCGGCACGACGCGATCGTCATGGTCAGCGGTGACGATAAGCGTTGCAGGGTAGGGCACGTCATCGCGGATGTTGTGCAGCGGTGAATAGTCATAGAGATAAGCAAAGTCGGCTTCGTTGTCGCTGGAGCCCATTTCAGCAATCCAATTCCAGCCAATGGTGAATTTCTGAAAGCGCAGCATATCCATCACGCCGACCCCCGGTAGCGCAACGCGAAACAAATCTGGTCGTCGGTTGATCACGGCACCGACCAACAATCCACCGTTGGAGCGGCCTTCGATCGCGAGCTTGTCGGTGCGGGTATAGCCCTCACAAATTAAATATTCCGCTGCGGCAATGAAGTCTGTGAATGCGGTTGGTCGCTTTTCACGAATAGCGGCTTCGTGCCAAGCGCGACCATATTCCCCCCCGCCGCGAATATTGGCGATCGCAATCAGCATGCCCTGCTCTAGGAGTGCGACCCGTTGCGCCTGAAAGGATGGCACAAGAGAGATATTGAATCCGCCATAGGCGTACAGATAAGTGGGCGTATTTCTCTGCAAAGATAGTCCCTTTTTATGGATTAAGAACAGGGGAATCTGAGTACCGTCGTCGCTGGGATAAAACACTTGGCGCGTCTTATATTCGTCGGTGTTGAAGGCGATCTCGGGGCGACGAAACATGCTGGACTGACCAGTGGCAACGTCGTAGCGATAAATCGTGGGTGGCACCGTGTAGGACGTAAAGATATAGAACGTGAAGGCGTCTCGGGGGGTGCCGTCAAATCCGCTGACGGTGCCGAGGCCAGGCAAATCCACTGATCGCTCTAGGGAGCCCTCTGGGGTGTAGACGTCAACGCGAGAGACGACATCTTGTAAGTAGGTAACAAAAAGTTTGCCCCCTACTAAGCTGGCGCTGCGCAACGGTTCTGCTTTTTCAGAAAGAACTGTTTGCCACTGTTCTATAGCTGGATTTTGGGGATCGACTGAGACTAGCTTGCGGTTAGGCGCATCTTGGTTGGTGACCATCAACAGGCGATCGCCCAGATTATCCACAATCGAAAAACTCTCATCGGTAATGGTGTCGATGAGGGGCGAAAATTCTGTGGCTCCTGCGGCCAAATCTTTGATGTATAGAGCGTTGCCCAGTTTGGCCTGACCGCGATCGCTAATGGATAGGATCAAAAACCGTTCGTCATTTGTGGCGCTGACAAAATGAAACCGGAGGGGGTGGTCGGCATCCTCGTAAATCAAGTCATCGGCTGACTGGTCGGTGCCGAGGCGGTGATAATACACCTTGTGAAACTCGTTGCGAGATGACCACTCCGAGCCGTCGGTGGGGGCATCGTAGCGACCATAAAAGAATCCCTCACCGCACCAAGCCGGGTAGGAAACTTTAACCCAGGTCAAGGTTTCGGGCAGCAGTTCCCCGGTTTCTACATTTAAGATGCGGTACTGCTGCCAGTCAGAACTGCCTTCGGAAAGCCCGTAAACCGCATATTTGCCATCTTTAGAGGGATTGAAGACGCTCAGCGTGGTGGTTTGGTCGTCAGAAAACGTGTTGGGATCAAGCAACTGACGGGGCTTGCCCTTTAAACCATCCTGTACGTAGACAAGGCTTTGCTCCTGTAGGCCATCATTTTTGAAGAAAAAAAAGCGATCGCCGCGCTTGGTAGGAGCGGAATAGCGGGGATAGTCCACAATTTCCTTGAGCCGCTGTTTGATTGCTCCGCGATAGGGAATCTGCTCTAAAAAGTTGAAGGTGACTGCGTTTTGGGCCTTGACCCATGCGGCTGTAGCGGCTGAGCGATCGTCCTCTAACCAGCGGTATGGGTCGGGCACGGCGGTGCCAAAGTAGGTGTCAACTTGGTCAACGGTGGCCGTTTCTGGATAGTGTGGCTTGGAGATGGCATCAGACATAGAGCACTCGGTAGGGCGATCGCTCTCATTGTGCCGAAGAATGTTGATGGAGGATCAGCGTTGCTCCAGTTCGCGCCGTTCAAAGGCCCTGTTTGATCAGGTTGCTGAGTGCATGGTGGCCAGTTGGTTTATGTGTTCATGCGCTCGTAAATGGCGGAAGTTGCCGGTGAGTAGCGGGTGAGATAGTTGAAAATCCAAAACTTGACACAAGAATCAATAATCACTGGCACAGTCGCGATGAAGGTGTTGATGAAGACTTCGCTTTCGGGCAGACCAAAGTGATGCAACGACCCCGCCAAAATCACCTCCCATCCCTCTGCGGAGTGAAACCCCACGAAAATATCGGTAATCAGAATGAATAAAAATACCTTTAAGGGATCGCGCAGCCCTAAAAACGTGCGATTTGCCACCATGCGGATGAGTTTGACCTGACGCCGACCCAGGAGTACCAATACTCCAAACACGAGCAGTGCCACCACGTCCGCCAAGAGGTTTTTCAAGCCGTTGAGCTCGTCTTCTCGGGCCTCACGCCATAGATCAAAGGCGGCTTCTTGCAGATACTCCTGACGACTTTCGTTGTCCATGTCGCTGTAATAACCTAGCAACGTGGCAACTTCGAGTTTTTCCTTAGCAAATAGGTAATCGCGAGCAAACTCGTCTTGAATTTCTTCATTGAGTTCGATCTCGGTGGGGTTGTGATCGCTGTAGTTGCCCAGCAGTGGTTCAAAGACCAGATTTTTAGTCAAAATCTGGACCGATAGCGGAATGATCAGCAGCACCGCTAACCACCGCAGCGCAATCTGCGTCTGCTTGCGCTGGAGCCGCAGCGACTCGATGACCTGTTGTTCATATTCAGCGGTACTTTCCTTACCGGGTGAGCGCAGTCGCGGCAAGAAACTGTCTCGGGGGCGATCGCTGGTGGCTTCTAACGCTGGCATGTCTAATGTGCGATCTCGGGCCGGCTGGGGCTCTGGCTGCGTCTCCACGGGCATCAGCTCATCATCGCCGGTAAAAAATGAGGCTAGATTGCCCTCCCCGCGATACTTAGCGATAACCGATTCGATCAGCTCGAGCTTGTCGAGGACCGGCTGTCGCTGCTTTTGAATTTCAGCTTCGGGTGCTGGAAGACCCGCTGTGGCTGTGGGTTGCGCTGCAGTCGCCTCCGCTTCGAACAAAAAACTGTTGGTCTTAAATTGAGCTAAGTTGAACCGAATCTTGAGCAATTGGCGATCGCGTAAACTGGCCGCATAGTCTGATACCGTTTTGCTCTTGTCAGGCTGGTCGGCGATTTTTTGCCCCTCATACAGCTCCTCTTCGAGCTTGCGAATCGTCAGCGCGCCTTCATAGGCCGTATCTAGAGCTTTTTGGCGACGCTGGGCCAACCAGCCAAAAACTTGATTAGACGCGTTACGAAATTCCATACTTTGCTTTCCAGAAAATACAGAGTGAGCTTCTATCCAACAGAAAAACTTGAAATATGCCTGTTAGCCCAAGACTATTGGGCGCTGGGTCAAGGAGCTATAAGCTATGAATGCCGCAATTATGACAAGCTTTGTTACGGTTGGCAGGCTAACGTACTGCCAACATAGGACGACAGTAACTCACTGTGGAGGCGCTAGCTATGGATGATCAGCAGGGCCTCGTCGAGAAAGTGGAAGGACGCAGCGGCTCCGCAAAATTGTTTTGATGCAGGAATTTACTCGAAGCTTTAGTAGCTTCTTAACGTGCCTTGCCTACTATACAGTGTGCGTGGTGGCGTCGACTCAAACCGCTTGATTGCGCGATCGCCGCTCGTGAGATTTTAGATAGGACAGGTTAACTTATGGCCGACTTTACTGTTTGGAAATTTGATTCTGCTGATGGCGCGAGGGGCGTTTTGAACAAGCTAGCAGAGTTGCAAAAGCAGCATCTCATCACCATTAAGGATGCCGCAGTGGTGACCTGGCCAGAGGGTAAGAAAAAGCCTAAAACTGAACAAGCACTTCCCCTGATTAGCTTAGGGGCCCTTGATGGGGCCTTTTGGGGCCTGCTGTTTGGTTTGATTTTCTTCGTACCGCTGTTTGGCGCCGCTGTGGGTGCTTTGAGTGGTGCGCTGTCTGGCTACTTTCGGGACTACGGGATCAATGACGATTTCATCAAAGAGATTCGAGCCCAAATTACTGAAGGCACCTCAGCGTTGTTCCTCATGACTGAGGATGTCACCCTCGACAAGGTTGAGGATGCGTTGGGCGGTGATCATGCTCAACTCATTCGTTCGAACCTCACCAACGAGCAGGAAGAACGACTTAAAGAGCACTTCAGCGTGGCTGAGTAAGCACGTTTGACCACCCGTAGAGATGGCTAGTCGCTGGCACTCGCTCCCAGTGGATCGCTTGAGCCATCTTCTGATCGCCCCCTGAAATTTGGCAGTAGCGGCTATTGCGACACCCTTGGTGTAACCGCCGACGGCCGGTTGGGGGGCGATCTCGTCATTAACTATTCGCCCGAGGATTGTTTGACCACTAGCGATACCGCTTGTTGAGGTAAACCGCATGGATGTCACTGAAGCGACGCAAGATCTCATCAGTCAGGCCCAACAGCTCAAAGCCAAGCACTCGGATGCTGTGTCGGTGACCTTCATCGACTTTTATTGCCAGTGCCGGCAGGGAGCTGATTATTTGTTCCCGCCGGTGATGCGGTCATCAGTGCGGCTGCTAGATATTTTGAACTGGTTTTTTGCCTGTGTCGACGGGCAAGCGCCGCCTACGCTGGTGCGTTTAATGTGGCAGGACATCGCTGGCCCAACTTTGCAGGCCTACAACCGGGATGAAGCGATCGAACACAGTTTGCTCCAAGCTTTTGAGTCTGGTGCCCTCCAGCTTTTCATTACCACCTGGGATCGAGAACGCAATCCCGATGGCTCGGACCATTTGAAAAACGATGGCAGCGTGCATCTCACTCTGCGGGAAATGCTGGAAGATCTTGAACAGGTAGAAGCCAAAGTGCTGGGCTAATCAATTTTATTCAGTGCTGCTTCGCTAGCCGCGTTGTAGATCCTGGCTCTAGTGAGTAGGTATCCCAATCTCTCTCTTGCGTAGGCTATATATGGCCTCAAAATCTCTATGGCGAAAGAGTCCCACGGCGATGCCAGCACCTAATCTGTATGGTTACTACGCGTTGTGGGATAAGACTGTGGAACAAAAGCATTCTGACTTTGGTGAAGAGGCGATCAGCAAGACAATGGAAATTGCCCTCTCGTCACAGCTTGAGCAGGCTGAAGCACTTAACGTGCAGATTGAAGCTGATCCCTTTGACTTGATGGGAGGTGAACTGAAGGCTGCCGACATCGACGGTCGAGGTCTAGTCGTCCAAGACAGTCTGAGAACGGAGCAGTTGCAGCTGAAGACCAACGGCATTGCGATCGATCCTGGCAAGGCCGCTTTTGGTGAAATTAAGTTAACTCGCCCCACCCAAGCGACAACTGTAATTACGCTGACCGCAGCAGATATTGAGCAAGCTTTTAATTCCGATTTTGTGCGGCAAAAAATTGCAGCGGTGGCAGTGGAACTCAATGGACAAACAACCCATATCTCTGCGAAGCAAATTGAGTTTGAACTGCCTGGAAACCAAAAGATGGCTTTCCGTGCCGACGTGGCGATCGCAGAAACTCAGGAACCCCAGCAGATCGAATTTAAAGCCGTGCCTAAGATTGGTCCTCAGGGCAACCAAATTATCCTTACTGATGTCCAGGTGACGTCTCAAAACTCCTTTCAAGAGTTGACGGACAGATTATTGGAAGCGGCGAGTGAGCTACTGGATTTACGTAACTTTGCCTTGGAAGGGATGGAAATGCAGCTACAGCAGATTGATGTGCGCAAAGGAGTCATGGTCCTATACGCCGCCGCTCGCATTACTCAGTTTCCCAACGGCTAAGGGGAAGTTTATACGGCGATGACGGCTACGGACGGGGGCTTGCTTGATCTCGCTGTGGGTGATCTCGGTGCTTTGAATAAGAGCTCCGTACAGCCCATCCGTTCGAGTTGCCTGAATGTGCAACTGCTCTACCTGTGTTGCCTTCCCTGACCAAGGGGCGGGGAGATTTATGGCGCCACTTTGCCTCAATGGTTATCAGGTCATCTACCAAGAGTGCACCCTAGACTGCTATGAGGGATCGATGCCAGTAATCACCGTCACATGTTTTGGCTATCTACAGCACCAATCAGCGCTCAAAATCGCACAGGTCGATAACGGATGGCATCACCCCACGCATCGTGCCAGCGGGAGAGGATAAGACCATCGAACAGATGCCCCCGCTGAGCTTTGGTAACTCTGATGAAACTCACCACGATCTTGAATACCGTTCTTGCTGTGGCTGCAATCGCCCTCGCCGCATCCACCTATGCAGCTCCAGAAATGGAGAGCGGTCTGCGAGGTATCTGGGATCAAGGTTCAGAAGCTGTAGTGCTGGAGATGGCTTGATATTGCTGTTCCCAAGTTTTTCCTGAGGTTTGACGAACTTAGTGCGCAGTTGTCTACCGCGATCGCCCACCCATCAAGCCTCCGCTTAAGCGGCTGATGGCCCTTTGGGCAACCTCGTCGTAGCCCAGTTTGCCGTTAAAGAGTTTCACAATAGTGGGAGCCGCGTTGGGGCGCTTGACCCCAATCCGATAGGCTAGCTGCGGCGCTTTGTAAAATACCTGGGCCAGTCGTTTTGCCCAGCGCATGTCTTGACCCCATTCGTCGCGCATGACCTGGGAGTAGCCCGCTAACGCATCGAGATGCCCCCTTAGTGCCTGGTCAATTGCCTCAGCGGCCTTGACGCCACTAAATAATGCAGGGCGAATGCCCTCTGCCGTAAAAGGATCGACGACGCAGGCAGCCTCGCCGACAAGGAGAGCGTTTTGTGTGTGAAGTGGCTGATCGCCATCCCAGGCCAAAATGGGATGACCGTGGGCTTTTTGCCGCGACATGTCGACATCGAACTCAGTCGCATACTCTGCGATGGGCGGGCGGAGATCTTGTCGCCGTTGGTTGCCGACGCGCATCACACCGCCACCGATGGAGTAACCGTCTGCTTTGGGAAAGTTCCACAAGTAGCCATATTGCACCATACCCATTTCAAGGTACAGCAGTGGGTCAGCGGGCATTTCACTGCGAGGCTCAATCTCGACAGCGGCGGCGAGCAGATGACGTCGTTTAGTAAAACCTAGCCACTTGGCCATCACGCCGCGTCCCCCATCAGCCGCAATGAGAAATTTGCCTTCGACGGGCCTGCGCGAGGTTTGCACCTGCCAGCGATCGCCCTGCCACACAATCCCCTGGGCTTTAGTCTCTTGCCGCAGCTCTGCCCCTTGCTGTTGTGCCTGCTGCACGAGGAAATAGTCAAACTCGTCTCGCCGCACCATCCAAAGCGCTTCGTCAGCGGGCACAACAGCGTCTACTGGATCGCCCATCTGCCACGTACAGCGGATATGTCGCACCCGGACTGAAATCGCAGGGGAGAAATCAAAGTCAAACCACTCTGCAACCTGGGGGGAGACGCCGCCACCACAGGGCTTGTAGCGAGGTAGCTTCGCGCGATCAAGCAGCAATACGGAACGACCTTGCTTGGCGAGATGATAAGCAGCCGCGCCACCACTGGGGCCAGCGCCGACAATAATGCAGTCGTACATGGGCAATGACTTTAAAGACTAAACAGGCGTTACTGCCCTATCTTCCCGCAGATTAGAAAGACTCACACAGATAGGTGTTGCACTTTTCCAGAGAGGGGTCAATCGATTGAGGCTCCCATCGCTCCATGGAGTCCTGCATGTGTTCTCGAAGTGCATCAAAGGTCATCTGCCTTCCAAACTTGACCTCGCCAAAGATCAAACCCATCTCTCTTTTATTGGACTTGCGCAGTTGCATCCGGTTTTGGCCCCTTCATCCCTAAATATAGGGAAACCGGATACACCTTTCCTCCGGATTGGGGGAAACAAGGGGGGATTGCGGAAGCTCAAGTTTGCTTGCCTCCATCCCCTTTTCTGAATATTGCTTCGACAAAAAATAATGAATGTTATGGGTCTCAAGTCAAGGGCGTTACACGCCAACAATAAGCCACCAAAGCATGGCCGTAAGGCTGACCGTTGCCAAGTGCTGAGGCAGTAGCAGACGTACTGGATAGCGGGCAATTTTTTGGGTGAGGACGATCGCGAGCCCTGCTCCGATCATCAGCGATGTGCCCTGCAGAAAGGCAATCACCGCTGGATGAGCCACAACGACTGGCAAATTGACTCCCGATAGGCCAATTGTCGCCGCACTCACGGGTAAAACTCGCCCCGCCTCGGTCAAAAAGAGCCTGAGATAGTGGGCCAGCGTGCCCATCAGTACGAGGGGCAGATATCCATAGGCTAGTTCTTGAAAGGGACGAGGTTTACGGGTTGGTGTCAGCTTATGTATGGCTGTGAGTAGGGCTTGGGCCGTGAGGGGCAACAGCGCTGGCAGTAACAGGAGGGCGATCGCCGCGCCGCTATGTATCCAGAAATTGCTTAGATCTAATGGCCGGTCCAGTGCCTGTAGCAGCTCGGGCAACCGATGGAGGAATATGCCATCGAGCAATAGCAGCAGCAGGGCTACCTCATAAAGGCGGGGCGTATGAGTCGTCCACAGCTCAATGCCAGGAGGACGCAAATTGAACTCAACCGAGCGATGGGGGCAGGCTTTGAGGCAGGTCATGCACAATACGCAGTCACGATTTTCCTCAAGCTGGGCTGGATGGGAGTAGATCGGACAGCCCCCGGTTTCCTGTCCTTCTCCTTTGGCTGGTCCCCCTTTGTAGCATTGATAGGTGGTGCATTCGGCTGAGCAGGTGCCCTGCTGGGCCCGCAGCTCCGTCATTGAGAGCTTGGCGTACAGGCCATTCATGCCGCCAATGGGGCATAAATAGCGGCACCAAAACCGCCGCTCAAACAACTGAGAAAAGACGATCGCCCCTGCGGTAATGAGCAGCAGCAGGCAAGAGGATAAGTAAGCGGTATTTTGCAGCTCCCAAAGTTCTTCCCAGAGAAGGATCAGCGCAAATAGGCCAAAAAGAAACCATCCACCCCAGCGTTCTGCAGCTTCCCGGGGCCAACGTTTGAGTTGGCGCGGCCAGAGCCTAAGCGACAGGGTCTGTAATGCTTCGCCGTAAATCATAAACGGACACACCGCACACCAGACTCGCCCCAAGAAGGGAAACACCAGCAAAATGATGGGCCACCACCAAGCCCAAAAGAAATTGAGCGCAATGTTTTGATCGCGGGTCTGGGGACCCAGCCAAAGGACGGCGTTGATGAGGGCAAAAACGCCGAGTGTGAATCCATAGTTGATGCGATCGGGCCACCACGAACTGCGCAAGAAGCGGCGCAGAGTGGGATAAGCATTCAGCAGATTGAGACGAAACTGTTTCTTTTTGCTTTGGGAGGGCCAGAGAATTTCTTCGGTGAGAACGGTGCCGTGCACGGCTTGTGACAGTGCCCGAGATACCAGGCTTTCTAGCTCCCTCAAATTATTGGGAAAGTCGTAGGCTTGCAACCGGCGGATGGCCTCGGGTGTAACCGAGATTTTCTGCTGGCCTCGGGCGCGGCTAATCAGACTGATGTAGTAGCTCACATAGTCTTCGATATCGGCCTTGCGGACTCTTAGGGGCGGCACCTTAATTTGAGTATTGGTCGCCGCGCTGAGCTCCGGCATGGGACGCTCCGCAATCAAGATGAAGTGTGCCTGGGTCTCTCTTTCGGCAACGGCTTCCTGTGGATCGCGGTTCACCGGCTGATAGGTTTGCTGGGTCAACAGTTGGGCGATCGCTCCAATCAGCGACTGCGGCAACTCTTCTACATTGTTGAGTACTAGCGTGCCGCGATCAAGGGCTTCGAGGAGCCCCGGCTTCCCACCCACGCGGCCAAAGAGTTCGGCCCCGCTCGCTTGCAGCCGGGCACAATCGACTTTGATGATAGGCTGACGCCGATTGTCGGAACTGTAATGGATCAGGGCTGCAATGTTGTCTTTTTCAACTCCCGGCTCTCCAAAAATCAGAACCGAACTACAGCGATTGGCGCATTCCTTGAAGGCATCGCGGATTTGCTGACGCAACCGTTGGGCATAGCGGCTGCGGCCAATCACCCCGCGTCGAGCTTTGGTCACTAGGTAGGGGCGCAAAATATCCTGACGGGCTTGTTCGTAGGTGAGTTGAAAAGCCACCTGACGCAACTCAGCGGCAATCTGTTGAGAAAACACCTGCATGATTTCAGGATGACGAGCCTGAAATTCCTGAAACTGCTCCGCGGCCACAAACCAAAAGCGACAGTCGCTCAGGGTCATCACGGTCTTTTCGACAGGCTCATGAAGTAGGAGCGATCGCAGGTTGAGCACCGAGCCAGGCAAAAAGCTCATGGGGCGGCTCGTGCCAGGTTTATGTTCTAAGCGGCCTGTTTCTAAAATGTAGAGCCCATCTGGTGGGGTGTCAGCGACCACTACTGCTTGGTGAGGCGGTAAGCGGCGGACCTCAATGTGCTCGCTCAAGGCGATCGCTGCGGCTTCGTTTAAAGCGCTGAGAGCCGAGCGTTCGCGGAGCCAAATAACGCTGTCTTGTGCAGTAGCTCCCATCGTGCGACCCTCGCTGCAATACGCTAAACGGTGTGATTGGATAGCCGGAGATGCTCCTATGATAAATCCCGGAGATTTATGGGTACCGTTTGCGTTACTTGGTGTAATCGTGATGGCTGCAGTTTGCTTTGTCCGTGTGTAAAGCTAAGCTAAGTCACTGCCAACTCTATTGCGATCGCTTGGGCCGGCAATAGGCAAATTTCTATCGCCAGGTCGATCCTTTATCTCCAGCTTTGACTGGATCTTGGCCCACCAGTCAAGGGCTTGCCAAGGTTTGGATGGTGGTGCAGTAGCCTGACTCAGCCTGTTCCCTCAGGTCAACAAGACCAACGATATGTTGCAAGGTGTTGACTTTGGCGTAGTATTATTGGGGGCAGGATTGACCGTATCATACGCTAGACGCAAGGACTATATTGCTATGCAACAGTTGGATATCACTCCTGCACTCGATTACCAGTCTGAAAACTACAAAGACGCCTACAGCCGAATCAACGCGATCGTAATCGAGGGAGAGCAAGAGGCTTTCGATAACTACTGTAAGTTGGCAGAACTGCTTCCTGAATCTAAGGACGACCTGATCCGTCTAGCCAAGATGGAAAAGCGCCACATGAAAGGATTTCAGGCTTGCGGTAAAAACCTGTCTGTAGTTGCTGATATGGATTTTGCCAAAGCCTTCTTTGAGCAACTGCATCAAAACTTCAAGGATGCTTGGGCGGAGGGCAAGATTGTTACTTGCTTACTGATTCAATCCCTCATTATTGAGACCTTTGCAATTTCCGCGTACAACATTTACATACCTGTTGCCGATGATTTTGCCCGCAAGATCACCGAAGGGGTTGTCAAAGACGAGTACACTCACCTCAACTTTGGGGAAGAGTGGCTCAAAGCTAACTTCGAAGCTTCTAGGGCTGAGTTGGAAGCGGCTAACCGGCAGAATCTACCCATCGTGTGGGCAATGCTGAATCAAGTCGCTGATGATGCCAACGTACTCGGCATGGAAAAGGAAGCGCTCATCGAGGATTTTATGATTACTTACGGTGAGGCCCTCAGCAATATTGGTTTTTCGAGTCGTGAAGTTATGAAGCTATCGGCTCAAGGGCTAGCAACTGCGTAATTTTCAATGGTGAAACTCGTTAGGCACAGCGGTGGCTGACTCAGGCCAGTCTCTGCTGTGCTTGGTTGTATATGGGCGGTTGCAGCCAATGCCTCTAGATTGATTGCAGTCGCTTTGTCCGCAGCGAAGGTATCTCTGCCGACGGATTAGACAACTTGTAGATTTCCCTTGGTCCCGGTCTGCCCTAAGATATCTGGAGAAAGCTCGGAAGCTTTCTGCGCTTCCATTATAGGTGACCCCTAAAAGTACGATGTTTGGCTTAATTGGACATTTGACCAGTCTCGACCACGCTCAATCGGTAGCCCGCGATCTGGGGTATCCTGAATATGCTGATCAGGGGCTCGATTTTTGGTGTAGTGCCCCACCTCAAATCGTTGACAACATCAAGGTCACTAGCGCAACTGGGCAAATCATCGAGGGACGTTACGTAGAATCTTGCTTTTTGCCAGAAATGTTGGCTGCACGCCGCATCAAAACGGCTGCGCGCAAAGTTATCAATGCCATGGCCCATGCGCAAAAGAATGGTATCGATATCACTGCCCTCGGTGGCTTTTCGTCCATCATTTTTGAAAATTTCAACCTCAACCAGATGAAGCAGGTACGCAATGTTTCTCTGGAATTTGAGCGTTTTACCACTGGCAATACCCATACGGCCTATATTATTTGCCGTCAGGTGGAGGCAGCCTCGCGGCAGCTAGGAATTAATCTTTCTAAGGCGACTGTGGCGGTTTGTGGGGCAACGGGAGATATTGGCAGTGCTGTTTGTCGCTGGTTGACGGCCCGAACTGATGTTCAAGAGCTGTTACTGGTTGCCCGCAATCAAGAGCGACTACAAACTTTGCAGGCGGAATTGGGGCGTGGGGCGATCGCTGACAACTTAGAATCGGCTGTCTCCCAAGCAGATATTGTCGTCTGGGTCGCCAGTATGCCCAAAGGCGTCACCATCGACCCCCGAATTTTGAAGCGACCTTGTCTGATGATCGATGGGGGCTATCCCAAAAACTTAGATACCCGTTTTAATGCTGAAGGCATCTACGTTTTGAAGGGTGGCATTGTTGAGCACTCACTCGATATTGACTGGCGCATCATGAGCATCGTCAACATGGATGTGCCAGCGCGCCAGCTATTTGCCTGCTTTGCTGAGTCGATGCTTTTAGAGTTTGAAAAGTGGTATACCAATTTTTCCTGGGGACGTAATCAAATCACCTTAGACAAGATGGATATGATTGGTCAGTCATCTGTGCGGCACGGTTTCAGACCTTTACTAGATTTGCACTCCTCAACAGTGCCTTCAGAAGCCTAGGTGATCTTCAGGGCCTTTACTCTGCTTCCCAGCGTTTGCAAGCTGCTTTGACCGCTTGAGGTTAAGCTTTGCTGGCTTGAATCAGGAAATTGGGTTGAGGTGTTGACTTTTCAGAGAGAAAAATAAGAACCGCTATGCTTTGAGAGTGGTCCTGATCGAACGGCCTGTCGATTGCCTGGGAAAGTAGTTGCTATGGCCAATCCCCTCATTCCTGTAGTCCGAGTCATAACCCATGTCCCAACGTAAAACGATCCTGTTAGCCTTTGAGAAGCCCCTCGTCGAACTGGAAGGGCGCATCAGTCAAATTAGAGATCTCGCAGATGATAATGATGTCGATGTTTCGACCCAACTGCGGCAGCTAGAGTCTCGTGCCGATCAACTACGTCAGGAGATTTTTGCTAGTTTGACTCCCGCACAGCGACTACAGGTAGCGCGTCATCCTCGGCGACCTAGTACGCTTGATTACATTCAAGCAGTTAGCGACGAATGGATGGAGCTCCATGGCGATCGCAGCTCTGGTAAGGATGATTTGGCCCTCATTGGCGGTATTGCTCGCTTTGAAGGGCGTCCAGTGGTGATGTTGGGGCATCAAAAAGGCCGAGACACGAAAGACAATGTGGCTCGTAACTTTGGCATGGCCTCTCCGGGGGGATATCGGAAAGCCATGCGATTGATGCAGCATGCCAATCGCTTCAACATGCCTATTTTTACGTTCATCGATACCCCCGGTGCTTTTCCCGGTTATGAAGCCGAGGAAATGGGGCAAGGTGAGGCGATCGCCTTCAACCTGCGAGAAATGTTTTCCCTCGATGTACCAATCATTTGCACCGTTATTGGTGAGGGGGGATCTGGGGGCGCATTGGGAATTGGCGTCGGCGATTGCCTGATGATGTTTGAGCATTCTGTGTATACGGTGGCTAGCCCTGAGGCCTGTGCCGCTATTTTGTGGAAGGATGCGGGACGTTCGGAAGAAGCGGCCGAAGCGCTCAAGATCACGGCGGTTGATTTGAGAAATTTAGGGATCTTGGACGTGCTGTTGCCTGAGCCCTTGGGTGGGGCCCATGCCGATCCGTTGAAAGCGACGGAAATACTGCGCGAGGCACTACGCGAGAATTTGGAAACTCTGTTAGCGCTGTCTTCTGCGGAGCGACGAGATTTGCGCTATCGCAAGTTTCGGCAGGTCGGTGTGTTTTCAGAGTCTGGGCAAAATGGCCAGTTCTAGCGATCGCAGTTAGCACCATTAAGGCTTTTCGGCGGATGTGGCTGACGCGTTCTCCAGGGTGAGCACGCACTGATTCGCCAGGAGCCGTCCCCATTCGTTGGCTGCTATGCTCGGCCGGGAAATCTGAGAAATTCGTCAAAAGGTGTTTACGTTTGTTAACATCGTAATTACGGCAATTTTAAGCAAGTGCTCAAGAGTTCCTCAGATTTATCTAGCATTTTTGATGGGAGTGGCAATAGCTTTTGAGGTTGACCGCCTACTCATCAATTTTTTGAACATTTGGTTTATTCATGACTTCTGCAATCCAACGGCGGGCTTTGATTACGGGTGCCAGCAGCGGTATCGGCCGCGAAACGGCGATCGCCTTCGCCCAAGCCGGTATCGACACCGCGCTGGTTGCTCGCTCATCCTCAAAGCTAGTAGCCCTGGCGGCGGAGTTATCCCAGTTGGGGATTGAGGCGCGACCTTATTCGATTGATCTTAGCCAAGTTGACACTGTGAAGTCTGAGCTGTCAGCTTTAATTGCTGATTTTGGCCCTATCAATATCCTGGTCAACAACGCCGGGATGGGCTACACCGGCGCCCTCAGTGATATGCCTCTGACCGATTGGCAGCAGGTGATGAATCTCAATTTGACCAGTGCGTTTTTGGCGATGCAGGCAGTCCTGCCGACGATGCGAGCTCAGGGAAAAGGCACCATCATTAACATCGCCTCGATTGCTGCTCATAACGCGTTTCCAACGTGGGGAGCATACAGCGCGAGCAAAGCTGGCTTAGTGACGCTGGGCCGTATTTTCGGCGTTGAGGAGGGTGAGCACGGCATTCGAGTTATGACGATATCTCCTGGGGCGGTAAATACGCCGCTGTGGGATACCGGGACAGTTCACGTTGATTTTGAGCGATCGCAGATGTTGACGCCTGCAATCGTCGCTCAAAACGTCCTCAACGCTGTCCAACTGCCAGATTCCGCGGTTATTGACGAAATCACGTTGATGCCTAGCGGAGGGGCCCTGTAAAAGAATCGAAGCTCATCGATTTTAGGGCGATTTTGAACCGCTTGGAGAACTACTTACAGAATTACTATGACTACCGTTTCTTCTAACACCAACAATGGTGCTAATTTGTCGAGCAGTACGGCAGATATTGATGTGAGCCAGAAGGGTATGACGGCAATCCGGCCGGACCGGAGTACTGTCCACGGTGAAAGCGCCATGGCCAAGCCGGTGTCTGACGAAAGTCATTTAGCCATGATGGATGCCGTGCGTACGATGCTGATCTCTTTGGGCGAAGATCCAGACCGGGAGGGGCTGCTTAAAACCCCTAAGCGGGTAGCTGAAGCCATGCGGTTTTTAACTAGCGGCTATAGTCAGTCTTTGGATGATTTGGTCAATAACGCAATTTTTGATGAAGGCCATAACGAAATGGTGTTGGTCCGTGACATTACTCTGTTTAGCTTATGTGAGCACCATATGTTGCCGTTTATGGGGCGGGCCCATGTAGCTTACATCCCCAAGCAGCGGGTTGTGGGTCTGAGCAAGCTAGCCCGGATTGTCGAGATGTACTCTCGCCGCTTGCAGGTACAGGAGCGCCTCACTCGCCAAGTGGCGGAGGCTATTCAAGAAGTTTTGGATCCGCAAGGGGTTGCCGTCGTGGTCGAAGCAAGTCACATGTGTATGTCAATGCGTGGTGTCCAGAAGCCCGGTTCATGGACGGTGACGAGTGCAATGTTGGGGTGTTTTCAAGAGGATTCTAAGACCCGAGAAGAGTTTTTGAGCTTAGTACGTCATCAACCTTCCCTTTTCTAACGTTGGTCTTATGACCTGTGGGAGCCCGGTATGGCTCATTATCTAGGTCTTTAGATTTGACCGGAATGGACTTCGAGTTTGTTCCGGTTTTGTTTTGAGACGTACTGATGGCGGCATCCCAATTGATTTGTTGCGGTAAGGGAGTCGGGGTTAGGTGAAGGGCTAAAGCTGAGAATGTCGGTTTAAAGGTGTCTAACTGAGCCGCTTGCGCCCGATCAGGGGGGGTGATCTGGGTCTGAAAAACTGTTGATCGCGGTAAACAGCTGATGGGTTTTGCTCAGACATTTATTGCCAGGAGATAGTTCAACGCCGCTGGATAAATCGATGCCTTGAGGTGCCAGTAACTGGAGCGCGGTCGTCACATTTTTTGCATTAAGGCCCCCTGCAAGAATCCACGGCACATCAGGTTCAAATTGCTGGAGCGATCGCCAGTCTAAGGTTTCGCCGGTGCCGCCCTGCAGGTGTGGGTGGTAGGCATCGAGCAACACAGCATCAACGACTGACTCATAAAGGTTGACGGTTTGCCAATCACTCTGGGTGCGAATCCTCAGCGCTTTGATCAGCTTTGCGGTGGGAATCGCTTGACGAATTGCTTGGCATTGCTGGGGCGACTCTTGGCCATGTAACTGCAATGTGGTTAAGCATCCAGTTGAGTAGGCCACTTGCAAAGTTTCGATATCAGCGTCGACGAAGACCCCAACGCGTTCCACTACTCCACAGCCTGCTGCAAGCAACGCTTTACCCATAGCGCGCATCTGTAAAGGCGTCACATATCGACTGGACGTGGGAGCCCCAATCATCCCGATCGCTTGGGCGCCCTGTTGGGCGATCGCGACGGCCTGTTCAGGGATGCCCAAGCCACAAATCTTTACCCAAAGAGATGAATCTACACGGGGCATGCCGATGCTGTTAACTCTATTAAACATTCTGCCAATCTTGATTCTACGGGTCTTTATGATTCAAAAAACAATGATCTGGTAATGGTTTGGAGGTTATTATCTTGGCTACTTTTTATTGGTTAGCCCAAGCGCAGCAAACGGTCCCCATGACACCATCGTGGTCTTGGCAAACCGCTTTGATTATGATTGCTTGCAATCTTTTTGCGATTGCCATTGGCCGATTTGCGATCCAAAAAAACGGTGCTGGCCCAGCGCTACCGCTTAGTCTGCCAGGGTTGTTTGATGGCTTTGGCGTACCAGAGTTGCTCGCGACAGCGAGCTTGGGGCACATTATCGGAGCCGGCATGATTTTAGGGCTAGGCAGCGCTGGCGTCTTATAGCGGTATCGGATCGCCAGCTCCGGCAGCGGCAAAGCGACGGATATCTCCCCTTTCCTTTGCGGGTTCTTTCTCAGCGACCTCTGACGACCCCACCTAAAATAAAGAAAGTTGGCAGCGCTCGGCTGTCCAACAATTTATTCGGTTTCTGAACAACTTACTGAAAATATGCGTTCTGGTTGGCATTTTGGGTCCATTGTGGGCATCCCTCTCTATCTCGACACCTCCTGGTTTGTCATTGTGCTGCTGGTGACCTTTGTGTACGGTAGCAATCCCCTTTGGCAGCAGCGATGGGGAGATGTTTCCTGGGTGATCGGTTTGGCGATGGCTCTATTACTGTTTGGTTCAGTGCTATTGCATGAGCTTGGTCATAGCTTGGTAGCGAAGTCACAGGGCATCAAGGTCAATTCCATTACGCTGTTTTTGTTCGGTGGCATTGCGGCTATTGACCAAGAGTCAAAAACGCCAGGTGAGGCGTTTCAGGTGGCGATCGCTGGTCCAGCGGTGAGTTTTGCAATCTATACCATGCTGACCCTTTGTAGCCTGTTGCTAGCTTTGCCTGGTCCGGTAGAGGTCTTGTTTGCCAACGTCGCTCAAATTAACTTAGTACTGACGCTGTTTAATCTGATTCCAGGTTTACCGCTGGATGGCGGTCAGGTGCTCAAAGCGGCGGTGTGGAAGGCAACGAATAGCCGCATTCGAGGCGTGCGATGGGCTGCGAGAACGGGGCAGATCCTAGGGTGGACAGCGGTCGTCGGGGGGCTACTGGCCTATCTGGCAGAGCCCAGCTTGGATTTGATCTGGATTGTGCTGATTGGGGGCTTTGCTATCCGCAATGCAGCTAACTATGGACGAGTCGCAGATCTGCAAGAAACCTTGTCAGAAATGACTGCTGATGACGCGATGGCAAGGGATTTCCGGGTTCTAGACGCGGCAATGACTTTGCGAGAATTTGCCGATGAGTATTTGATGCAGTCGAGTCGGGCCCCTGTCTATCTCGCAGCTTCCGATGGCCGCTACCGGGGAGTAGTGCAAATTGATGATGTGCGCGAGATTGAGCGCAGTGAGTGGGAATATCGCACTTTGCTCGAGATTGCGAGGCCGCTGACCTCGGTGGCAAATGTTCGAGAAACGACTTCCTTGGCGGAAGTGATTACGACATTGGAGCAAGACCAGCTAACTCGACTCATTGTGCTGACGCCAACCGATGCGATCGCAGGGGTGATTGATCGTGGCGAAGTGGTGCGCGCCCTTGGCAAAAAGCTGAACCTAGCGATCTCCGATTCTGTGATTCAGCGCATCAAGGATGAAGGAGAATATCCGCCCAATCTCAAGCTTCCCGCCTTGGCAAAGAGCTTGGAGGAATAAATAATTCCTGTGCTCGCGCAGCAATTTCAACTTGCTCGGTCGGGGTTAAAGGGATGACTGCAAAGGTTGCCCCGACTGCCTTAGCTAATTCAGCTTGCATCAAGGCAATTAATGTCTCCAGCCAAGCTTGATGGGCTTGCAGCGGAATGACGGATGGTGCGGGTGACTGGGGTAGAGCCGCAGTCCCAAAAACCTGTTGATGCAGTGCCCAGTCGGGCCACAGACGTATCGAACCGTGCTGGAGTAGGTGGCGATCGCGGCGCAGTTGAGCACTGCCAATTAGCTTGTACCCTGCCGATGTAGTTAGGTCCGCTGTAGTCGACAGCGCAAAGCAGTTGGGCTGATGGCGATAGTCGCGACCGCCTTGGCCGTATTGCAACTCCACCCCCAAGCTTTGCCATGCTGACACCAAAGCATCACAGATTTGGCGATAAGCTAGGCGCCGAGAGCCAACCAATGGCATCGTAATTGCATAAGTCAGATCACCTTGGTGTAAGACTGCGCGCCCCCCAGTCGGGCGGCGAACTAAGTCGATGGATTGACCGTAGTGGGCCATCTGATGCCAGGCGGCGGGCCAATCGTGCTGGTGGTATCCCAGTGAAATCGCTGCCGGAGACCATTGATAAAATCGCACCGTTGGCGGCTGATGACCAGCAATCAGTTGGTCAAGGCACCACAGGTCAATGGCCATTTGCATTGTGCCGTTTGCCACTTGAAACGGTAACAAGCGCCAAATCTGGGTCACGGGCAGTCACAATCGCCACGCCAAGGACGGTGCAGATTTAATACATGGCATCTGCTAGTTTCCATATTCAGCTTGCAGCGCCTCATCATTATCGTCTGCAATAGTGGCAACAATCGTCATCAGGCGAGAAATCTCACCTGGCGAAATTTCAGCCAGTGGGCGACTAGCGAGAACAACAACCTGCTCCCCCAAAATGCCAAAAGACGCTTCAAAGGTTTCTCCGCAGTTCATCTCCAGCAGATGACGCATGAGTTGGGGCTCATTTTTAGCAGGCAAGCTGAGGACCGGCGACCACACGGTTAAGATGTCTTCGTCACTGCTACCAGTCAGCTGCACAAAGACTTCGACGCTACCGTATTTAAACTTCCAGAAAGTGCCTTGGTCGCTGCGGTTGACCATGGCGCTGTGGTCTTGCTCGAGACTACTAATAACGGTCTCGATGACCTCTACATGATCAAAAGTAGCGTTATCCTCGTTTTCACTATCAGTAAATGTCGGTAACGGATTCATCCCGAGCGGTGTCGATGTCATCGTCTGAGCCATATATACTGCTCATCCAAATCTAACCGCTGTCGGGTTGATCGAACAGACTAAGCGGAGAATTTTTAATCTGGTCACTACCCAGGGTGGGTCCAGACTCACCGAAAGTCTTCTCCGTAGTTAAAAAAGATGGAACGCCGGCACCCAAGGCTATACGGACTTGCGAGCAATCCAGTACTTACTCACAAAATGAACTTCGGTTTCAATCTCTTGGAACCCCGCTTGGATAAGGCGATCGCTCAAGTTGTCGTAGGTGTAGTCCCGATAGAACGGCTCATGGAACAGAGCAGGAAAGTTGATCATCATGGGCTCTAACTCTGGGGTATCGACCATTTGGATAGAGTCACAGATGATGAAAGTGCCCCCTGGCTTGGTCACTCGATAGGCTTCGTCAATAATTTGCTGACGAACGGGCCCTGGCAACTCGTGGAATAAAAATACGCAGGTTAGTGCGTCAAAATAATTACCCCGATAGGGCATATCCTCAGCTTTGCCCTGCACAAGCTGGGGCAAGGTGCCAGGGGTCTCTGACAAGAGTTGGTTGGCTTTGCGTAGGTAAGCAGGGGAAAGGTCAATACCAAATAGAGCGACCTCAGGGAATACTTCCCGCAGCATTTTGAGCGTCCGAGCGGTACCGCAGGCCACATCTAGGACTTTGAGGGGCTCACGGGGTTGCTCAGGCGATCGCTCAATTGTATCTGTGACAGTTTGCTTGACCTGCAAAGCCTGCTTGAGCGGGGCTAAAATGCGCCGACGCATCGGATCAGCCGTACCGCCAAACAGTAGCTCGACTTGGGTGTCATACAAATTGGCGGACAAATCACTTAGATAGCCGTTGGTTTGATGATGAAAGTTGCGCAGATAGTAACGCGGATAAATCGACGTATCGATGTCCTGGTCAAATGCCTTGATGTCATCAGTTTCAATCCGGTCCCAAATGGCGGGCAAATCCAACCAGATGGCGGGATAGTACTGCAAAAAATCCATCCAAGGATTGTCGAATAACAAAGACTTGGGATAAATGCCTGCTTCCGCGTCTTGCCAATCTGCCTCGAGTAAAGCCTGACGACGAGTGGAAATTTCTTCCAAAAACTCGGGAGAAATTGACTTCAGCTCAAACTTGATTTGCGGACGGAGCAGTTCGCGGAGTTGTGTCGCGATCGCTTTGTGGCCGAGGCCGAAATAGTTTTTGCCATCTTGGAAGGCTTGGTAGGCAAACTTGGTCAACGTATCAGGCATTGGAGATAAGTCAGAAAGACAGCAACATAAATTCAATTATTATGAATTGTAACGAATCTTCAGTGCTTAGGGGAGTCAACGCTCATCGATTTTCCTTCAGTCATAGCCAATTCGATGCCTGGATTCTCCTAGTGCATTGCAAAAAAAAGCCGCCCGAAGGCGGCTTGTACCCTAGATTCACAGAGGGATAAGTGAATACTGAGACCAAACAGGTGAATTAGCAGTCGTAGTACAGCGCTAACTCATAGGGATGAGGACGCAAACGCATGGGGTTCACTTCGTTATCCAGCTTGTACTCAATCCAGTTTTGGATGAAGTCTTCAGTAAAGACACCGCCACTGATCAAAAATTCATGATCTTCTTCCAACGCTTTGAGGGCGTCTAAGAGTGAGCCGGGGGTAGACGGAATTTTCGCCAACTCTTCAGGGCTGAGGTCGTAGATGTCAACATCCAGCGGATCGCCCGGATCAATCTGATTCTTAATCCCGTCGATCCCTGCACAGAGCATGGCAGCAAACGCCAAGTAGGGGTTAGAAGTGGCGTCTGGGCAACGGAATTCCAAACGCTTAGCTTTGGGGCTATCGCCAGATAGCGGAATCCGGACCGATGCCGAGCGGTTGCCTTGTGAGTAAGCCAAATTAACCGGTGCCTCAAAGCCAGGAACCAGACGCTTATAAGAGTTAGTTGTGGGGTTGGTGAAAGCCAACAATGCGGGGGCATGCTTGAGAATGCCGCCGATGTACCACAGGGCAGTCTGGCTCAAACCAGCGTACTTATCACCCGCCATTTGAGGTTCTCCATCCTTCCAGATGGATTGGTGAGTGTGCATGCCAGAGCCATTGTCGTTAAACAAAGGCTTGGGCATGAAAGTGACGGTTTTTCCGTACTTTTTCGCGACGTTTTTGATGCAGTACTTATAGATCATCAACCAGTCGGCAGCCTGAATCAGCTCGCCAAACTTAATGCCTAGCTCGCACTGGCCACCAGTTGCCACTTCGTGGTGATGCTTCTCAATAGGCACGCCCAACTGAGCCATGGTCAACAGCATTTCGCTGCGCATGTCTTGTGACGTATCTGTGGGTGATACCGGGAAATAGCCTTCTTTGTAGCGAGGCTTATAGCCAAGGTTGCCACCTTCTTCTTCGCGCCCAGTATTCCAGCGGCCTTCAACACTGTCAACGTAGTAGTAAGAAGAGTGCTCGGTTTGGTCAAAGCGAACGTCGTCAAAGATAAAGAACTCTGCTTCAGGACCAAAGTAAGCGGTGTCGCCAATCCCAGACGATTTCAGATATTCAATCGCCTTCGTGGCCACGGCCCGCGGACACCGTTCGTAGAGGGCACCCGTGCGAGGCTCTTTGATCGTGCAAATCATGCTGAGGGTCGGCTCCGCGTAAAACGGATCGATCCAAGCAGAGTCTGGATCAGGCACCATCATCATGTCGGATTCGTTAATCGCCTTCCAACCGCGAATACTGGAGCCATCGAAAGCAACACCGTCAGTAAAGCTGCCGGCGTCAATTTGGCTGACGTGTACGGTTAAATGCTGCCAGATGCCTGGCAAATCGATAAACTTCAGATCGATCAGCTGAATATTTTCATCTTCAATCTTTTTCAAGATATCTTCAGCAGTCGCCATGTATTACTCCTTTACTCTCCAAGTCCTTACGCAACTTGTGTTCTGGGGCTAATAAAGTAGACAGCCTCCTCAAAAGATGTGCCAACAGCCTCCCTCATGAGTTAGAGGCGTTTGCATACCTCTTGAATGGCTTTGCACGTTATCCGAAAGATGTCTGCTACCGGAGCCTTAAGTTGTCTGACTCATCCTATGGATAGGGATTGGCAGCTTTTGTATCAAGTTTTACTAAAGCAGAAACCCATCGCCGGATAGAGGCCATTTAATCCGTGTTTGAGTCTGTTTGGCGAATAAATTGGCTGATTATCAATAGGGCGTTGAGCGTAGCTTATGTTGGAAAATTCAAGTATGCCGCCTGCGGTGGATCTACTAGCCGGTGTTCAGGCTAGGACTGTAATCAAAGCCAGTTAGGTGGTTTTGCAGCTAGCGATTAACTCATTGATCGGGATGTAGATAGACCAGAAAGACGAGGCTGAAATGTTGAGAAATGTATCTGAATGTAACAATAATTGGGCTGAGTTCTTCATGTTTCTCTGTACAGTCCTTTGCCCTTCTAAGTCGCGTGATAGACTGACTCTTGGCTGATTTAAAGGCTGTCCGGTCGAGCTGTTCGGCAGCTTACACTGGTCAATTTTATGAGAAAAATTTTCTGGAAATGCCAAATTTAACTTGGCATTTTGCTCATGTGCGATCGCAATTTCAGAAGTAGGAAATCGTATTTCTGGAATTTTTAAGACTGATTGGGAGAAGAACGTTCATGCGGGACGCCGTAACGACATTAATCCGAGACTACGATTCGACAGGACGTTATCTAGACCAAAACGCCCTCGACTCCTTGAAGAGCTACTTTGATACGGGAATCAATCGGGTGCAGGTGGCGACCATGATCAGCGCCCAGGCGGCTGAAATAGTCAAGGCTGCTGCTAATCAACTGTTTGAGACGGTGCCTGAGCTGCTCCGCCCAGGCGGGAATGCTTACACGACTCGCCGTTATGCAGCCTGCCTGAGAGATATGGACTATTACCTCCGCTACGGCAGCTATGCCTTAGTAGCTGGTAATTCCGACGTATTGAATGAGCGCGTGTTGCAAGGACTGCGCGAAACCTATAACTCTTTGGGCGTGCCCATTGCTCCCACCGTTGTCGGCATTCAAATCATGAAAGACATGGTGAAAGAGAAAGCGGCTGATGCGGGTATCGAGGACACCAGCTTCGTTGACCAACCCTTTGACCATATGCTGAGAGAGCTGAGTGAAGTCAGCATTTAAGCGATAGATTTGCCTTTCCACTTGAGAAACTGGAATGTGGGGTGCCGTTTGGCGCCCCTTTTTTTGTATGACTCTCGCATGGCCACTTTCTATTCAGTCGGGCTGATTCTATCTGGTCGGGCCGACTTGCGGCGGAGTCACTTACCCTAAGAACAAAGATTGACAGTCAGTTGGTGGGCAGCAATGGCATCCTACTTTGCGGGTTTAGACTTTGGCACTTCGGGGGCGCGGTTGGCGGTGATCGATGCCGACCAGCAGGCGGTGGTGGGACATCACACCGACTTTGCCTCGGTTGATCCTCAGGACTGGCCCCAGCAGTGGCTATCGGCGTTACGGAACCTACTGGCAAGTCTTGCTGCCGATGTGCGATCGCAGCTGCGGGCGATCGCGATCAATGGCACTTCCGCGACGGTGCTGCTTTGTAATGAGGTCGGACAGCCCGTTACCCCGCCGTTGCTCTACAACGATGCTCGGGGACAAACTCAGCAGGAATTTTTGGCGACCGTCGCCTCAGCTGGTAGCCCGGCGCTGAGTGCCACATCTAGCCTGGCCAAGCTTCTGTGGTGGCGACAAACCCTGCCATCCGAGACTTGTCAGGAGGCGCGCCACCTAATGCATCAAGCGGACTGGTTAGCCTGTCACCTCCACGGTCAAATGGGTTTGACTGACTATCACAACGCACTCAAACTGGGCTATGACGTCGATCAGTTGCGATATCCTGACTGGCTGAGCGAGGCGTTACAACCGATGAGCCTCACGGCTTGGCTGCCTGAGGTACAGGCTCCCGGTTCCCTATTCGGCTTGGTCAGTGCTGCCGCTAGGGCACAGCACGGTCTGCCCAATGACTGCGTCGTCATCGCCGGTACCACTGATAGTATCGCCGCCTTTCTGGCCAGTGGTGCTAAGGCTGTGGGCGAGGCTGTGACCTCTCTCGGGTCGACCCTCGTGATCAAGCTGGTGAGCCCCATCCAGATCAATGACAGCCGTTATGGGATCTACAGTCATCGCTTAGGGGCCTGCTGGTTGGTGGGTGGAGCGTCTAACACTGGCGGAGCAGTCCTCAAGCAATTTTTTACGGACGCTGAGCTGGAGACGCTGAGTGCCCGCATCAGCCCCGAGCAAGCGTCGCCGCTGCGATATTACCCGTTGCCAAAGCCTGGAGAACGCTTTCCTTTGAATGATCCGCAGCTGCTCCCCCAAATCTCCCCACGGCCTAAGAGTGACGTTGAATTTTTGCATGGGTTGCTAGAGGGAATTGCTCGAATTGAAGCGCAGGGATATCAGCGACTCACTGAACTAGGAGCCCCCCCAGTGAAACAGGTGTATACCGCAGGAGGAGGGGCGAAGAATCAGGTTTGGCAAACCATTCGCCAGCGCTGTCTGTCAGTGCCGGTAGTTCCTGCTGAGGCGACGGATGCTGCGTTGGGGACAGCAAAATTAGCTTATCAAGGCTGGCTGGCACAGCCAACGGAAACAGAGGCATAAAACAAAAAGCCTGAGACACACGCTGTGCATCTCAGGCGGACTCGCGTGGGGCCGAGACCCGTGCGAGTCGAATGTTCGTGGCAGAGATTAGTCGATATCGAGCTGGTTACCGCGACGATATTGCATGTAGGCCGCAACAAAGAGACCAGCCAAAGTTACCGGAATCAAGCCCAGCACAATTCCACTCAAAAGGGGTTCAACCACGCCAAACGGCTCCTTACAATCACAGCAGTTGTCTAGTGTGTTTTTATTATCTCATTCTTGTTGAGAAGTAAGAAGCAGTTGCTAGGAACAACCCGCGATCGCTTAATAGTTTGCAATATATAAACCTTAAGGGAAGGTTTGTATGCTGATTGCTCTCGCTTTTTTTAAGCTATGTTAATAATGCAACATAAATTATGCAGAATCCTTGACTGACAACGCGCTTGAACAAGAAAGACAGCTGTCATCGGCGACAGTTTTACGAGTCGCCGGCTGGGTTGGCCTCATAGCTGCGATCGTGTTGGTCGTGGTCTTTTGGGTGCGGCACAGCTTTGCCGCAGAACCCTATGTCCAAGATGTTTTATCCCTCACGGGGGATGGTGTCCGGGGGCAGGAAATTTTTCAGATGAACTGTGCGGTTTGTCATGGCATGGAAGCTGACGGTGAGGTAGGTCCCAGTCTTTTAGGCGTTTCGGCACGCAAATCAAAGTCAAAGCTGATTCAGCAGGTGGTCAGCGGCAATACGCCACCGATGCCGCAGTTTCAGCCAGAGCCTCAAGTAATGGCCGACTTGCTTGACTATTTGGAACAGCTGTAATCAGCGCGTGAGGTCAGCCGAGTCAGCGATTGCCTGCTTAGTTGTAGTCACCGGCAACAAAATCGGGCTGGTGGTGGTCAGGAATGGGCCAGTCTTCGTTTTCTCCACCAATCAACACTTGCTCGATGGAGACATAGTCTTCGCCGAACTGCTTGAGTGCATTCAGTAGGATATCTAGGGCGATCGCGTCAGATGTGCCCAAGTCAAACCAGCAGCGAGCCCAGAGCCCTTCATATTCCACCGTGCTCATATTGTGCATGAGCGACACCAACGTGTCTCCGGACGGCGAATCGTCGTAATGCATATAGCTGATTTCGAGGCCAGTGTCCTGGACTTGCAAATTTTCCGCGTTGAAGCCGCCCAGCTTACCCAAAAAGAACCAGGAGTTGAAGATTTCGTCGACATACTGCTGCTCTAGCTGAGAAGGCACCGTGGAAAACTGGAGCCAAATCCATAGGTTGAAGAAATCACACTCACGAAATTGGATATGCATGGTTCGATGTCACTCCTAAAAACGAGGAAATGGGGCAGGCTGGGGTTTGGGTCAATCGACCAGACGTACACCAGTAGCCGAGAAAGGGGCTACCCAGAGGTCTAAGTCAGCCGGAGAATACTGAGTCCGCATTTTATCGACGATGGCTTCAGCCGTCGTTAAGCTGTTGGTCAAGGTAAACAATGTCGGGCCCGACCCGGACATTAGCGTCCCCAAGCCGCCGCAGGCCGCTAAAGCGGTTTTGGTCGACTCCACCTCAGGATGGTGGGGCAAGACAACTTTTTCCAGGTCGTTGTGCAAATTTTGAGCAATGGCCGCACCATCGTGTTGAGCGATGGCCGTCATCATCGGACTTGAGTGCAGATGTTCTCGTCGGGTCTGGCCTGCGACGCTGACGTCTAAATACGTCTCCCCATAGGTCGCACGATAGGTTTTATAGGCCCAGGGAGTCGAAACAGAGAGCTGAGGTGATTTGGCCAGCACGGCAAACAGATGATCAAGGCTCTGCAGAGTGTCAATCTGCTCGCCTCGCCCCGTGGCGATCGCGGTGCCGCCGGCAATACAAAAGGGAATATCGGATCCTAGCTCTGCTCCCAAAAGCTGAAGTTCCGTTTGGGTCAGGCCGAGCCCCCAGAGCAAATCGAGGCCAACGAGGACTGCCGCTGCATTAGCTGATCCACCGGCGAGCCCTGCGCCAACTGGAATCTGCTTGTCAATAATGATATCGACGCCGCCCTGGGATTTTGTTTCGGCGGGAAAGCGGTCTTGCAGCAGTTGCGCTGCCCGATAGGCGAGATTAGTCTCATTGTCGGGAACTTGCGGATGGGCGCACTGTAGGTGAATCCCGTCGCTATTGGCCCGCCGCACAGTGATGTGATCGGCTAACCCAATGCTTTGCATGACCATCACAAGCTCGTGGTAGCCATCGGGGCGATCGCCCACCACTTCCAAATACAGGTTGATTTTGGCCGCCGCCGATAGGGAATAGGATTGCATGATCGGTTCTCATCACTGACTGTAGAGCATTGCCTGGCAACGATATTTGCCTAGCGTTACGTCGAAGGAGTGTCTCCCTTCTCCAGCATCTTATTACTCAATGCCACCCAATCGGTCACGCCTAAATCTTCTGCTCGCGCCTTGTGCGGGATGCTGAGCTGCTGGAAGGTGTCTAGCACCTGCGATCGCTCCACCAAGGTCGATAGGTTATTGCGCAGCATCTTTCGCTTGCTGGCAAAGCCCACTTTGAGCAAGCGCTCTAGCCAGGCTGGATCTTGAGCCAGCCGTTCAAACGGTCGTGGTTGCAGGCGGATGACAGCGGAGTCCACCTTGGGAGGTGGCTGAAAGGCTTGGGACGGCACCTCACAGATTAGGTCACAGGTGGCAAGATACTGCACGCGAATGGTCAGGCCGCTAACGGTTTTGGTGCCTGGGGCGGCGCAGAGGCGATCGGCAATTTCCCGCTGCACCAGCAATACAATCGACTCAAACGGGTCTGGATTTGGGGCCGAGAGGGTGCCCAATAGACGTTCTAAAATCGGGCCGGTGATGTAGTAAGGAATGTTAGCCACGACCTTATGGGGGAACGGCTGCGCCGGTGCCAGTGCCAGCAGTCGGTCCCAACCAGCGGCCAAAATGTCGCCTTCGATGAGCTGAAAGTTGGGAGTCGCGGCAAATTGCTGCCTCAATCGCTGACACAAATCTCGATCGACCTCAATTGCCGTGACGTGCTCAGCCAGCGGCAGTAGGCGCTGGGTCAGAATGCCCGTGCCCGGACCAATTTCAAGAACGCGATCGCCCTCTTGCAGGTTCGCCGCTGCCACAATTTGCGACAGTATCCGCTCGCTTTTCAGCCAGTGTTGGCCAAAGCGTTTGCGGGGTCTTGCAGAAAAAGTCATGGGAATTGGCCCTGCCCTCATGGCCCCTGATTTTATCCTAAGGAGGGTATCCAGAGGGGCCCTGCCCTGCTCTGGACCGCGATGAGTGTCCGCTTAGACTCGGATGGTTGGGCAAGGAGGGTGTCATGTAGTACAACCGTTCGCTAAGAAATGTCTCATACGCGACAAGTGTGGTGTGGTGCACAACATTCTTTTAGGAGCTTTGCTAGATTGAATTCCCGGTCTTCGATACCCGCTTTTGTAGTTATTGTCCGCTATGCAACAGAGCAACTCTCTCGACTTCAAGCTTGTACAGCGGGTGTGTCTACTTCAGCAAGCGTTAGATCAGGCGTTAGCCTCTTTGGAAGAACTCACTGCTCAGGTAAAGGATAAACATTGGATTGAGACCCAGCTCGCCAGCACAGAAGAATACGCGAACGTGCAACAGCAGGCCATTGCCCGCTTAAAGCAGCAGCTTGCCCAATTCGCCGATGTGCAAGATCATCTTTTGCGGGTGGTAGGGTTTCAGCTCAATCAGCTGATTGAGCAGCAACAGGTGACGTTCAGCCAGTTGACGATTCAATTTCAGCAGAGCCATGCTGAGCTTCAGACATATTTGCAATATCTGGGCCAAAATCGCCTAGCTAGTCAGCGACTAGCGCTTAGCTCAGACGAATATCGCCTGACCCTAGAGGCAGAGATCATGGTGGCGCGGTCAATGGCGGTGCATCTCAGCCAATATCTGGGTTCCGCGAAGACCCATCTCGATCATTTAGATGCCGATCTTGATACCCATCATCTCAACTTGGGTCAAATTATTCGCACGATTCAAGCCATGCTTGCCGAGCTGAATACGCTGGAACGTTCTCCCACTGCGGCCGAGCCAATTGCTTCAGGGGCCGAACTCACGGTGTCTCCGTCCTCAACCGCGATCGCCCCGGCTGAGTCGGAGGCTGAGGGGGGCCCCAGTGTGGAAGAATTGCAGACGCATGTGCGACGATACCGATGTCGTATTCAAGAATTGCAGGCGGCTTTGCAGAATCAGTTTGAGCAAGATACCCAACTGCGCCAACGGTATCAGGCGATCGCCGCTGAGCGCGATTACTATCGCGACGAACTGCAAAAGCTGCAGCAGACACAAGCACTCCCCCCGTCGGTCAATTCTGGGGAACCGGACGCTGCTGACCTATCGCAGGGCCATAGTCCCAACCCGCTGCGAAGAAGAACGTCGCGCCGTCCCCCCGGCTCCTCTCAGCCCATTCAACCTTTACGACTATCTGATGAGGCTAATTAAGCTGTTTCTACCGTGGCGGTTGGGGGCATCGGGAGCGTTTCCGCTAAGTCAACCAGGGTCAACAGAGGCCCAGCCTGCTCTTGGCCATTGACAGCGAGATCGCTGTGACAAAGCACGACTTGCTCGGTGGCCCGCCCTAATAAATCCCGCAAAATCCTTTCCAGCCGAGCTTCATGGCTTTGCTCAATAAAGTCCACAGTCCACGGCTGCCCCTGCCACTGTTGGAGGAAAAGGGGATAGCCAAATAAGGCATCAGTACCAGTTAGCCACCGGGGTGAGCTGGCATCAAGCCAAAACTGCCAGCGATGACAGAGCCGCTGTGATCGGTATTGAAAGACGGTTGATAGGGTAACGCCCTGTTGGTCAGGCTCCAGCGGTTTCACCGGAAACGGATTGGCCGTTACGATGCCCTGCAGCAGTAGCTGTAAAAATCGCGCCACTGGGGAACAGCCGGTGGGTAAGCCTCCATCGATCCACTGCTGCTGCTGGAGTCGGCCCTGCACTTCCCAAAAGTGCTGAGCCGTTTCCATCAGTTCACGAAAGGCGGAGAGTTGGTCGTAGGGCAAGTAGTTGCCGCGCCACAGAAAGGCCTGAATTGCTCGGTCAATCAAGCTCACGGGGTTGGTGATAATCCGCTGCTGTCGCGCTTGGCGCTGCTGGGCAATCCATGCCTTCAGGGCATTGTAGGCATCAACCGCTTGGAAGCCCAACCGATCCCAGCGGGGAAATTCGGTGACGGGCAATAACTCTGGCCGTTGGAGATCGGGCTGAAAGCAATGGTCAACAATCAGCTCAGCTCGCACTGGATCAATCTTGACTCGGTCAAACCAGGAGCTATCGGCACCCCCCTCTGGAGATTGACTGAGCACGACCAGCATCTCGGCGACGGCATCAGGATCGAGAAATCGGCCCAAGTCAGGATAGATGAACGGTATCAGCGAAAGCACCGCGCGGATGAGCGGAGTGCTGACTAAGGGGCGCTGATCATTTAAGGAAACAACGGGAATGCCTTGCTTTTGGAGAATTTCGGCCAGGGTGTAGCGGGCGATCGCATCGAAGCCAGGACCAATGACGGCAATTTCCCCCGGTGGCACCTGCCGCTCCTGAATGGCAACGGCGATCGCCTCGGCGGTTTGTCGCAATAGCTCTCCCCGAGACGTCGCTCGCACGAGCCGAACTGCCTCAAGCGAAGCGGGAACGGCAATGGGATCTAGGGCCATCGTTACCATTGACTCAGCCCAGATCGCCCCTAGGGAATCTGCCGCCGTGGTCGAAAGGGTTTCGATACTGGCTGCCCTAGCTCGGAGTTGGCCTAAGGCTTCAGGGTCAGCGCCTACGCCCAGACGAACTTTACCAAAGGGATTCCACGTAACGGCCAGCGGTAGTGTCCAAGCCGCCGCTTGACGGAGCAAATCACCAAACATGGCCGGATATTCATCCAGATCGTCTACTAAAATTCCTGCAAAGCGCTGGCGAAACTTGGCTTGATAGAGGGGATCGGGCAGCAGGTGTCGCCAGTAGAGTTCGGTGGCGATGCCATAGGTCAAAAATCCTTGGCTGAGGCACCAATCGCGCCAGTTGACCACAGCGGTGGCAATAGCAGACCAAACTTCTAGGGGCGCAATGCCGCCAGGCATACCGTCGGCCAACAGTGTTGGTAACGCTTCTGTGGGGGTGCCGCTGGTGGCGGCCAACTGTAAAAAATCGAGCGATCGCCGGACGAGTTGCGTTTCTGTCCAACCTGGCACCTCAAGACGGCCTGCATCCAAATCAGAACGCCAATATTGGGTGGCGAGCTCCTGCTCGTTTTCGGGCCGCAGCTTCATCGGAAACTGGGGACTAAGGCCAATTTTTTGCACCAACAGCGGCCAAAACAGCGTAACTTCGTTTTGAATGAAGCCGGACGGAGTGGTCGTCGTGACGGGAGTGGTCGCGGGCAACGAGTCTACGAGCCGATCAGCTAACCCAAGCCGATTATCCCCGTTGGCGGCAAACAATAAAAAGACTGCTGCCGCAAGCCCCGGGGCGGGAGCGGTCGCCTGTTCCGCGAGATAGCCGAGCAGGCGTGTCGTCTTGCCGCAGCGGGTGCCGCCTTCGATCCAGGTCAAAGTGTCCATGCTCATAGCCCAAGCTTATCGCACTTGACTAAAGCCAAAAGTAGCTTGGTTGCAGGCCGGGGCCATCGTTGAACTATTTGACGGTGACGGTAATCGGTTCAGAAATCACCGTGGGGTGGTGGGGCACATGCACATAGTTGGCGAGCAGTAGTTGCAATGTATGCTCTCCGGGCCCGAGGGTCAACGTCGTTTCCGTTTGCCCACCGCCAAAGTGGCGGATATGCTCCGTTGCCGGCAAAGAAGCCTGGAGATCAGGCAGTTCCTCTAAATCGATCAGGAGATGATGGTGGCCGGTGCCGGATTTATCCACACCGGCAGGAGCAACGCCCATGGCTTTGAGGCCAAATTTGACGGCAAACGGACTGGTGACAGTATCCCCGTTTTTCGGTGTAATCAGATAGACTTCAGCCTCTGGTGGTGCGGGGGAACTGTAGTCATCGGCGAGGGTTGGAGTGGCCCATCCGAAAAAACTCGCCAATACGATAAACAACCCAGTGCCAAACGCGATCGCCCGTTGCATGGTGCTTCTCCTAAAAATGTTGCATCTCTTAACACACTGTACCAGTCCTGCCAGAGTGCTTTCAGTCGGTCAATAGTCCCGTTTAATACTATTTCTGTGAGTCACGACGACATATAGATTCTTCAAAGCCCCTTTTTCAAGGGGGCAGCGACAGCAGGGGATCTTCAAATCTGTAGCGCTCTTACAGAGAATTGGTCTTAGTCGCACAATCTGCACTGTTAGCGAATGGATCCCTTAGCAACCGAGCACGCATACAACTTGACCCCGAGAACCACATCATCGTTGAACTCGACAAACTGTTGCGGTGGCGCATTAACTTTGTGGATGGCGTAATCACGGTTGTTGTCTTCTGCGACAAATCCAATCTGTACGTAGCACTGGCCACCACCGACCCCCCAGTGGTCATAATCAAAGGTGCCATTCAGGGGGGGCTCCTCTGGCCAGTTGCCAAATCCTTCGGGCCGAACGCCGGAATTCACATCGGGGGGATATTGAGCATTTTCAACGTGATACATTTGGGCCTCGGTGACCATCGTGCCCATTGCTTGCTTAACATCGGCGTAGCGAGCCCGGCGCACCATTGAAGCATAGGCCGGGTAGGCAAAGGCGGCCAAGATACTAATGATGACAATGACGACCAGCAGCTCAATGAACGTGAAACCTTGCGGGTGCTCAAGGCGCGTTTTCATTTTTATGAAGCTCCAATAAGTGACAATAGCGTTTCCTGGCTGGTTGGGCTCGTGACAACGGTCGGATAGCTTGTTTGTCTGCTTGAATCGCATTTAGACCCCAGAGTCGGTAAATCGTCGATGGATAAACGAAACACCTCAGCGGTGATGCCCGTTCGTGTTTTTACGGACATTTCGCTATTCCAAAGGCAACTACGCCAGCAGTAGATCTGAAGCAAACTTTGCCAACGCTACATAAATGCCGGACTGGGCTTTATATTTTCTTGATGAATCGCTAATGAGCTTTCATCAACAGTACGGATGTCGTCTCGTAATGGTGGGGCTAAGCCTTATCTGGTCTCGCACACAGCTTGATATAGCTGACCGTAGGCGATCACCAAATCATCTAACTGGTAGTGTGCGTTCAGGCCGCTGGGGTTGGGCAGCACCCACAGTTGGGTATCACCAATGGTTTGGGACTGGTAGCCGATTTGGGCCTGACGCTGGGCAAAGGCCGTACGGTAGGCGGTAATGCCTAGGATGGCCAACCACCGAGGACGATGTGTCTCAACCTTGGTGATGAGTTCGGTTTTACCTTGCTCTAGCTCTGGTCGGGCCAGTTCATCGGCGCGGGCGGTAGCCCTAGCCACAATATTGGTCATGCCGTATCCATACGTCAGCAGAGTCTGGTCTTCTGCAGGGCGCAGGATGCGCTCGGTAAAGCCAGCGTAGTGCAACGTTTTCCAGAGGCGGTTGCCCGGTCGGGCAAAATGATGGCCGACCGCCGCACTGTAAATGCTGGCGTTGATACCGCAAAACAAGACCTGTAACTCTGGCCCCACGATGTCGGGCACGGTTTGGTGATAAGCGGCCTGCAAATCCGCTTTACTAGGCTTTTGGGGAAGACTCATGGCACTGTGAGAACACTGGTTTTGCGGCAAGGAACGATCGCGCTTGAAAATAACCGGCGCTGAGCGCTCGTACTGAGCCAAAGGGCTTTCAAACATCGGGGAGTTGGGGCTATTGGAATGTCTTCCTCAACCCGCGTGAGGCTGCTGTCGTCCTCAGTTTTCATGGTGTCGTTGTCACAAGAGGCGCGGCCGACCTTATATTGTGGGGCATCCATTAGGGCTGTGAACTCTGGTCAGGTGGCTGTGACCCGAGGGTCGGTTTGAAGTTGCGAGGTCGATAAGGGCATGGCTAGATGCTCGTGATTGCCAACTGGGCACTTGACTTGAGTGTAGTTAGGACCGGTGAGAGGAGCAGCCTATCCTGGTCCTGAAGTATGAAGCCCACAGCTTGAGGCTACAGTCCGGACGATCGCACCCGATAGGGAATTTCCTCGATGGGTAGGTTTTCGGTATTCCAGTCGCTGTAGTGCAACTGCAAGCGTTGCTCGCCGCGGTAGTCGACCAGGCGACCGCCATACTTATCGGCCTCCGTGCCCAAGCTTTGGATGCGAATTTTGCCATTGAAGACGGTGGCGCGGGCGAGGTAGATCACCAGATCGTCGCGAGAGGGACGATTAATCGTGGTGCTGGCGGTGAGGTGTGCCAGTCCCCGTTCGTCCATTTCTTGGGAGACTGCCATCGCCGTATCACGAATGCCCCGCACTGCTACTAAAACAGAGGCGATCGCCATCGTGATATCAACGCCATCTTCCGTCAAAATTTGATGGTTGGATAGGTAGTGAAAGTTGCGCTCCCGCAGATCATGGCGAATGCGGCGATGAATCAGGTTGTTGGGGTCATAGTGGGTGAGCGCTCCAACAATCGCCCCACAGGCGGCTCGGGGTTCCCGCCAGGGAGACTCCCGCGTTTTGCCGTAAACCTGTTGACCATTTTCGCGCAGGCGACCCACATGGGTTTTGAGATCGATCGCCACCAGCGAAATCGATTGGGAGTTGCCCTCATACACTCGGCGCTTGAGGTTTTCGTCGAGTTCGTGGGCGACGGTGACATGGGCCAAGGTCGCGCCGTTATCGGTGCCACCTCCAGCGGGGAAAAAGGCTTCCAGTTTCAGCTCGCCAATTTCTGACAGGGTGGCAAACCGCGCAGCGACGACATCGCGATAGCGTTTGGTGGCCTCACCTTGGTGCACGCGATCGCCGCAGTTGGTATAGGCTAGCGTCGTGACCACGCTGGGCAAACTCATGTCAGCGCCACAGGCTTTCATATCGGTTTCGCTGGCAGCGGCAAATTGCAGCTCATCTCGCAAAATCTGTAGTCCGTTAATCAGTGCGTAGCGATCGCTGACCAGTTCATTGAGATAGTTGTGGTAGGCGTTGCGCTCCATGCCAAAGCTGGCACCGAGCTGCCAAAACCGCTGCACTCGCGCCTCTGTGGGTGCAGCATCAAAGGGCATAGACATGAGGTCTCCCCCGCCATCGAGCAAATGGTCGCCTTAATCATGCCACTGAAATGAGCCATGTCGCCATGGTGTGACCCGAGTTGGGCGCTTCCCCACGGAGCTGTAAACCTGGGGGCAGAATAAGCTTGAAACTAGAAAAGTGGGGCGGGCGATCGCATCAGATCTGCAAGCGCCCCGTGGCAAAGAGACGATAGCCGAAGGACATGGCGATCATCGCGACGAAAAATTGCCATAGGCTCGTCGGGTTGAGGATAGCGCGGCTGCTGATAAAAATGCAGACGATGCCCCCCGCAACAAAGACCCAACCGAGTTGCTTCATAAAGCCCAATGGCATAAACACCAGCAGAAAAATGCCAGCACAGAGCAAAAAAATGGAGGCATCGGCGGCGATACCCCGCCACCAGTAAGGGCTGACGTTAGTGGTGAAGAAGATGTTTTTGCCCAGAAAATAGATGCCCAACAGCATCAATGCCAGACCGATTAATTGAATTAGAAGTCTCATTATGATTAAAAACGTGCGCTGAGTGGCTAGAAAATCATGCAAAGTGCCTTTAAGGCTGTGAAGGCGCTTCGAAGCTGCGAAACTGCTTGGCGATCAGCCAAGGAACACCGATGCCAATGATCAGGTTGCCCAAGAGCCAGAGCAAAGATAGCGAACTCCCAAAGCCATGAATGTAGAATCCACGACGGGTTGAGGAGAGCAGTGCATCCCAAAGCAGGTGAGCGCTGATGCCGACAGACAGCCCAATGGCGCAATCGCGCAGTAGATTGACCAGATCTCTTTGGAACTGAGGGATTGAAGTCTTTTGGCTGAGCCAGAGCCAGATACCCAGCATCCCCATGGGAATGAGAACCGAATGGAACAGCCAGCTACGATGAATCAGCCATCTCAAGCCAGTGATTTTGTAAAGGGGAATATCCCAATCGGGAAAAGCCATATAAAAGAAGGTATGGCTCAATACTGGCAAACCTAACTTGCGGAAAAAGAATAGCCCACTTGCTCCCCAGACCAGCATGATCAGAAAGGCGATTGGGTTGATCGTGCGGGCAGCGGAGCGGCTGTAGCGCTCTAGCAGCCACCAGAACGCTATCCCAACGGCAAGACCAATTGCAAAGTGCAGAAGTTTATCGACCAATGGACCTCATGGAGTCATCAAAAGCTTTTGTAAGCCTTTGAATTAATACAGTTTACTGCTCAGGATTTCCGAAAATCACGGGGCAAATACTTGACCAATATATTTCGGCGACAAACAGATCCGGGTTGAGTGGTGCATGAGCTTCGCTGTTGGCGGAGCCGCGCCGCTGGTGCTGTGCACCCTACGGCCCTCGCGATCGCCCGGTACAACCGTATCTATTGATTTGTTGATGAAAGGGCACTCTTCAGATTTGTAAGGGAGTTGGAGGGGCGATCTCGATACCGTTATTTAGGGTTTTAGAGAGCATTGTTGACGAGTGATCAGCAATGCCAAAACGGTGTAGAACATCGCGTAGTAGAACCGGTTGATGGCCCCTTTGTAGAATTTGCTTTGTAGCAGAAGTTGGCCCTCATACAGAGCATCTCTGGCCTGTTGCAAGCGCGAGTTTACCAAGACTTGAATATCGTCTGGCTGAGTCATGCGGCTATCCCTTCGCGCAAGATCGTTTGCAGGAAAGGGCTGGCCGATCGCGGGCTGGCTTCAAACTGCTGACGAGTATATTTGACGGTGGCAATCAGCACGTTGACTACGATGAAGTCGATCTCGATGACGTTTGGGGAGTTATTCAGAGAGATCTGCCGCAACTATTGACTGATATAGAGCCTTGAGTCGTGTCTGAGCAGACCTGAGATCGCCCTTACCATTCCTGACAGTGCGATCGTGCTGCTCGGGTTTGCGGTGGAGTGGAGATGAGATCGCGGGAGAAGATATCCGCGCCACCCAATTACTATTGTGATTGACGATGGCTCTTGTTTTCGCTGACTCAATCTAGCCTACGGCGATTTGCGATCGCACTAAAAACAATCGATCAGGAATCTGGAGCAATTAGATAAATATAATGACTTAGAGTTACTAAATTTTGATTTGATGAATCCAGACAAACTCAAAAGGCTCCTGAAGCAGATAGAGACAATAGCTAACTTTGAGTCAAACCAGCGGCATAAGGAAATTCAAGAAACCGCTGATCGAAAGAAAGTCCTCCATGATCTAGAAAAAGAATGGGGAGACAAGTTTTCGGTAAACTCTATAAATAAAAGGCTATCAACTTTAATTAAAATAGCTGCCTCTGAAGGATCTAAAGCTTTAATAGATTCTCTCAAAACTGAGGATGAGTATTACAAAAATCTTAAAGATAATCAATCCGTATATGTACCTGTGGGTGGGATTGAAATAATAGATCTTGATCATCTTGAACTTGGAAATATTCGCCTTGAATAAATTCAAGGAGATAAGCTTGAACATATTCTTCAAAGAATGCACTCTATCACTCGCTTAACTATCCATACAGACAAAGAGAAAGACTGGATAGTGAAGCAAGATAGAGAAGAAATAACCAGCATTTTTAGCGGAAAGGTTAGCTCTAACTATGAGATTATTGCAGAACCTGATAGAGCTATGGAGATAGCAGTTCTTGAAACAAGTCGTTCCCTTGAATTATTGCGATATTCAATTTGGGCTGTTCATCCTAACGGAGCACAAAGAATAGATGTTGGGTTAATGAGTGACACTCTCAAAGGGCGACGAAATGCAATAGCTTTATCCGAAACACAGTTTCTTAGCAGATGGAAAAGAACGACTTTACCCTTGCGAATTGAACCAAGTACAATGCATAAGCTTCGAAACGCAGGCGTTTTTAAGTTATCGAATATTATGAAGAAATCGAATAAGACCAACTTAGAAACATGTCTATTGAGATTTTTACATTGGATTTCCGATTCCTATTCCCAAACAGAAATGGAGAATCAACTTGTGTCTCTTTTGGTTGGATTAGAGGCAGTTTTCGGATCTGGAAATAACTCTGTAGGATTTGGATCTGCAATGATGATAGGTGAGAGTTTAAGTGACAGAAAAAAAATAAAAGAAAAGGTTTCTGTTCTTTACAAATATAGAAACGGAGTAGTTCACGGCAGTAAAAATAATTTGATTGTTGTAGAGGATGTCCATTACCTGCGTAATATAACAATGAAATTGATGATTAATATTCTTGAACTGATAGATGTACAACAACTCAAGTCAACTGGAGATTTAAAGGAACTTATACAAGAGAGACAGTTATCTTAGTACGATTACCCCTCTACATTAATTTAATTGATGCCAGGAAGTCGAAAAAACAAAAGGCAATCGGAGATCGCCCTGCGGACGGGCTAATGCTAAAGCAATGGGAATTTGAAACGATGGGAGTGGGGAGCGATTTTTATTCAGGAATCTTTAGCAGCTTGGCTTCAAAGAGCAAATAGCGTTCCGCAACCCTTTCAGGGCGATTGAGTTGCAACAATCGCGCCGTGACTCTGCCGATCGCCGTTAAAGGCAACACTTCTCCGGCGTTGAATTGAAAATGGTCAGTCCAGCGATCTTGGTTAGGCCGATAGAGCCGCACAATTTCCCCATCGTCGGGGTCAATAGAGGCCACGTCGCTACCTTTGTGTTTATTGCAAAGCGTGCAAGCTAACGCCAAATTGTCTTTGGTTATTTGTCCCCCATGCTTCTCAGAAATTACATGATCTACTTCATGGGGCACCAAAACCGCTATTTCAGGTATCAAGCAATATTCACAAGCCGTTTGAGCGCGATCGCGAACGAGTTGCCTTAGCGCTACCGAGATGTAAGTTTTGCTCATGCTTAAGATGCTTGCAAATTGAGCAAAGCCTTGGCTTTAGCCATTCTCACCAAATGCTCAACATATTCATACTGCTGCCACCAGCGTTCTTCTTCCGGTGTCAATCCAGCCGTCTGATTTTTTTCCAATAACTGGGTAACTTGTTGCTGAAGTGCTGCCGATGGTTGCAACGCCAAGATTTCCTCAGAAGAAGGTAGGCTTGCCAAAATCTCTAGCACCTCTGCCAATCCAGAGAAACCAGACTGCCCCTGGGCGTTCCATTCGCGCAAGCCCAATTCTAGAATTTCTGGCAGCTTGTCTTGTAAAGTACTGAGCCGCAGCGCCAAATCATCTGGAATGTCAACACTAATTTGCATGCTTGAGCATTAAAACGACCAAAGATATTTTCAATACTAGCCCAACTAACGCTATACCCCAGGGCGATCGCCTACGGCCAGGCTAGCGGCAATGCAAAGGGATTTGAAAGGCGATCGCTTTCAACCCTACCTTTACGTCAGAGTTCGATGGAGCGATCGCCTTTTAGGGCTAGTGTGAAACGGTGGAAGTGTGAAGCGATCTCCCCCTTTCACGAATCCCCACGCGGATTCAAGAGTTGGGCAACACCGATCGCCAAGTCTGGAAATTGGGGCGATTTGAGCGTGTCGTTGCCGGTCAATTCCTGCGCCTCGTATAGGCCATCCACCAGCGTCAACACCGTCACCTTGGCGCGGCTGGGGTCAATAATCCAATACTCCCCAATGCCCCGCGCTGCATATTCCGATCGCTTATACCGATAATCGCGATCTTCATTCACCTTTCCTGGCGACACCACCTCCACCACTAACAATGGCGCAGGCATCGCTTCCATAATGGTGCTGCGACCTTTAGTCTCCAAAGCATTGGCTAAATCATCTCCCAGCACCATCAAATCAGGTACACGCACTCGTCCAGCAACCACAAGTTCGGTGTCCATCCGACGTAGCCACCGCAGCGGCACACATGACAAGAGCTGGCTCAATAAAAACAGAGAGACGAGGTTGTTTTGAGGACTCTCTGGCGGCATCTCAATAATTTCTCCGTCCACAAACTCGCAGCGATGTTCTGGGCTCTCTTCTAAGCTCAGATAATCTACCAGCGTCAGTTTGGTGGCGACCATGCTCCGGCATCTCCGCAAGCGTCAGCGCTTCTATTCTACTGTCACCGACTTAGCGAGATTGCGCGGCTGATCCACATCTAAACCACGTCGCGCCGCGATGTGATAAGCCAGCAACTGCAGCGGAATCACCGTGAGCACAGGCGACAGCAGTTCATCGACTAAGGGCACCGGCAGCAGCGAATCAAAGGTAAACTCAGCCTCTTCATCATTTAGCGGGGCAACGCCGATGAGCTGAGCATCGCGGGCTTTGGCCTCTTGGGCATTCGACAGCACCTTGTCATACACCGCACCGGGCATGGCGATCGCCACTACTGGCACCTTGGCATCTAGCAGCGCGATCGGGCCGTGCTTCATTTCTCCGGCGGGGTAGCCCTCCGCATGGATATAGCTGATCTCCTTCAGCTTCAGCGCCCCTTCCAGCGCAATGGGGAAATTGATGCCCCGACCGAGGAAGATGAAATCTTGAGTCTCGTTGAAATCGTGGGCCAGCTCCTCGATGTAGCGCTCTTGGCTTTCGAGTACCAGCTCGATTTGAGCCGGCAACTGCCGTAGGGCTTCGATGATTTGTTCCATCCGCTCCGCTGGCAAGGTCTGATGACGATAGGCCAGCTCCAGCGCCAAAAAGTAAAACGCCATTACTTGGGCGGTAAAGGTTTTGGTCGCGGCGACGCCGATTTCGATACCGGCGTGGGTGTCGATAATATTGGGAATCAAGCGGGCGAGGGAGCTTTCTGGCCGGTTCGTAATCCCCAACATGCGTGGTGCTAAGGGGGCGACCTGTGCTGCTTCCCGCCGCTTTTGCTCCATTTCTAGCGCCGCTAGCGTATCCGCGGTTTCTCCAGATTGGGTCACGCCAATAGTCAGCGTGTTGGCCGTCATAGGCGAGGGCGAATAGCGAAACTCCGATGCATACTGCACCGTGGTGGGAATGCCGGCTAGCTGCTCAATCAGATACTTGCCGACCAAGCTGGCGTGCCAACTTGTGCCACAGGCGACGATTTGCACCTGATCTAAACCACTCAAAACGTCATCGGCCAGATTGAGATTGACTGGTGACTGGTCGCTATCTGCTGACCACACGGTGTCTAAGTAGGTTTCCAAACAGGTGCGGACAACACCGGGTTGCTCATAGATTTCCTTGAGCATGAAGTGTTTGAATCCCTGCTTTTCCACCATGATGGGGTTCCAGTTGAGGGAAAAGGGTCGCTTTTTCAGGCGATCGCCCGCAAAGGTATACACCTCTACCCCCATCGGCGTCAGCATCGCCAGCTCCCCATTCTCTAGGGGGAGCACAGCTCGGGTATGGGGCACGATCGCCGGGGTATCCGACGCGCAGAAAAATTCTCCTTGGCCAAAGCCGATAATCAGCGGAGCTTGCTGGCGCACCACAATTAAGTCATCGGGATAGTCCGCGTTAATGACGGCTAGGGCAAAGGCCCCTTCGAGCTGGTTGACACTGATGCGCACCGCTTCAAAAAAAGGATTGTCTTCAATGGATTCAGGCACCGATAGCTGCTTCATGTTTTCCGCGATCAGGTGGGGAATCACCTCGGTATCCGTATCGGAGCGAAACTCATGCCCCTTGGCTTTCAGTACTTCCCGCAGCTCACGGTAATTTTCGATGATGCCGTTTTGCACAACGGCGATGCGGCGATAGGTGTCAGTGTGGGGGTGGGCGTTGTGCTCTTCTGGTTTGCCGTGGGTGGCCCAGCGGGTGTGGCCAATGCCCAGCCGGGCAGGATTTTCCTGCCCGGCCACCTTATCCGCTAGATTTTGTAGCTTGCCCTTGGCCCGCACACAGGCCAACTCGCCCTCCAATACCGTGGCCAGCCCCGCCGAATCGTAGCCGCGATATTCCAGCTTTTGCAGCCCTTCCATCAAGATGTCGCTGGCGGGGCGGGTTCCGATATAGCCGACAATGCCGCACATAGAAGCTGCTCCTTAAAGATCACGATTTTCGGTCGCTGAGCTCACCGTCAACGCTGACCGGACAGGGCCCAATGCCAAAGTTTGGACGCACAATCGGTCGCTGTCCAATCCATCTGGATGTGCATGATACAACTTATTGGCTGGAGTCGCCGTGCGATCGCTGCACCCATGCCCCAAAGCTCTGAGTTGCCGGTTTTGCCCAGTCTGTTCACACTGGCTACCCGATCTCGCTGCGATCAGACTGCGTTAGTCAGGGGTCAATCGAGTTGATCAGGACGCAAACAAACATCGGCCGTGGGATGGTTTAGACCGTATTTGAGCTTGCTGTGAGGGCAAGACGCGACTGAAGTTCGCCCGTGGATTCAGCTTTCTTCATCAAGATCACCGCCGGGGGTGGCAGCTTTGGCGGAGCAGACGGGCATTTTGAGAGGGGTGCTCAGGGCAAAAACGAGGGTGTAAAGGTGGGTCTCTAAGGAGCAAATATGAGTAGCGATCGCATACGGTTGGCGCAGTTTGGGGTGGGCCGCTGGGGCAATCATCTGTTGAGAAATTTTCTGGCTTTGCCCGCGGTCGACGTAGTGGCAGTGGTAGAGCCGCGCCATGACCAGCATGGCGCGATTCGCGAGAGGTTTAACTTGGGACCGGCGGTTGACTTAACGACAGATGCGGCCACGGTGCTGACACGCGGGGATGTGGATGCGGTGGCGATCGTCACGCCTGCAGCGACGCACTATGAGCTCATCAAAACTGCCCTCAAAAATGGCAAGCATGTCTTAGCTGAAAAGCCGCTGACCTTGGATGTGCGCGAGTGTGAAGAGCTCTGTGAACTCGCAGCCCAGGAAGCACTGCGGTTGATCATTGACCATACTTACCTATTCCATCCGGTGGTGCAGACGGGGCACCAGGTATTGGCCAAGCAGCCGCTAGGGCCCCTACGCTATGGCTATGCCACGCGCACTAATTTGGGCCCGGTGCGACCCGATGTCGATGCCCTCTGGGATTTGGCGGTGCATGATATTGCGATTTTTAATTACTGGTTGGGGGAATTGCCCACTCAGGTTGTGGCCCAGGGGCAGATATGGCTGCAGGGCGATCGCCCTGCAGCTCCCCATTTTCCCCAGGGACTTGCCGATGTGGCTTGGCTGCGCCTGGTTTACCCCAGCGGGTTTGAGGCGACAATTCACGTCTGCTGGGCCAACCCGGATAAGCAGCGGCGATTGGGCATCGTGGGCGATCGCGGCACGCTCATTTTTGATGAAATGCAGCGGGACACCCCCCTGGTTTTACAGCAGGGGGAGTTTGCCCCACAGGGCCGCTATTATGTGCCCCAGGGATTAGACCGCCAGGCGATCGCCATTCCCGATGGCGAGCCGCTAACAAATGTGTGGCAGCATTTTGTTGATTGTCTGAGCAAATCGGTGGACTCGCCCGTGTCGTCGGGGCAGGTGGGTGCTGATTTGGTGGAGATTTTGGTGGCGCTCTCTCAGTCCCTCAACCAGGGGGGCCGCCCGATTAAAGTGAACGAAGTGGTTTAACCTTCGACATCCAGGCCGCAGCATGTGCCATCTTGAGAGGGTGTGATCAGAGGAGCAGCAGCATGTTCCAGGGGCTATGGACCTGGTTAGAGACGCGATGGGTTGCCCCAGCCTATGCCGGTGGGGTGCTGCTGGGGGTGGCGATCGCCTTTTTTGGGGCAGCGGTCAACAGCATGGCGGGATGGCTCTATGCCATCAGTGGCGTCATGAGCGCGATCGCGCTGATTAATATTTGGGCATCTCCCCGCAGTCTGCGAGGGGTACAGGTGCAGCGTCAGCCCATTTGTCCCGTGAGTGTAGGGGAACTGCTCATGGTTGACCTGGAGGTGGAAAATACTACCCCGAGGGCGAAGGTGCTCCTGCAGATTCTCGATCAATTACCAGCGGCCTTGGGCCAGCCAGCTGAGCTCTCCATCTCGACGCTATCGGCGCATCAGCATCAGCGCTGGCGTCATACCTGCCATCCCACCCGCCGCGGCATTTATACCTGGGAAACGGTGAGCTTGCGCACCGCCGCCCCCTTTGGCCTGTTTTGGTGTCAGCGCCAGCGACCCGCTCCGGCCCACGCCACAATTTATCCCCAGATCTTGCCCCTGCCCCAATGTCCGCTGATTGACCACCTGGGGGTGGCTTTGGGAGGGCGCTGGCAATCTTCCCGTCAGGCCCAGCAGGCCAGTCAAGGGTTGACCCGAGCGGTGCGGCCCTATCGCTGGGGCGATCCGACTCGGCTGATCCACTGGCGGACCAGTGCCCGCTACGGTGAGTTGCGGGTGCGTGAGCTCGAAGAGCAAACGGCTGATAATCAGGTGATTATTGGGCTTGATACCCGCGATCGCTGGACGCCGGCAGCGTTTGAATCCGCCGTGATTGGGGCGGCCAGTCTCTACATTTATAGCTTGCAGCGGCAGCTCTCGGTGGCGCTTTGGCTACCTGACACGGGCTTGCTCGATCATAAGCACGCCGTTCTCTCGGCCTTGGCTGAGGTGATGCCAGACCGTCCTCAAACCCAGCGTCTCCCTGCCCAACCTCTGATTTGGCTGGGCGCAGCACCCCCCTCTACCCTGCCCGATGGGAGTCTCTGGGTGCAGTGGCGAGAGGCCACCAGGGCGCAACCGGACTCCCGCTTGAAGCCGACGTTGACGATTGATCCAGAGCAAGATTTGGCTGAGCAAATGAACGCTGAGCTGCGGTAACGCTGTTTAGATATAAGGGGAGACGCCAAATCTGTGGGGGTGAGCTACCGTAGCGACACCGATGTCTCAGATGGATGGATGAGTCCCATGGCCCGACTTAAATCATTGGGGGCAGGTGTACTGCTCCTGTTGGGATTTTGGGGTTTGGGGAGAGCCGCTGACATGGGCCTCAACCGGAATCCCAACGTGCTAGAAAAACGCGAGACGATCGCCGCTGGTCTTTTACTCGGCCTACCTGCGACGGTGGGGGGTGGCTGGCTGCTGTGGCACAACCGTCGTCAGCAGCGGCTGCGACAGGCACAACACCTAAGGGCGACCTTTTTTACGCTGCTGCAGGCAAAACAGGGCAAAATCACGCCATTAGCTCTGGCCATGGCGGCCAATGTGGAAGGGGCGATCGCCACCGCGTATCTCCGAGATCGCAGTCTTGACTTTGATGCAACCTTTCAAGTCGATGCGGAGGGCAACGTGGTCTACTGCTTTCCGGTGGAGACGAGCTAACTTGAGAGGTTGACTATTCTGACGATGGCTAATATTGGGCTGATCCTGATTTGTGGCTGTCGGACGACAGAGGCTCTAGGAATAATACCCATTCTTTGTAATCGCTACAGATTTAACGATCCCCCGCTGTCGCTGCCCCTTGAAAAAGGGGCTTTGAAGGATCTATGTATAGTCGTGATTTGCAGGATTCGTATAAAGCCTTGGCTCATCCTCCTGCTTGACCATGGCTCTACTCCTAGCTGACCAGCAGCAAAGAGCCATCCGATCCCAACCCAGTCACCCTCAAAAGCTTTGATCTCCTACCGATCCTCCCTTCTGCGAGGTCCAGGACGGCGGACTCGTCCTGGACGAGGGGGGCTGGGGGAAATCGAAATTCCCCCAGTCAGCCTGACTGCACCTGATCCGAATTGAGATCGGCCCAGGATGTAACGTCTTCCCTAACAGAATTAGGGTGCTCTCACGGTCGGTGAAGCCGCATTGGCTTAAGATTGAGCCATTTGCCCGGTTCCTTTGTGGGCAAGTCGATGCTTGCTTTTCCACCGCTATGGCCCATTCATCTCCCCAGCCTCATCCTTTGCTCACAGCAGCCGCGATCGCTGCGATGCCAGAGGAGACTTTTGTTCATCCGCTCAATGAAAATGCCGTGCGCCATACGCGATCGCTGGCGGCGGCCACAGGCTGTTTACATCTGGGGGTGCATTTGGTGCGGGTGCTGCCAGGGCACGACTCAACCGCCTATCACCGTCACCGGGGCGAGGAGGAATTCATCTACATTCTTTCAGGGCGTGGCACCACTACGATTGGGGCGGAAACGTTTGAAGTGCAACCAGGGGACTTTATGGGCTTCCGCCCGGATAGTCCAGCCCATGTCATGCACAACCCTTTTGCGGAAGACTTGGTGTATCTCGTCGGGGGCTACGACCTCGATTATGACGTGGTGGAGTATCCCCATCATGGAACGCGGATGTATCGTGTGGGCGATCATCGTACCTACGAGCCGTTGTCAGGGGACTCAGCCTGAACTGTTGTGAGTTGAGGGACAGCTTGACAGGATTTTAGGAACAGGATGCCCTGGCTGAAATGGCAAACGGTGGCCAGGATCGATCATTTGAGGGGGCTGACGATGGGCAAGGGGGCGATCGGGTAGAGTGATGGGTGTTGTCTCAAGGAAAACCCCCAATGCCGCTCATCAAAGTTCAAACGTCACTTCCCATGCCTGACAAAGCTGAAGTTGAGGCAATGCTCAAGGAACTTTCTAGCAGCTTGGCGTCTCACCTGGGCAAACCCGAATCCTATGTGATGACAGCCTTTGAAGGCGATATTCCCATGACTTTTGCCGGTACGACCGAGCCAGTTTGCTTCATCGAGATTAAGAGCGTTGGCAAAATGGGGACGAAGACCCAGGCCATGAGCAATGATTTTTGCGCCAAGGTTGAGGATGCCTTAGGCGTGCCCAAAAACCGCACCTACATTGAGTTTGCCGATGCGGCCGGAGCCATGTGGGGCTGGAACGGCACCACGTTTGGCTAAGATGGCATCCGTCTTTCAAAAGGGGACGTCCTTGCCCGGAGATGAAGATGGCTTAGCCTGCCGCCCATTGCCAGCTTGGGTAGCTGGGTCAGCCGCTTCATCCTCCTCAAGGTTGACGATCTGACCGTTGAAAAACTCTGCAAAGCTTTTCACCGCGCGGTCAATGTCTGACTCTGAACGCCAGTTTTGGGTGCCCGTGGGTGGAGGGGGCTCTGCGGCAGGTGTCGTGGGAGTCAGCGAGTCAACCCCAGACGGAGAGTTGGCGATCGCCTCGGCAGGCGGCGGTGAAATTGCGGGAGCGCTCGTCGGTGATGGTGCTGGGGCAAGCGTCGTTGGCGTCGGGGCGGCTGGCGCTGGTGTCGGGGCCGCGCTACCGGGAGGGGCAGCCGCGACCTCTAAAGAAACTTTGACTGGCTGGTTGAGCAACTGCTGAAACGCGGCTTCGATATTGGGCAGTTTACTTTGGGCCATTTTAAGCAAGTTGTGGGACTTGATGCCCACTCGGGCAGCCCGACCGCTATAGCTGATCAAATGGCCTTGCTGCTGGAGCAGCGCCCGAGTGCCCATAGGTTTGACGTTGGCAATAATTTGCGTCCAGAGCGTGACCAAATCAGGGGTGCTCTCGGTGGCGTTGGGGGCGACTGGTGCTGGCTCTACTACCGGTTCTTCGGGTGGGGGGGATACCGCTGGCTGCGCCTCTGAGGCAGCGGGGCTGGGTGGGGGCGCTGAAGTAATAGTTGAAGCAGGGGGTGGAGTCGGCGGGGCTGGGGACACTGGAGCCGGCGGATCGGTGCGAGTTGTCGCTGCTTTTGGCGGCGCCGCTGGGCGTGGGGGCGCGGCAGCGACGGGAGCGGGCGCGATCGCCCCGACCGATGGCGTCGGGACCTGGGCAGAGGGCAGCAGACTCATTAATGTGACTTCCAGCCAGAGTCGCGGCTGAGTCGTGTTGCGCAGTTGAGTTTCAGCTTCACGCAAAGTTTTTTGTCCGGCCAGCAAAAGCGGCAGTGCCACCGACTGGCCAAATTCCTGCATGGCGGCCCAAGTAGGCGGCGTCACCGGCACCAAATCAGCCCGAGCCCCCGCTGTTTTGGCAATGATCAAATCGCGGTAAAACCCCGCGAGATTTTGCAGCACGACCATGGGCTCACGGCCTCGATCCATCAGCCGCCGGACCGTATCTAGCGTGGTGATGCTGTCATCGGCGGCGATCGCTTGCACCAGGGAGAGCAAGTCGCACTCGGGCACCGCCCCCACCAAATCCCAAACTTTTTCCGCGTCGATCGGGGGCTCCAACAAACTGAGCTGGTCGAGTAAACTCTGGGCATCCCGTAGTCCCCCTTGGGCAATTTGCGAGACTAAGCGAATTGCCGCTTCGGTAATCTCGATGTCTTCCCGTTGAGCGATCGCCTGGAGATGAGTCACCATCGCCTCTAAGGGGATGCGGCGAAAGTCGAAGCGCTGGCAGCGGGAGATGATGGTTGGTAACACCCGCTGCGGATCCGTGGTGGCCAGCACAAAAATGACATGCTCAGGAGGTTCTTCTAGGGTCTTCAGCAGCGCATTGAACGCCGCCGTGCTGAGCATGTGGCACTCGTCAATGACGTACACCTTGTAGCGGCATTGCACGGGGGCAAACTGAGCCCGTTCAATCAGCTCCCGAATATTGTCAACGCCGGTATTGCTGGCGGCGTCAATTTCCACAATGTCGAGGATAGATCCGGTGCTGATGCCGCTACAGACCTCGCTCTGACCTCAGGGTTGGGGGGGCGGGGTGGATTGGTTGAGACAGTTCAATGACTTGGCGAGGATGCGCGCGCTGGAGGTTTTGCCCGTGCCCCGTGGGCCACAAAAGAGATAGGCTGGGGCGATGCGCTGCTGCTCTAAAGCGTGGCTGAGGGTTTGGGCGATCGCATCTTGTCCCACCAGCTCAGTGAAGGTTTGCGGTCGGTATTTGTGGTGCAGTGGCTCATATCCCATAGCTATACGATACCGGGAGAGTTGAGCCGACGTGGGAAAATCAGATAAAGGTTTTATGCGCTGTCTTGGGCGAGGAAGGCCTGCCAGTTTTGCAGCGCCGCCGCATCGGAAATCACGGCCCGCTGGAGCAATACCAACCCATTGTTGGCATCGATCAGTCCATACTGCTCACTCTCAATCAGACTGTTGATAAAAGGAACGAAGGTTTCATACCGATCGCGATCGCGACCAAACGCCACTTGATAACGCCGCAACCGCCAAAAGTCAGCGGCGATGTAGTTCACCGTTGTGGGGACACCGGCATCATTGGCGTAGTCTAGGCGGGGCATGCGCAATACAGCGCGCCGACCAGAGAGATGGGGCACGATGTAAGTGGAAGCGGTAACGCTGGCTTCAGCAGGAATTTGGGCCAGTAGGTTGTTGATCGCGCCGGCTCGCTGCCACTGGAGCGGTAGCGGCACATATACCCACGGCTGAAAGGAGTCGGGAATGGCAAAGGCAAAGGCCCGACTGGGATTAGCTAAAGGGACGATGATCAACGAGATAACGAGGCAAACGCTCCAAAATCGGCGAAAGTTGCGAGCAGGCGATCGCCCCGAAAGCGCTTCTAAAGGCTGACCAAACCGGCGTATCCCTTGTCCCGCCCACCACAGAATGGTGCCGTAAAACATCCCTGGAACGACATTTAGGGCATAGCGAATGCTGGTATCCAGGCCAGAATCACCGTCAGTCAAGGTCAGCTTGAGCAGTGGTGGCCCCGACATAATCCAGGTGGTGGGCGATAGTGCTGGAATGAACGCCAGCGGCAGCCAGTGACCTACCAGATACTCCACCGTGCCGCCCAGGGGTGAAAAGAGCTCTCTGATTAACAGTCCTGGCTGGGAGATCATGGCCCAGATGACCTGCAAGGTAGAGGCTTCTTCGCGATCGATGTATTGCCCAAACTCCTCGATCATGAAGCGCTTGGAAATATCGTCGGAAAAGAGGGGCATCAGAACGTTGGTCACCAACACAAAATAGCCAACGCTCAGCCCACACACTCCTAGGCCCAGCCAGGGATGGCGACGACTGGTCAAGAGATAGGCCCCCACACCAAAGAGGGCGATCGCGCTATCCTCGCGCACCGCCAAAATCGCGATGCACAACAGCCCTACCAATCCCCAACGCCGATACTCCATCGCCAATAGCAGGCCGAAAATAAACAAGGGAATTTGTCCCAGGTCATGGAAGTTAGCGAGATAAGGATTCAGCACGGCGATCGCGCCGTAAAAGCTCACCATGATCGCTAGCGACAAGCGATGGACTAGGTGCTTGCGCGCCAGGCCGTACAGCAGCAGTCCTGCAATTGTGGCAAAAGCCGCCTGCAAGATTGACAAGGTCACCGGTGAGGGAAGCAGGCGATAAATCGGCCACCAAATCAGTAGAGCTGGGGTAAAGTGTTGCCCCAATCGGCGATAGTCGACCCGCGGCAGCTCACCCCCATGGATGACGTTTGTCGACAACTGTGACGACAGTGTGCTTTGAAAGAAGTTGCCGTGGGCGTTGTTCCAAAACACTTGGTTGAAAATGCCCTGGTCGTAGGAGGCGTAATAGGTGAAATAGCGGTGCAGCAACAACCCGGCCATGAGTAGAAAAAAGCCCAGGGCGATCGCCATGACTCGCCGTGTATCCGCTTCTTTACGCCAACTCAACAACATGCTGTGACTGCCAATCTGTATTGATGGAAAAACGCCTGCTCCGTAGAATAGCGTTTCTTTGACTGCCCCCTTACAAAATGTATGAATGTGTGGGGCGGTATCTCAGTTACGGAGTCCAGGATGAACCCCCATTCCCCGTTGAGTTCCTCTACTGCTTGTTGCCCATTGTAGTGCTGTTAGCAGGAATAATTGCGGAGCTGATATAAGGTGAGCGGTAATGCAATGAGCCGGGCAATGAGCAACTATCCAAGAGCGTTCTCACATATCGGGATTTCTGTACCCAATGTCGAACAGGCCGTTGAGTTTTATCAGGCGGTCATGGGGTGGTATCTGATTATGCGACCAACCGTGATCACCGAAGAGTCGGCCACTTCTATCGGTCAGATGTGCATAGATGTCTTTGGCACTGGCTGGGGATCATTCAAAATCGCGCACATGTCTACTGGCGACAGAATTGGCGTGGAAATGTTTGAGTTTCAGAACAATGAGAAACCAACGGATTTTGAGTACTGGAAAACCAGCACATTTCATTTTTGTATACAGGATCCAGATATTGAAGGTCTAGTGGAAAAAATTGTTGCCCACGGTGGTAAACAACGCATGCCTATTCGTGAATACTATCCCGGCGAAAAGCCATACCGCATGGTTTACGTCGAAGATCCATTTGGCCTCATTTTTGAAGTTTATTCCCATAGCTACGAACTGACCTACTCGCAAGGCGCTTATTGACAAGACCGTTTCTCACGTAGATTCTCTCTGTGATTGGATAATTGGCTCGCAATATCGAGGTATGGCCGGGTTTGACTAAGTAGGACAGATTTCCCTGGAGAAGCGGCTTGGTCGTCTAGGATGGGGAGAGATCTGAAGTTGGCATCGGCATGGCGCGTTCAAATCAGTCTGCCCAGGGAAACTGGCATCTCAAGAAACTGGGGGAATATCTGCGCCCCCATTGGAAGCAACTAGGCTTAGGGATCGCTGCGCTTTTGCTAGTCAACCTTGTCGGCGTGCGGATTCCGCTATTGATTCGTGATGGTATTGACGAGCTGCAGGTCACCTTTAGCTTTAACCAGATTGCTTACTACGCCATTGTGGTGCTAGTGCTGGCGTCATTAATGTGGGTCATGCGTATGGCCTCTCGTATCTGGATTTTTGGGGTGGGGCGGCAAGTCGAGTTTGATCTAAAGCAGCGCATCTTTGAACATTTGCTCAAGATGGAGCCCAGTTACTTCGCCACCAATACCATTGGCGAACTCATCAGTCGGGCAACTAGCGATGTGGATAATGTGCGGCGCTTAGTCGGATTTGCGGTGCTGAGTCTAGCGAATACGCTATTTGCCTATGCCTTTACTGTGCCGGTGATGCTGTCACTCAGCGTACGGTTGACTGTCGTGGCTTTAGTGGTTTACCCGGTGATGTTGATCTTAGTGCGGTTGTTTAGCGATCGCCTCCGCAACCAGCAGCTCCGGGTGCAGCAGTCAACGTCGCGGCTTAGCGAACTGATTCAGGAAGATCTCAGTGGCATCTCGCTGATTAAGATCTATGCCCAGGAAGAAAACGAGCGCCAGGCCTTTGCTGAGCTCAATGACGATTTGCTCGACGCCAACCTCACCCTAGCCCGGACCCGGAATACCTTGTTTCCCTTGCTGGGCGGCCTAGCAAGTATTAGCCTACTGTTGATTCTGGCGACGGGGGCCGGAGCGATTGCCGACGGCTTCCTGTCCGTTGGTGACTTCGTAGCCATGGTGTTATATGTGGAGCGGCTGGTCTTTCCCACTGCGCTGCTGGGCTTTACGATTACGGCCTATCAGCGGGGCGAGGTCAGTATTGACCGGGTCGAGGCGATTCTCGCGAGTGAGCCCAAGATTTTTGATGCCTCGACTGCGCAGCCGCTGCCGGAAATAATCCAGGGACGGCTGCAGGCAAAGGATTTGAGCTTTGCCTATGCTGATGGCTCGGTGCCTGCGTTGAATGGTGTTTCGTTTACCATTCAGCCGGGGGAAACGGTTGCTATTGTGGGACCGATTGGTTCAGGCAAGTCGACTTTGGCGAATGCCCTACCGCGACTGCTCGACATTGAGCCGGGGCAGATTTTCCTCGACGGTCAGGACATTACGGACATGCCGCTGGCCAATTTGCGCTCTGCGATCGCCTACGTTCCCCAGGAGAGCTTTCTCTTTAGCACCACCATTAATAACAACATTCGCTATGGCGAACCGTTGGCCGAATTAGCAGAGGTTCAACACGCGGCCAAACTGTCTCAAATCGCGCCGGAAATTGACAACTTTCCCAAGCAATATGACACCGTTGTTGGCGAACGGGGCATTACACTATCGGGCGGGCAGCGACAGCGCTCAGCCCTGGCGCGGGCGCTGATATTAGAAGCACCTGTTGTCGTGCTAGATGATGCCCTTTCCAGTGTTGACAATCAAACCGCCACCGATATTTTGAACAACCTCAAAACGGGAACGCAAAATCAAACGGTGATTTTTATCTCCCATCAAATGGGCGTGGCGGCTCTGTCTGATCGCATCATGGTGATGGATCAAGGGAAAATCGCTCAGATCGGCACCCATGACGAGCTTGTGCGACAGCCGGGGCTGTATCAGGAACTCTGGGAGCAGCACAAGCTGGAAGAAGTGCTGCTGTAGGACTTTGGGGTGACTAAGGGAGGCGATTGCGCGGCTGCCCCGGTCTAGAAAAAATGTGTGTATTTCGCCGCTTCTGGTCGAGGGGCTTGCACAATAGGAGCGATTGGTGTTGTGCCTAATGGGCGATGCTTATGCAACGGTTGCGACGATTTTGTTTGGCCTTGGGGGTTGGTTTAGGGCTGACGCTACTTTTGTCTCTGGGTAGCTGCAACCAAAGCGCCACTGTGTCTGGTGGTCCTAGTCGGTTAGTGATCGGGGTCGTAAGCTATAACCAAGGCGTTGACTCTGTTGAGGCCTACGCGCCATTTGAGCAATATTTAGAAGAAGCGTTGGGCACCCAAGTCGAGTTTGAGCCGGTCTTTAATGAACTTCGCGCGGTGGAACAGATTGAGTCCCAGGCTTGGGACTTGGCTTTTGCGCCAGCGGGGTTGGCGGCGATCGCCGTCGATGATGCCCAATATGTGCCGCTATTTCCGCTCCAGGGCAACCCAAAACAGCGATCGCTCGTTATCGTCCCGACGGAGAGTAACGCTCAAACTTTGTCTGACTTGGCCAATCAGGCGATCGCCCTGGGTGAACCGGGCTCCGCTACTGGCTACTACCTGCCCCTCTATGACCTGTATGGCATGACGTTAGCCGAGATTCGCTTTGCCCCAACGCCTAAAACTGTGCTGGACTGGGTCGATACCGAGGACGTGGCTGCCGGAGCCCTGTCAGAAGAAAACTTTCAGCAATATCGTAATGGATTCGACACCGGTCGCTTTCGGGTGCTGCACGAGACCCGCGTGGTCAATAACGGGGCCGTATTGTTGAGTCCGGCGATCGAGCGCAATCAGCAGCGGTTGATCGAGGATGCGATGCAGGCAGCGCCTTCCAACATTGCGTTTGATGCTGGCTATATCGCCAATGCACCGCCTCCGGCCTTTGACCAACTGATCCAACTGGTTGATAAAGTCCGCCCGTTGGAAAAGCAGGTGCAGCAGCAACCCGCTGTTCTCACTCTTGATACCGCTACGCCGGCCGCTAACGGTGAATAAATGGAAACTGGCGATCGCTCGTCCGATTCGCCATTGTGTGGGCTTGTGGACAAAACGGATGAGTCAACACAACATTTAGGAACGCATGAGCTACGGTATGGAAATAGTGGGGAACGGTAGCCGGGCCAGGCAATGCATTTACCCCTATCCTTAAGCCCACTTTTTTAACTGGCCTATCGGTTAGCGTTAGCAAATCCAAGTATCAGGGTTGAAGTATCGAGTATTGACACTGATCTCTTAGAGGTCTGGCACTGGCTGATCCTACCTGACCATGAATCATTCCCTTTCTGACAACTCTCAGGGACAGCGCACCCTGGCGGCGATTATTTTGACCGATGCGGTCGGCTTTAGCGCGCGGATGTCTGTGGATGAGGAGAATACCCTCAATCTGATTCATCGTGATTTGGGTCTGATGGAGGCCTTGTGCAAACGCTTTGAAGGGCGAGTTATCAAGTCCACCGGCGATGGCCTATTGATGTGCTTTTCGAGTGCTGTGCAGGCGGTGAGCTGTAGCTTGGAAATGCAGCATCAACTGGCTGCAGCCTATCAAGCGGTGACGGTAGATGAGCAACTGCAGCATCGCATTGGCGTTCACCTGGGCGATGTCTTTTTTAAGAATGATGACGTCATGGGCAATGGTGTTAACATTGCGGCCCGATTACAAACGGAAGCTCATCCGGGGGGAATTTGCATTTCTCAAATTGTTTACGATGTGGTGAAGTCACGGCTCGACCTCAACGCTACCTATGCGGGGCCGCTGCACTTAAAAAATATTCACGACCCTCAACCGGCTTACCATATTGACCCTTTCAACAAAGCTGAGGTGTCACCCTCCCAGATGCCGACCATGCGGGAGGGGAGCGACGCAATGGTGGCTCCACGCAGTGAACGATCGCCAGTAACCCACCGCGCAAAACTGGGTCCCGGTTGTATGGTGGGCGGCCGCTACGAGATTCAGCGGATTTTGGGGCAGGGGGGGTTTGGCCGGTCATACTTGGTCGAAGATTCCCAACGGTTTGGTGAAAACTGTGTGTTGAAGGAGTTCTTTCCCCGCAATGCCTCGAAGCGATCGCAGCAAAAGGCCCTTGACCTATTCAAACGAGAGGCCAAAACCCTCTATCAAATCAATCACCCCCAGGTGCCTAAGTTTCTGGCGGGGTTTACCCAAGAGCAGCGGCTGTTCATCGTGCAGGAATATGTCGATGGCGTCACCTATTCCCACTTGCTCAAGGAGCGGAAGCGCAACGGGCGAGTTTTTTCTGAGCTTGAGGTGAAGCGCTGGCTCATTCACATGCTACAGGTGCTGGACTATTTGCATGGTCTCAACATCGTGCACCGCGATATCTCGCCTGACAACGTGATGTACTGCCGCGAACGAGACCTGCCCATCTTGATTGACTTTGGTCTGGTCAATGATGCGATGAACGAGATTTTGTCAGGTGAAGTGGATGATGACGATTCACCCCGCTCCGCTACGGTGGTGGGCAAGTTTGGCTACTCACCACCGGAGCAAATCCAGCTAGGCCAGTGCTTTCCCTGTAGCGACCTCTATGCATTGGGGGTGACTGCGGTGGTGCTGCTCACGGGACGTTACCCCCGCGAACTGATGGATCGCAACACTTTGGAGTGGCACTGGGAAGACCATGTGTCACTCAGTTACCCGTTTACGGGATTGCTCGACAAGCTGATGCATCGGCAGCCCCAAGAGCGGTTTCAATCTGCCCAGGCCGTGCTAGAGGCCTTGACGCCACTGCTGGATGCCGATGAGGTGAGTTCGCCCCTGCCCCAGTCAATGCTGACCATGACCCGCATTGACCTATCTCCGGATCCTCAAGCAGCTCCAGAGTTCAACGCGCCGATGCAGTTGGGCCGCCCCTCGATGTTACAAAATGAGGCGTTTGTTGAGCGCTGCCGCCAAGAGCTCACACGCTGCATTGGGCCAATGGCAACCCTCATTGTGGAGGATACGATTGACCAATATCCCGATGCTAGCCCCCATGAACTAGTGGAAATCTTGGCCGCTCAGCTCTCTGATGGTAAGCAGGCGGAGCAGTTTGTGAGCAATGTCCACATCGCCCCGTCTACCCCTGCTGGCCGGAGCGACCTCACGGTCAATCAATCAGCCTCGCGATCGCCCAATACCCAACAGCTCTCGAGTAAAGCGGTCCGTCCTAGTGACATTCCCTCGGCGGAGCTGGCGGTCAGCGGCGACCCTGCAGCCACACCAATAAATTCTCAGCCTGCGTCTGGGTTGAGTTCAGACTTCATTGACCGCTGTCGACAAACCTTGGTGCGCTGTGTGGGGCCGATGGCAACCATGCTCCTCGAGGATGCCCTGTTCGATTATTCCCATCTAGGGCCGCAGGCGTTTGTCGAACAGCTAGCGCGAGAAATTCCCGATCCGAAAAAGGCCCAGGAATTTCAGCAGCAACTATTGGGATAAATCATTGGCAGAGCTGCCCCGGCGACCTTCGCGGTAGCGCTCGAGCCGCTGCATCGCCATCTGCAGGCTCAGTCGCATTCGATTGAAAGCCTCAGCCAGTTTGCCCACTTCGTCTTGGGAGTCTTGGGTAAATTCGGCTTCGGTATCGCCCATGCTGACTGCCTCAGCGACCTGGGCCATACGGTTGAGCGGCCGCACCACAAACCGCTTGAGCCAGAGATTAACTAAAATAATCGCGATCGCAAACGCGATAACAAAGATGCCCAAAATCAACAGTAGCGACTGCCGAGCCCCACGGATGACGCGTTCTGCCGGGACGGAAATCATTTGCGCCCCAACGATTTCATCTAGTTCCCAATTGAACCCGTTGTCCGGACCGTAGCGCTCGATCATGCTGGCAGGAGCGGCTTCGGGGATGCTATGACATTCTAAGCAGCTCTGCTGTTGGATCTGAATGGGGCGAGCGATGTAATACAAGTCCCCCGCTGGTGTGCTTCGAAATCCACTGACTTGGGTAGCCTGATTGGTATTTTGACGAAAGTTATTGACGATCGCCGCTTCAAAGGCGTCGGCTTTGTCCCTCAGATTAGTCGGGTTCAAGGTTGCTTCTTTGTAAAAGAAATCGCCGTATTCCGGATTGAGACGAAAGGTCTCAAATACCTCACGGGCCGAGTAAGCAGGGACACTTTCTGGTAAAAACTCAGCTTCGAGGCGATCAGCGATTTCCGGTTTGACGTGGTCGTTGGTGTAGGTGCGGATGGAGTTCATGGTTTCCATCAGCATCAGGGCTTTGGTGGTGAGTTGGCCTTGGGTACTCCGATTGAGCACCGAAGACAGCGCCAGGCTGCTTGCCAGCACTCCCCCTAAGAAAACCAGCACCAGCAAAAGCGTAAACTTTTGACCTAATTGCAAATTTTTGAGCTTTATCATTGGCTTAGAACAAACTTTAAAGGGGCTCTGTAGTCATACAGGAGCGTTGAGCACATTCCACATGGGTGGATGAATTTGTGCATTTAGCTGGGCTAGGCGGCACTGCCCAAAGCTGTGCTCACGTCCTCTCGCTGTCGATAGATTTTTTTGATTTGCACCCTTCTCCCATATAGGCACGGAGTTTCGCAAACCCGATAAAAGTTTTGCTTAATTTCACAGACGAAGATGGCAGGCTGAAACTGTGAGCCGTCGCTAATTTCTACCAGTGGTGGGAGATGCTCAATAGTCGGCCAGAGATCGCCAACCGCGATCGCGATACCGGGCTTCCGCTCGGTCAGGATGTAAAATCTCTGCCAAAATTTCTAAGGAATCCACTAGCCTCGGCCCCGGTCGGTTGAAATATTGGTTGCCATCGACTACGTAGACCTGTCCCTGCTGTACCGCTTGTAGTTGTGGCCAGGCCGGGTGCTCACGCAGGGGATGGCTTTCGCGGACAGTGGTCGCTAAGTCGTAGCCACACGGCATCAAGATTACGACCTCTGGATTAGCCTCGACCAAATCTGCCCATTGAATCCACGGCGAATGTTGTCCCACCTGGGCGAGTAGAGGCTTTCCCCCGGCGAGCTCAACCAGTTCTGGCACCCAGTTGCCGGCCGTCATCAAGGGCTCTGGCCATTCGATGCAAACGACCGTGGGCCGATGGGGAACGGTGGCCACCCGCTGCTGACACTGCGCCACACGGGACTGGAGCGGGTGAATAGCGGTATCTGCCTGGTGGGTTCCCGCTTCGCCCAGTAAGGCGATCGCCACTCGGCGCAGGTCATCCCAGATATCCGCCAGGTGGTGGGGCTGTAGCGATATGACTTGGGGCCGAGCCTGGATCAAGCTGGCCATGGCGGTTTCGACATCAGCCAAGCTGACGGCGCAAACCTCACACTGGGCCTGAGTCAAGATATGGGTCGGTTGTAGGGTGGCTAAAACGTCAGTGTTGATTTGATACACACTCAGCGCGGATTGTAGCAGTTCCGTCACGCGATCATGAATCACCCGGCTGCTGCCTTCAGGGGTGAATTTGGGAGCCGTGCAGACAGGCAACCGGGCGACGGTAGCAGGGTAGTCGCATTCATGGCTGCGGCCCACTAAATAGGAGCCCAGGCCGAGTCCATGGACGATTTCAGTGGCGCTGGGCAAGAGTGAAACCATCCGTAATGGCTGCATATCAGTGCCTCAACTGAGTAGGATTACCGCCACGACAAAATCCCACGGTGGGTGAGAAGGACGCCAGAGGGTGTCCCGAGAACGGCAAGATCATCAAAGATTCCATGGGAGCGATTCCTGACGGTCGTTGAGAGATGGGCTGTCGGCAATCGCCGGCGATCGCTGGGTTTCTAATCCTAAAAAGTCGAACAGGGTGCGATCGGCAAGCTGACTCGGAGAGACCTGCTGCAAACTGCGAAAGATCGACTCCACGCGGACGGGAGTAGCCCGCTCCCACTGGGCTAACATCTCTTTAATCTGCACGCGCTGGAGGTGGTCCTGGGAACCGCAGAGATTACAGGGAATGATGGGAAACTGTCGCTGTCGGGCATAACGGGCAATGTCCTTTTCCGGGCAATAGGCTAATGGCCGAATGACAAGGTGGCGGCGATCGTCGGTCAGTAGCTTCGGTGGCATGGCTTTGAGGCGACCACCATGAAATAAGTTGAGGAAAAAGGTTTCTAAGATGTCATCCCGATGGTGACCCAGGGCTATTTTAGTGACGCCCTCCTCGGCGGCGAGGCGATAGAGCGCTCCCCGGCGGAGACGGGAGCACAAACTACACATGGTTTTGCCTTCAGGAATGACGCGCTTCACTACGCTGTAGGTGTCTTGCTCGATGATGCGAAACGGCACCCCCAACTGGCGGAGATAGGTCGGCAACACCTCAGTGGGAAAATCTGGCTGCTTTTGATCTAGGTTGACGGCGAGCAACTCAAACTCGACTGGGGCATTGCGCTGCAGACTCATCAACAGATCTAACAGGGTGTAAGAGTCTTTGCCCCCTGATAAACACACCATGACCTTATCTCCCTCTTCGATCATGCCATAGTCGTGGATGGCCTTACCCACTTGCGATCGCAGCCAAGCCTGCAACTTTTTGAAAGTTTTTGAGGTCGGGGTAGAAACTGGTGCAGCCGTCATTGCGGATCTCACATCAAATCGACAGTTAGTGTCAAGTCAGCTTCTATTCTATATAGTGAACTAGCGGTACTCAAGTTGAGGCAGTCAGGCTTACGCTCTCTAAGCGCCCGGGCAGAGGAGGTTTTCTCCTGAACTAAGTCGCAGTGATACTCTAGTAAAGCCGTTTCGTCTTTTCCGTAATGCTGACCTCTTTGACAACTTTAGCTGCTGCGGAAACCGCTGACATGTGGTCATTGGAGAAATTTGTCTGGACTGATTATCGACTCGCGGTGGTGTTCACGGTGGTCTTGCCGTTGGTCTTGCTGATTTGGGCTTTTGTACAAAAGGCGGAAAACATTCAACGCTTGTTGACCATCTACTGGCGCGTCGCGAGCCTGTTGATGATTACGGTGTACTTGATGATTGGTGGCCTGACCTTCAGTTTTATTGCAGGGCTGATGGCGCGGGTGTTGATTCCCCTGAGTCTGTGGTTTTGGGAAGATCTGAACGAAGAAATTCGCGAACAGCCTAATTCAGTTCTCCGATTTGTCTTTGTGGCCTGGCGCTGGGCCGTGAGCATCTACAGTCTTGCTGGAGCCATTTTTTTAGCCTTTTTCCTACCCTGCGCCTTTTCGAGCACTCGCTTTGCCGGCGAGGTCTGTCAGGTATGGCTACAGCCACCGCTGCTGTATAAAGAGATTTTGCACGGCGGCTATACCAATGGCTTCCTTGCTTTCTTTGGTGTGGTGGGGTTGATCATTTACCTGCTAGCGCTCGGCTATTTCGTCTTTGTGCGCCTCGGTCGGCAGGGCCGCTCCGCGATGAGTTGATAGGACTTGGCTCCCATGACGATCCCGCCCATTCAACGGTTAGAGCAGTACGCGTTGCGGTTCCCTCAAGAAGTGCTGATGGTCAACGCTGAGGTGGCTGGCGAAGAGGATTGCGTGGTGATCTTTCGAGGCTTCTCCAGTTCTCTGATGCGGCCAACTGCGGCCGACCCCGAAGTGCCTGTGTTGCCAACGGACGCTGTGATTCATTCTATCGATCGCTTACAGGGTCCCTACAATCCCGATCATCCCCAATATCTCGAGCAGGACATTGCTTGGTCGGCTTTTTGCAATCGCCTCTCAGCCTTGGGCATCTGAGTTCAGATTGGGGCGATCATGCCCTGATTTAGCCTTTTGGGAGTTTGGGTACCGGTAACGGAGCCACACCCAGCCGACCAGGCAACCGATGGCGTAGTACAAAAAGTCGCCCCAGACAAAGGTGTTGCCCAAGACTAAACGACCCGGTAGCGTTCCTCTCACTGCCTATAACCAAGGCGGTTGCCAAAGCTGCAAAAACTCAATGAGGCTAGTGGCAACAAAAACCGCGATCGCGATGCTGGTGGGAGGCAGCCGAGGCCAAATGACGGCCACCAGTAACATCCAGAAAATTTCATAGGGAATGCCGCCAAATGCATCATTGAGCCAGCTCTGGCCCACACCTCGATAAAACTTGGTTGCGAGTCCCAAGGGAATAACGAAGGCGATGCTCAACCAGAGATGGCGCTGATACTTTGACATTTTCCAAGCCGCTGAGAGTGGCGATGAATGGCTGCATTCTTGGGATGCCCAAATTTGTAAACAAGTCACGCTACAGGACTTGTTACTGGCCATAACCGACCGAAGCAGACGTTAGGGCGGCTGGGGCGATCGCAAGCCCCGGGCGAAAGTTTCTCCCAACTGTTGTGTCTGCTCCGAAATGGCACCATCTATGGCACTCTGAAGGTGGACGTACTTAGCACACCTTATCCATTTCAGGGCCATGCAAACCCTTCCTTCTCCGGTTACTCCTGCACCCACCGATGCGGCGTTTGATACCACCATTCACCGTCGCCCAACCCGCCCCGTTCAGGTGGGCAATGTGACTATCGGTGGCGGCGCACCTGTGGTCGTGCAGTCCATGATTAATGAAGACACCCTCGATATTGAAGGGTCCGTTGCCGCTATCCGGCGATTACATGAAATAGGCTGCGAAATTGTACGCGTCACCGTGCCTAGCATGGCCCATGCGAAAGCCCTCGCGACCATTCGCGAGCAGCTAGAAACCACCTACCAGCCGGTGCCTCTGGTGGCAGATGTGCATCACAACGGCATGAAAATCGCCCTGGAAGTAGCGAAGCATGTCGATAAGGTGCGAATCAATCCCGGCCTATACGTTTTTGAGAAGCCCCAGACGGGCCGGACAGAATATTCCCCTTCCGAATTCAAAGAAATCGGCGACAAAATTCGCGAAACCCTAGAGCCTCTAGTGGTTTCGCTTCGGGATCAGGGTAAGGCGATGCGCATCGGGGTCAACCATGGTTCCTTAGCTGAGCGCATGTTGTTTACCTACGGCGATACGCCCGAAGGCATGGTGGAGTCTGCCCTGGAATTCATCCACATCTGTGAGTCGCTGGATTTTCGTAACATCGTACTTTCCCTCAAGGCTTCCCGGGTGCCGGTCATGCTGGCGGCCTATCGACTGATGGTCAAGCGCATGAACGAATTGGGCATGGATTATCCTCTCCATTTGGGAGTGACGGAGGCGGGTGATGGTGAATATGGCCGTATCAAGTCGACTGCGGGCATTGGCACCCTCCTGGCCGAAGGCCTTGGCGATACGATTCGGGTGTCGCTGACCGAAGCCCCAGAAAAAGAAATTCCCGTGTGTTACAGCATTTTGCAGGCTCTAGGGCTCCGCAAAACTATGGTGGAATATGTTGCGTGTCCCTCCTGTGGCCGCACTTTGTTTAACCTGGAAGATGTGCTGCACGAGGTGCGAGAGGCTACTAACCACCTGACCGGCCTAGATATTGCTGTGATGGGGTGCATTGTCAACGGTCCGGGCGAAATGGCCGATGCTGACTATGGTTACGTAGGTAAAACGCCGGGTTACATTTCCCTCTATCGGGGGCGCGAGGAAATTAAAAAAGTTCCTGAAGATCAAGGAGTGGCCGAGCTGATTAACTTAATCAAGGCGGATGGCCGCTGGGTTGATCCTTAGGAACTAGGTGGCTGAGTGAAGGGGGCCTTCCCTGGGTCAATTGGTCGATGGATGTGCCAATTGTCGTTCGTGTTAATTTCTGCCCCCATTGCTCAGGAAACCTTCAGATTCACTGGCTATGATGGGGCAAAGCAAGCGATGGGGGCAGGTCCATCATCGCGGTGATGCTTGTGTTAGATTGAGCCTAATTGCCGACGGAAATAGAGTTTATGGCGATCGCAAAGCGAGGATTGGTCCTAGGAGCAACGGCCGTGGCTGTTGCCGGTGTCATTGTGACCGGTGCTGGTCTGCATTTGTCCCAAGGTAAAGCCTTTTTTGAAGAAAGTCCTAAAGAGGTGATTGATGAGGTGTGGCAACTCATCGATAACACCTATGTTGATGCCACCTTTAATCAGAATGATTGGGAAGCCATTCGTACTGAGTATCTAAGCCGAGAATATAGCTCGCAAGAGGCGGCCTACGAAGCGGTGCGTGAGATGCTCGAACTGCTTGAAGATCCTTATACGCGTTTTATGGATCCTCAAGAGTTTCGCAATATGCAAATTGATACCTCCGGTGAACTAACTGGGGTAGGTATTCAGATTTCCCAGGAAGAGGAAACCGACGAGATTGTTGTTGTTGCTCCTATCGAAGATACGCCAGCTTTTGAAGCTGGACTCCGCTCTAAAGATGTCATCGTCGAAATTGATGGTGAAAGTACGGAAGGCTTAGAGCTGAATGATGCGGTCAGCCGCATTCGTGGTCCGGTGGGCTCCGAGGTGACCTTGACTGTTCGCCGTGATGACGAACTGATTGATTTCAGTCTGACGCGGGCCCGGATCGAAATTCACCCGGTGCGTTACTCCGTCAACGCTGAGCCAGAAGGCGATATTGGCTACATTCGCCTGACCCAGTTCAGCAGTAATGCGGCGGGCGAGATGAAGGAAGCGATCGAGGATCTCGAATCACAGAATGTTGTTGGTTATATCCTAGACCTGCGTTCTAATCCGGGTGGTTTGCTCTATTCCAGTATTGAAATTGCCCGCATGTGGCTAGACGAAGGTGGAATCGTTTCTACGGTTAATCGCCAAGGCGTTGTAGATGAAGAAGCCGCGAACAATCGAGCTTTGACGGATAAACCCTTAGTAGTGCTAGTTGACGGTGGCTCTGCAAGCGCTAGCGAGATTCTTTCTGGTGCGCTGCAGGACAATGACCGGGCGCAGCTAGTGGGTACACAAACCTTTGGTAAGGGACTGGTACAGTCTGTGCGCAGTTTACCAGACGGGTCTGGGGTGGCAATTACGATCGCCAAGTATCTGACTCCCAGTGGTCGAGATATCAACCAAATGGGCATCGAGCCTGATATTGCCGTCGAGCTCTCCGAAGAAGAGCAGGAAGAGCTGGCGAACAATCGCGAGCGCATCGGCACCCTTGACGATCCACAGTATCGTCGCGCCCAAGAACTGCTGATTCAGACCGTGCAGGCTGAACAAAATACCGCCGTTGACCTGCAGTAGTCTGGATGAAGGCTGCAGGCCGCTCAGAGGGGCCGCAAGATGCTCAGTTAGGTTGACACTTGCCCGCTCGGATCAACCCCACCCGCTTGGCGATCGCCTCGCCTTCGGTTCGGTAGGGACCCCATTGCTCTGTGGTTTCCATCGTTTCAAGCTCGACTGTGGTAACAATTTGACAGGTTTCAGCTGCCCCTCTGACCACATACCAAGTCGCAGTTTCATTCATAAATTGTCGCTACTTCTTAAAGCTGCCGCCATCTTACCGCTGGAGCTCACCATCGGGACCTCGGTTTTGAAGTTTGTTAGCAGAGGCATCGATTACGCTGAGCCATGATAGGTGTGGCCGGCCTAAATCCTTGGTGGTCATTCTCACCTGGGTCTAGTAAGTAGGTTGCCGCTCAATTCACATCGTGAAGGTTGGTCAATAGCAGTAGCGATCGCCCTTAGGGGCCAAGTGCTCTTCCCCTTTGCGAGTGGCACCAAGCAGCGTGGAAATGACAACACACTTGTTTTTGGCTGCTCCGTTCTTACTTGTGAAGGTGACCGTGCTCAGGCGATAGCGCACTTCCCCCTGAAAGCCAAACCGGACATAGTAGGTACCATTGCTTTGGGCCATCGTGGTATCGGCTGCGTCCAGCACGACATTGGTATCGAGGCTTTCCCAAGCCGCAACGTCCTGCCAGTTCAAATCATTCGGATGGATTGCCCACTCGAGATGATCATCGACTTCCCGGAGGCTAAACCGCCAGGAAGCTTGATGACTCGTAGCGGCAGTTTGGGCTTGAAGAATACCTAATCGCACCTCATCACGGGCCGCAGTAACTTGACGATTGAGCATAAAAGTTAGCCACGACGGAATCGCGATCGCGGCCAAAATGCCCACCATGACCACAACGCCCAGCGCCTCAACGAGTGTAAACCCCTGCGCTTGGGGTGGCGAGACTCTACTAGGCCAAAGCGAGCGATCGCGCGACGGATATAGAGGCATATTGATTACCCTGATGACTCAGCCAGCATGACTCGAATCCAGGGGGGGATGCGTTAGGGAATTTTCGGTTTTTGAGTTTGCCGGAAACCTCTGCTGAACCGACATTCTGTGGATTTACGTAGTCGGTCAAGTGCCGTTTTGGGACGTCCGTTAGCGCGGGGTGCTAGGGATTAACCAAATGCTCATGCCTCGTCTGATGGATTAGATTGTTTCTGCAAATCGCGACTACACGTAGATTCTTCAAAGCCCCTTTTTCAAGGGGGCAGCGACAGCGGGGGATCTTCAAATCTGTCGCGCTATTACAGAGAATTGGTATTAACGCTGCTCTTGCGGGTGGCCCTGACTTAGATGAGGAAAGGGCGCAATCAGCCTGTGAGCTTCTAGCCACTGAGCGACTTGTAAAATCTTGGCTTCCTGGTAGGGTGCCGCAATGATCTGTACCCCTGTGGGCAAGGTGCCCGCCTGAATGACCGGGACTGATAGGGCAGGCAGCCCGATGAACGACAGCGGTTGAGTATAAAGCCCTAGATGAGGTCGCACGAGCACCGATTGGCCGTCAATAGTCATGGTCGATTGGCGGAGAAAGGGGGCTATACAGGGGACCGTCGGCGCAATCAAAACGTCATAGGTCTGCAGGATCTTGCGAGCTTCTGTCTGAAACCAGCGCCGTACTCGCTGTGCTTTAATGTACCAATTTTGGGGGATGAGGGCACCGGCGACAAAGCGATCGCGGGTGGCCGGGTCAAAATCCTGGAGTCGCGTCTGCAGGTCGGGTAAGTGCAACTCACTGCCTTCTGCTGCCGTGATGAGATAAGCCGCTGCGCGAGCTATGTCCGCTCGGGGTAGAGTGACTTGGTGGGTGATGCCCAGGGCAGAGACAATTTGAGCCACAGAGGCGGCAACCTCTGACTGCATTCCCTGGGTGAAATCATTATCTAGCAGGGCAATATTCAGGGGCTCAATTCCAGCGGTGAGGGAGTTAGCAGTCGCCGTGGCGGGGCGATGGGTGCACACTGGATCACGGGGGTCTGCGCCCTGCATCACGTCAAAACTGATGGCGATATCCCGCACTGAGCGGGCCATGGGACCGATGTGGTCGAGGCTGGTAGAAAAGAGGGCCGTACCTGCTCGAGACAACCGACCATACGTGGGTTTGAGTCCGTAGATGCCACACAATGCTGCCGGCACCCGAATTGAACCATTGGTATCGGAGCCGAGGGTGAGGGGCACTAAACGCGCTGCGATCGCGGCGGCAGCCCCCCCCGATGATCCCCCAGCGACTCGCTGCGGAGCATGGGGATTTGGTGTGGCCCCATAGTGGTGATTGACGGTGACAAACCCGTAAGCGTACTCATCCATATTGAGCGCACCGACTAAGATCGCGCCGGCTTGCTCTAATCGAGCGATCGCGGTGGCATCCTGTTGAGCGGGTGGGCGATCGCGGTTGATTTTGGAGCCAGCTAGCGTCGTGTGCCCAGCAATGTCGAATAAACTTTTGACTCCAAAGGGCACGCCTGCGAGGGGTCCCATGGGACGCCCTTGGCGCTTGGCTTGATCGATCTCCAGGGCCCGCTGTTGTGCCCGCTCGGCCACCATCAGGGTAAAGCAGTTGAGCGTACGATTACGCTGGTCAATATCCTGCAAGGCCTGTTCCACAACGGCCTGAGCTGTAGTGCTGCCCTCTTGGATGGCATGGGCAATGGCAGTGGCATCGGCAAAAGCAGTCATAGTTCAGAGGCAAACTCAGCAATGGCGACCAATGGTGCAAGGCTCAAATTCGGCAGGCACTGGAAACTGGCAAATCTTTACATAGCGCCTTAGCTAGTTCCAGATAGAGGAGATAAACGACGTTCAGCTCCATCCAGGTAAACAGAACCCTTTCAAATTTGTGAGTTGATGCTTACGGATAAAAGGTTGGGGCGCTCTCGATCTCGTCGGCAAGCTCAAAATCTAGGACAGACTGAGCGATCGCCACTACCCGTTCAAATTCTTGGGTGACGCCAGCGAAAGTTGAGGGCGGCAATGGGATTTCTAGTAGGTCTCTCATTTGCCTGACATAGATTTGCGGGTCAAATTCTCGACGAGCAGCCGATGAAGCAAGGTCCATTTAACACCTCAACTGACAGGGGTGTCTCCACTATTCATCAATCCGTCAACAGCTGACTATAAGATTTAATAGTTCTCCAATTTTTGCCCGATCTAATTTTTGCTCGTGATGAGTGGTAGAGGAAAAATTTCACCTGCCAGAAGCCAGATAAATCCAAGCATCGGGATCGCGATGTTCGTCGCCAGGCCAAATCTGAACGAAAAATAAAGCTGGTCACCGGCTCCAGTAAACAGCTCCATGGGCCAGAAATTTGCCGGCGATTTCTACATTGAATATTAAGAATTCGAAGGTCTAACTCTGAAATGGGTCCCTGTATGCCGGTCACTAGGGACTGGTTTTTCCTGCTATCGCCCGATCCAAAATGCTAGACCGTACAGTCAAAGCCGCTGGTAGTGTGAATAACTCCATGGCAGGGGGCCGCCTCGTTTGGAGATGAAAATCAGCAACATAGAGGATCAATGCAGTTTATGTGGGCGATTGGTTTAATGCCTCATAGTTCAGTATTCTAGATAATAGGTGTTTAAATTCAGAGACTGAAAAATCTCAAAGAGAGGTGCTTTTTCGCTCCAATGCGAGTGAAGAGACCAGTAGCTGCTTGACTTCATAGGGACTCGCAATGCAAAGTTTGAATTCTAAAATTCAACTTGAAAACTTAGTAAAAATTTATGGCAAAAACCCCGATCACGCCTTGAAACTTTTTCGTCAGGGCGGTAACCGTGATGAAATTTTACAGGCAACCGGCAATGTCTTAGGGGTTGCTGATGTTTCGCTAACAATCGGCGAAGGTGAACTGTTTGTCATCATGGGCCTTTCGGGGTCGGGTAAATCAACTCTGGTACGCTGTATCAATCGCTTGATTGAGCCCACCAGTGGCCATGTTTACATCGATGGGGAAGACGTGGCTCGGGTGAATGATCAGCGCTTGCGTGACATCCGGCGCACCAAGATCTCCATGGTGTTTCAGCGATTTGGCCTGTTTCCCCACAAGACGGTTTTGGAGAATACCGAATACGGCTTGAAAATGCGGGGTATTCCGACTGAGCAGCGACGGCAAAAGGCGCTTGAAACCTTAGATATTGTGGGGCTGCATCAGTGGGCTGACTATGCACCCAGTTCGCTGAGCGGTGGTATGCAGCAACGGGTCGGATTAGCGCGAGCTTTGGCCACCGATGCGCCAATTTTGTTGATGGATGAGGCCTTTAGCGCGCTAGATCCATTGATTCGTCGGGGTATGCAGGATGAATTGATGCGCTTGCAAACGGAACTGAAGCGCACCATTGTCTTTATTAGCCACGACATTCAGGAGGCGCTAAAAATCGGCGATCGCGTTGCCATCATGAAAGATGGTTATTTGGTCCAGGTGGGGACTCCGGAAGAAATCGTGACCAATCCGGTGGACGATTACATTGCGGCGTTTACTCAGGATGTTAATCGGGCTCAGGTGCTCAAAACTGGCTCGATTATGCGAAAAACGGTACCCTACATCCTCGGTCAAGGGTCGGCGCGAGCAGCCCTAGAGGACATGTACCAGCGCGAGCAGTCTCGTCTCTATGTTGCGGACCGTCAAGGTCGCTTAGTCGGACTTTTGGACCGTGCTGAGCTCCAACAGGCGGTTGACGCAGGGGCAAAAGATGTTCAGTCAGTCATGGTGACGGACTTTCCCCAGGTGACTCCCTCCACCAGCTTGGAGGAGATTTTTCACCTCGCCCAGCGGGGTATTCCCATCGCGGTAGTCACTACCAGCGGCAAATTTAGCGGGGTGGTTGAGCAATCCGACATTTTGGCGAGCATTGGACGACTCAGCCACAACCACAGTAGCGATCGCTTTGCTGCCCCCGACGCTCCATCAACCCAGGTAGCGGTTTAGGGACGGTTCCCTTTGGCGACGGTTTGATGTCAACATTTCACGTGAAGTATGGATAGCGCGATTTCAGACTTTTTTAACTGGCTTTTTTTGAATCAATCTACCGAAGTTCTGCCCTTAGGGGAGTGGATCTCAGGTGTCGTTGATTGGGTAGTGACTAATTTTCGCTGGATCTTTCAGCTCATACGGGTGCCCATTAGCCAGGCTCTCAACGGCATTGAGGCTTTTCTACAGTGGCTGCCACCTATTGTCTTTTTAATAGTTTTGGGTTTGCTGGCCTGGCAGTTTGCCGGGCGCAACTTAGCCGTATTTAGCGTTGTGGCGATGACTTTCGTGGGTCTGATTGGGGCCTGGACAGAAACGATGACGACGCTGTCTTTGGTGATCACTGCAGTGGTGCTGTGCATTGTAGTGGGGCTGCCTTTGGGTATTGCCGCGGCCCGCAGCGATCGCGTTGAGGCAGTTCTCCGTCCTGCCTTAGACGCCATGCAAACACTGCCGGCCTTCGTGTACTTGGTGCCGGTTGTTATGCTTTTTGGTACGGGGAAGGTACCGGGCGTCATCGTGACCTTCATCTTTGCCGTACCCCCGTTGATTCGGCTGACCAATATTGGCATTCGTCAAGTTTCTGAGGAGACCATTGAGGCATCTCAAGCCTTTGGCTCGACTCCAAGGCAAATGCTGTGGGAAGTGCAGGTTCCCTTGGCTATGCCCACGATCTTGGCAGGAGTCAATCAGTCCATTATGTTGGCGCTATCTATGGTGGTGATTGCTTCGCTAATTGCCGTCGAGGGGCTCGGGCAAATGGTCAACCGAGGGATTGGTCGCTTAGATGTGGGTTTGGCCGCTGTGGGCGGTCTTGGCATCGTGCTCATGGCGATTGTGCTTGATCGGCTTACCCAAGCTATTGGTCAGCCGCCTAAAGATGGCCTCTCTTGGCAAGATCGGGGTCCGATTGGAGCGATTCGTTCAGCACTGGGTAAGTCGCGACAGACCCCTGCTACGCCTTAAATCGCTGGTGGACTTGTCGCCGTCTCCGCCTACAATCTTTAGGTTCGAAGACGCGGCATCAACGTATCGTTTGTTACTTCAATTCTTTCAAAAATATGAATTTTCAATTTCAACCTTCTGCTGCTTTGACGCTGGGTAAGCGCTGTGGTCTCGCTACGATGTTGGCGATCGCGATCGCCGGCGTCTCTGCCTGTAACTCAGGAGAGCAGGCCGCCGATCCGGCTGATGAGTCGGCTGAATCAACGGAAACCGCTGCTAGCGACCAGCCGGGTGAAGGGATCACCGTTACCCCAGGCTACGGCACGTTAGAGGAGCTGTTTCAAACCGAAGTCGTGAATATCGGTCTCGAGCAGATGGGCTATACCATTGAACCTGGTAAAGAGCTTGAATATGCCACCTTGCACGTCGATATTGCCAACGGTGGCATTACCTACACCGCCGCCCATTGGGAAACCTTACACGAAGAATTTTTTGCTAACAGCGGCGGCGATGATTCTTTAGAACGCACGGGCACTTTTATTGACAATGTGCTGCAGGGCTACAAGATCGATCAAGCCACTGCCGAAGAGTATGACATTACTTCCGTCGAGCAATTAAAAGATCCTGAGATTGCGGCCTTGTTTGATACCGATGGTGATGGTAAAGCCAACCTCACTGGCTGCAACCCAGGATGGGGATGCGAGTTGGTGATTGAACACCAGCTGGATGAATATGGCCTGCGCGATACAGTGCAGCACGACCAGGGACAATATTTCGCGTTGATCGCTGACACTATCACTCGCTACGAGCAAGGTGACCCGGTGCTTTACTACACTTGGACGCCCCTCTGGGTCAGCGGTGTGCTCAAGGATGGCGAAGATGTGACTTGGTTGGAAGTGCCCTATACTTCCCTCCCTGATGCGCAAGGAGACGTCACCGAAGCTGATACCAGCGCTGAGGGCCAAAATTTGGGATTTGCGGTTGATCAGCAGGTGATTTTAGCTAACCTAACCTTTGTGGATGAGAATCCGGTCGCGGCCAAGTTCTTCGAACTGGTGGAGATTCCCATTGGTGACGTTAGCGCTCAGAACCAGCTGATTCAAGATGGTGAAGACACGCCCGAACAGATTCGTCAGCATGCGGAAGCCTGGATCGAAGAGAACCAAGAACAGTTTGATAGCTGGATCGAAGACGCGATCGCCGCCCAGTAAGATTTAGCTGGTCAATTCAGTCTGGTCTGTTGCCCGCCGTTCTATGCAGAACGGCGGGTTTGTCATGGGGGGAGGGCATCGCTCGGGAAGCGTGTGATCCGCGTCAACGCGGTTGGCGGTGATAAACACAAATTCGTCCACGCAATCTTGGGCTGTGGAGCGGTTTTTTTACATAGTCGTGTTACCCCGCCCCCACTCCCATGAAAACAACCCTATGCGTTTTGGTGTTTATGCTCGCCAGTGTTGAACCGCTAGCGAAGCCTATTGATCGCTATCAACCCATCCTGACGGCTGCTGCCGTGAGCGCTACGGTATAACCTATATCGACTATCGACAGATGACGACGGCCATAATCGCTGTTGAAACCGACCGATTGATCAGCGGGATATGACGGAAATCTAAAGTTTTGACCGGGGCGATCGCGCTGATAAAATTCAGAGTGCTACAATCAATGCTGGCCCAGGGCACGTAGCTCAGTTGGATAGAGCATCAGATTCCGGTTCTGAGGGTCGGGGGTTCGAATCCCTCCGTGCTCGTTTTGTTAGGTAACTCACACTGTTGCGGTTTCTTGGCCTCGCTAGATCGAGGGCGGCTCATTTTTGGGCGCAATCAGCGTTGGGGCTCAAGGTGCAGGTTGGCAAATTGTCATCATCTTGCCGTTGATGAGCATGGAGATACAGATTATGCAGAGGCACTGCCAGCTTGTCTCAAATGGCTAGTAGTAATCAGAGGGCTACAGCTGCTGGATAAGGGTTCGCCCAGTTTTAGGAAATTGGTGTGGCCAGCTGGAAATGCAGCCGGCAAGAGACTCCTGATAGCGGTCTACAATCGCACGACTACGTGACAAAATCGCCGCTACCAACAGGCAGCGGCGATCACAACGGTTGCTCTTAGTTGAGCAATCTCATCTCACCAATTACTTGTAGAGCTCAGTCGCTAGGCGCAAAGCCAAGAAACCAGGAACTAACGCGACCGCTAACGCGACGAAAACTTGGGTATCTGTCATTGCTATGAGTCCTTATTAACAACAGTATTCAGCCTCATCTATCGAGGCTGATCAATTTTTGACCAAGAATTGGCGCTTAAGCGCTCTGGACGCCCAACTGTTACACAGCGTTACCAAAAAACATCCCTAATTTTCTTAACTTTGGCCTACCCTCTAAGATTGTCTAGAGGTCTATACCGGTTGCTTGGGAACTGATAATTTGAGTCAGGCTAAGGGTTTCTTGAGCCAGGGTAAGAAGGGCTCCAATCGTCTCAGGTGCTTAGGCTAGGTTAAGGTTTGGCTGGCGAGCGAGCGAGGGTGACTTAAAACACTGTCTCATGTCTCAACGCACAACATAATTACGCCAATTCGAGCTATTTAAGACTGACTGCTGTGTCTCACTCCAGTACTGCCATTACTGATCAACCTTCACCGCCGCCCTTCAGCAACCAACTTCGGCGCATCCAGCGCGATGTTTTGAGAATGGGAGCACTCGTTGAGCAATCTTGCTTACTCGCCAAAACCGCGTTGTGCGATCGCAATCTCGAAGCGGCTCAACAACTCAAAACCCACGATAAAAAAATTGATCAGTTTTATCGACAGATCGAAGTGGACTGCATTGAGCTGTTGATTCATCCTCCACCTGGCATGCAAGATCTGCGACACGTCAGTGCCTTTATGCAGCTCATTCGTGATTTGGAGCGCATCGGTGACTATGCTAAAGATATCGGTGAAGTTGCCATCCACCTATTTCCCCATCCGGCTCACCCCAGCATTGATCAGATCCAAGTCATGATTGACCGGTGCCGCTCTATGGTTGCTTTAAGCTTGTTGGCCGTGTCTGATCTCAACGCTGATGTCGGTAGTGACATCAAAATTAAGGACGATGCTGTTGATGACGATTACGAGCGGCTGTACCGATGCTTGGTCCAGACTGATACGCCCTTCGTGAATATTGAAGTCGTTGTCTCTCTCGTCTTAGTTATTCGCTATTTAGAGCGCATTGCTGACCATGCTACGAACGTTGGTCGTCGGATTGCCTATGTCGTGACCGGTGAGCGCATTTGAACCGGGCAACAGTGGCTAAATGCCTTTTATCGAAATAGATAACGTTCGATTTTTTCCAGATTACGGTATAGTGTTTACGGCTTAGGGCTAGCAGCTCTAAAAGTTTGGGCTGTTGATTTTAAACTCATTGGCTGCGCCAAAGAGCCAGTTGTTCTGCCGATTTTGTTGACGCTTGACTAGAGTCGGAGATAGCGCAGCGAATAAGAACAGCCGCCTCGACATCAGGCTTGCTAGTCGCGACAACGACGCCAAGCGCTCTCAGCGCAATGATTTCAGGGCAAGGTCTATCCACTCTTACAGATCCTTGCATCGTGAATGGTTGTCACCCTTGGCTAACTGAGCATACGAGTGAATTCTCAATTAGGAATCACTGGTTTCAGTTTGTTGTGTGTCACCAAGTTGCCCAGAACTAAGGATTCCTCGCTTCATGAACTTCTCGATCGCCTCTCTGCTAGCCAACTTTACCGATGGTAAAACACACACCCTCAAAGCTATTCAAAAAAAGCTGCACTGCGATTCGGAGGACACCATTCGCGAACTCCAGATTGCCCTCGACGCCCTCGAACGCATTGGCGTCTTAGAAAAAAGTAAAGGCAAGTACCAGCGGGTAGCCGAAGACGGTGTTGTCGAAGGCAAGCTCCGTTGCTCTAGCAAGGGCTTTTGTTTTGCGATTCAAGACGACGAAGCCGCTGACGATATTTATATTCGCGAAAGCCAGCTGAATACCGCTTGGAATGGCGATCGCGTTCTAGTCCGAGTCACTAAAGATGGCAGCCGCCGCCGCAGTCCAGAAGGGGAAGTGAAAGTCATCCTCGAACGGGCTAACGCCTCGGTGTTGGCCCGCGTTAAGCATGAGAGCGATAACTATCAGGCGGTACCGTTGGATGATCGACTGCTATTTGAGCTCAGCCTCGATGGACCCCAGGAAACTCTCACCCAAGCTGTTGATCAGCTGGCCCACATTGAGGTCACTCGCTATCCCTTAGCTCAAGATCCTCCCCAGGGCAAGATTGCCCAAATCCTGGGGAGTGATGCTGAAGCCGCCTCCGATATCGATATCGTCTATTGCAAATACGACCTGCCGCGAACTTTTCCTGAAAATGCGTTAGAAGCTGCTAAAGGTCTCCCCAATCGTGTTCGCAAAGCGGACATTAAAGGACGACTCGATTTACGTGAAGAGCTGACCGTCACGATTCATAGTGCCCAAGCCCAGGTCATTGATGATGCCCTTACGGTCAGCCAAGATGCAGACGGCAACTGGAAGCTGGGAGTACACATTGCCGATGTCGCTCACTACGTACCGCTGCACTCTCCCATCGATCGCGAGGCTCTCAAGCGGGGCATGGCGGTTTATCTCGGCAATGAGATGATTCCCATGCTGCCCCCGCCGCTATCGACCTCGCTGTGTTCTTTCAATCCGGGTAAAGATCGTTTGGCGATTTCATTAATCGCTACCCTCAACACCGAGGGCGAAGTCCAAGAGTTTGAAGTGCAGCCTAGCGTTATTGCCGTTGATCACGCGTTGGACTATAAGCAGGCCCAAGCTATCCTCGCCAAAGACAGCTCCGCAGAGCTCGAAAAACTTGACGTCAAAGAAAAAGAGTTGAAAAAATTTGAGCCGATTTTTGATACAGTGCGTCACCTTTACACCCTGAGTCAAGCGGTGCGCCAGCAACGGATGGCTCGCGGCTCCTTTGAGCTCAACTTGCCTGAGCATGAGTTTCCAGATGATGCAAAGGAACCCCTCGCTTCCTACGCCTCTCCCCGGTTTCAATATGACGATGAGGGGCTGCTGGGGGTCATGGTCATTGCCTCGTCGCTGACCGCCCGGCGAATGGTCACTGAGTTCATCCTGCTGGCAAACCAACTCATTGCGTCCCATCTCAAAGCTTTGGGGGTCCCGGCCATCTATCGACTGCACCGAACCCCAACGGCATCTGACGTTCAGGAGCTCATGAAGCTGGCTGAAAACATGGATATCAACCTCACCCTTGGCGAGGAAGACACTATTGTGCCCATGGACTATCAGCGGTTTACCCAGCAATTTGCTGAGTCACCGTCTGAGAAAATATTAACTTATCTTCTCCTCTCAACTTTTAAGCCCGCCTTCTACGGCATTCATCCAGACTTGCACTTTGGCCTTGCTTTGGATGATGGCTACACTCACTTTTCCTCGCCGACCCGTCGCTACCCTGATTTGATTACCCACCGCGTCTTACACGCGGTCTTTTCTGACGGGCGAGATCGCCGCTCCACCCGGTCCAAAGATCGGGTCAATCTGCGACACAGTAGCTGCCACGGCAAGATCAACTGGAATGTTTTGCCTCCCGAAATCAACGGTGAGCTAGAGGACTATATCAAGCGCATTGTGGGACCGTTAAGCGAGCGGGAGCAATTAGCCCAAGATGCGGAAACCGACTTGGAAGGCTTGAAAAAAGCCGAGTTTATGCGCGACCATACTGGCTCAGTTTTCCACGGGTTGATTACTGGCGTGCAGTCCTATGGCTTTTTTGTCGAGATCGAAGAACTGCTTGTTGAAGGACTGGTACATGTCAGCTCTCTCAAAGATGACTGGTATGAGTACCGTGCACGCCAGCAAAAACTTGTAGGTCGCAAGAACCGCCGCCAGTTCCGCCTGGGCGATCGCGTCGAAGTCCAGGTTAAAAGTGTCGACTACTACCGCCAGCAAATTGACCTCATCGTCATTGGCGGCGGCAGTGAAGCCAGTGAAGACGATCTCACAGATGACGAGGTCAACGGTGAAGAGCAGCCCCACGACGAGTCGGAATAAGACTCGTACTACAAAAATCGTTACACTGGGAAGGCGGAGACAATCGCATGAACCGAGCCGTAGCCTAAATACATCGTCATCACGTCAAGTTTGACTCATGGCCATTGAGCCCTTGGCCAGTGCGTTGGCAAAAGCGACAGATCTCTGTTAATAGTCGGCGCGCACGGATCTAATGAAAGACGTAGGAAAAACGCTACCGCTTACTCTAGGCATCACTGGCGCTTCGGGGTTAATTTATGCCGTTAGAGCAGTGAAGTTTTTGCTCGAAGCGGATATTCCCGTTGAGCTTGTTGCCTCCAAAGCCACCTATCAAGTGTGGAAGGCTGAACAAGATATCCAAATGCCGGCAGAGATGGTTGCCCAGGCAGATTTTTGGCGCGCGCAAGCTGGTGTCGAGACCCAAGGAAAGCTGCGCTGCCACCCCTGGAGTGACGTTGGAGCTAATATTGCCAGCGGCTCCTTTAGAACCTTAGGCATGGTGATTATGCCGTGTAGCATGAGCACTATTGGCAAATTGGCCGCGGGGCTCAGCTCAGACCTCTTGGAACGGGCCGCCGATGTGCAACTCAAAGAAGGTAAGCCGCTAGTACTCGTGCCGCGTGAGACCCCCCTCAGCCTGATTCATTTAAGGAATTTAGTGTCCTTGGCAGAGGCTGGGGCTCGCGTCGTACCTGCGATTCCAGCCTGGTATCATCAGCCCCAAACAGTTTTAGACCTTGTTGATTTTGTCGTTGCCCGAGCCCTCGATCAATTTGGTCTCGATTGTGTCCCCCTGCGCCGCTGGCAAGGACACCATCCGGATTGACAGGCGATCACTGCACCGTAAACGAGCCGGCCTGCTCTCTTGTCCTAGTCCGCAGCGAGATAGGTGTAATGGTTGAGGCTATGTTCATAGTGCTGCAGCAGTAATTGTGCCTCCTGAATAGTAATTTTGCCGTCTTGTAGAGCGTGCTCAGAGCGGCGACGAATATTCTCAATCAGATCGGCGGAGTCGTATTGTACATAGCTCAGCACCTCGGTCATGGTGTCGCCTTTAACTACATGCTCAATGTGGTAACCCTTGGGTGTCATGTGAATGTGAACGGTGTTGGTATCGCCAAATAGATTGTGCAAGTTGCCCATGATCTCCTGGTAGGCTCCCCCAAGAAACAGTCCCAGATAGTAGGGCTCTGACTCATTGACGGGGTGTAGTTCCAGCACTGATTTGACATCTCGCAGGTCAATAAACCGGTCAATTTTGCCGTCGCTGTCACAGGTCAAATCCGCTAGGGTCGCCCGGTTGACGGGCTCTTCATTTAATCGATGGATGGGCATGATGGGAAAAAGCTGATCGATTGCCCAGGCATCCGGCATCGACTGAAAGACCGACAGATTGATGTAGTAAATCGAGGCAAGGCTCTTTTCCAGATCTTCCAAATCATCGGGAACGTACTCTTCGTGGCGGACAAGGTCAAGAATGCGACGACAGCAGGCCCAATATAGTCGCTCGATCTTGGCCCGCTCAGTCAGGCTCAGGTAGCCAAAGTTAAAGAGGCTAATCGCTTCTTCTTTGAACTGGACGGCATCGTGGTAAGCCTCTTGATAATTTTTTAGATGAACCGAGGCGTAGGTATCGTAGAGTTCTCGCAATAGTGCGTGATCCTCGGAACTCGGGGGCTCAATAGTTTCCAAACCAGGCTTGTCGCTGGTGCCGAGTACGTCAAAAACCAATACGGACTGGTGAGAGGCGATCGCCCGCCCGCTCTCACTAATCAAAGTCGGTACGGGCAAATTCCGGGCGGAACAGGCTTCCTGAACCTCGGCCACAACATCATTGGCGTAGTTTTGGATGCTGTAGTTCTTGGATGCGCCAAAGTTCGTTTTGGAGCCGTCATAATCAACGCCCAGGCCGCCACCCACGTCGAGATATCCCATCTGGGCCCCGAGCTCAGATAGCTCAACGTAGATTTGACAGGCCTCCCGCAGCGCATCTTTGATCACGCTGATGGAAGAAATTTGAGACCCGATATGAAAATGTAGGAGCTGCAAACAGTCCAGCATGTCGGCGGCTTGCAACTGCTCCACCGCACTGAGAAGTTCAGGAATGGCTAGGCCAAACTTAGCGCGATCGCCAGCGGAGCCTCCCCAGCGGCCAATACCTTTGCTGCTTAATTTAGCCCGCACGCCTAAGATTGGGCGAATTTGGAGGCGACGACTGGCTTCGATGACCAGCGGCACCTCATCTAGCTGCTCTAGCACAATGATGGGCGTTTGCCCTAGTCGCTGGCTGAGCATCGCCGTTTCGATGTACTCCCGATCTTTATAGCCGTTGCAAATCAGCAGGGCTCCAGAACTATCGAGGGTGGCCAGCGCAATGAGGAGTTCCGGTTTGGAACCAGCTTCGAGGCCAAATTGATGGGGTTGCCCAAAGCGTACCAAGTCCTCAACCAGATGCCGTTGCTGATTGCACTTGACCGGAAAGACGCCCCGGTAAACGCCGTGATACCGGTAGCGGGCGATCGCCTTGGCAAAGCAGGCATTTAATCGTTCAATCCGGTCTTCCAAAATGTCGGAAAAGCGAATCAGGATTGGTAACTCTAAGTTGCGCTGTTTGAGGGCGGTTACTAAGTCATAAAGATCTAGAGAGCCCCCGCGATCGCCCCGAGGCGCCACCATAACATGCCCAGCCGCATTAATTGAAAAGTAGGGATCACCCCAGCCGTGGATGCGATAGAGTTCTTCACTTTGTTCAATGGTCCAGCGAGTTCCGGTCGTTTGGGCAACCGCGCCCGTAGTGACGCGAGATCGTAGGGCTTGGAGTACCTCTTCACTCGATTGTCGAGTTGTGGCCATGATGGGTTTCCTCCGCGGCGTTGGTCATCAATCAGTAGACGCTAGCCCGCTGACTTCACTATGTCGTTTAGCGTACCGGTTTTGAATCATCTGGGGTGAAGGTCCTTATATTTTCCCTGACGCAAATGACGCCGCTGAGAGCGGCTAAAACGCTGCTATCAAAAAGGTTTAACGGCTCTGGCGGGCAAGAATTCTCTCGCAAAAGCCGACCAATTCAGACCTTCATAGGCAATTGGCAGTTCGCCTTGGGGCGATCGACCCAACAAAGATGCGGTCTTTCCCCGCTTGGACAAAGACCGCACCGCCAGTAATTGATCAATCTAGGCAAATAGGTCGAGATCCGTCATGGCTCCTCGACTACTGCTCGAAACCAACTTGGCATACTTGCCCAATATGCCACGGGTGTAGTTGGGCTGGCGGGGTTGCCAAGCCTCTCGTCGCTTAGTGAGTTTCTCATCGGAGACATTGAGCTGGAGCAAATTTTGGTCCGCGTCGATGGTGATGGAGTCGCCTTCCTCAACTAGGGCGATGGTGCCCCCTACAGCGGCCTCTGGTGCTACGTGGCCAACTACCATGCCATAGGTGCCGCCGGAGAAGCGACCATCGGTAATCAGACCCACTGAGTCACCCAGCCCAGCGCCGATGATCGCTGATGTTGGGGCCAACATTTCCCGCATGCCCGGTCCGCCCTTGGGACCTTCGTAACGCACTACCACGACATCGCCGGCGTTGACCTGCTTGTCTAAAATCGCCCGCAGACATTCCTCTTCGGACTCAAAGACGCGGGCCGGGCCGGTAATCTGTCGCTTTTTGATCCCCGTTAGTTTGGCAACGGCTCCTTCTGCCGCTAAGTTACCCTTGAGAATGCCTAAGTGGCCCTGGGGATACATCGGATTGTCAAAGGGGCGAATCACGTCCTGATTGGCCCGGGGCACTGCGGGGATCTCCGCTAGCAGTTCCGCAACGGTTTTGCCAGTAATCGTGAGGGCATCACCATGGAGCAAGCCTTGGCTCAGGAGCATTTTCATCACTTGGGGCACGCCACCAGCCTGATGAAAATCCGTGGCCACGTAACGGCCAGAGGGTTTGAGATCACACAGCACAGGCACTTTTTGGCGAATATTTTCAAAGTCGTCAATCGTCAAGTCAACCCCGATGGCATTGGCGATCGCTAACAGATGTAAAACCGAATTTGTCGAACCGCCCACAGCCATAATGACCGCGATCGCATTCTCAAAGGCTTGGCGAGTCAAGATTTGACGGGGCAAAATCTGCTGACGAATAGCTTCTACTAAAGCAAAAGCAGACTTTTCAGTACTGTCGGCTTTTTCCGCATCTTCAGCAGCCATCGTGGAGGAATACATCAAACTCATGCCCATGGCCTCAAAGGCTGAAGACATCGTATTGGCGGTAAACATGCCCCCGCAGGAACCAGCTCCCGGGCAGGCATTGCGCTCAACGGCCATTAACTTCTCATCATCAATTTTACCGGCACTGTACTGCCCCACCGCTTCAAAAGCGCTGACGACAGTCAAGTCTTCGCCTTGGTAGTGGCCAGGTTTAATCGTGCCGCCGTAAACAAAAATCGAGGGGATATTGAGCCGACACATGGCAATCATGGCCCCCGGCATATTTTTGTCGCAGCCGCCGATGGCGATTACCCCATCCAAGCTTTGGCCGTTACATACGGTTTCGATTGAGTCAGCAATCACCTCGCGGGAAACCAAGGAATATTTCATGCCCTCAGTGCCCATAGAGATGCCATCACTAATCGTGATCGTGCCAAATAGCTGGGGCATGCCACCGGCCTGTCGAATGCCGATTTCAGCGCGTTTGGCTAGATCATCAAGGCCCATATTGCAGGGGGTAATGGTGCTAAAGCCATTGGCAACGCCCACAATCGGCTTAGTAAAGTCATGGTCACTAAACCCCACAGCCCTCAACATGGCTCGGTTGGGAGTTCGCTGTACACCTTGAGTGACGACTTGACTTCTACGGTTCTCTGACATGATTACCTTGTCCGCCTGACTAAAAATGCTCATCCAATCCTACCGAATTCATCCGCCCCATCGACATAGACTCAATCATTGACTACTCATAAAAACAATGGTGTGAGTGCTTTAAATAACTGATTTGATAGGCAGGAGCGAATACCGATTCCCCATGGGAAAGGTTCTTAAAGTTACTACATTGCAATGTGTGAATAACTCCGTCTTTTTGTGGCTAGCCGCCGCCGGCAAGAGATCCTGATTGCCTCAAATCTTGAAATCATGGCCTTTGAGTGCCAGCGATCTCGCTCAAGGGGTGCCCTGACCAGGGTCGCGATCGCCTCAGACTAGGACATAGCTTCCTATCCAAATCGCGTTAAGATTAGCCATCTGTCGCTTTTCGATGCGTCATTTGATTAATCAATCCAATCAATAGATGCTGAAAGCAAACAGGGCAGCTTCGTTTTTATAGGATTGGAGAATTGCCGTTATTGGCACCTTTTAACCCAGTGATCATAGAAGACAATCATTTGGGGGGCGACGGTTCATCCTAATTTTGTAATGGAGCGATGTCCAAAGTTAAAAGCACAGCGATCGTCATCGAGTCCCCATTGGGCTGACGGTTGCAATAGGTTCCTGAATGAAGGATCGATCACATGGATGCGAACGAAGTCATCACTCGATATGCCTCGGGAGAACGCGATTTTCGCGGTGCCGATTTAAGGGGAGTGAATTTAGCTAACGAAAACCTGCAAGATATTAATTTACGGCAAGCCGTGTTGAGTGGGGCCAACTTGTCTAGCTGTGATCTCAAGGGAGCTAACCTGCGGGAAGCTAAGCTAGAAAAATGTAATCTCCAGATGGCGCACCTAGAGCTGGCCAACCTAATCGGCGCCGACTTGGTCTATGCTGACTTGACCGAGGCCAACTTGAATGAAGCTGGCATCCGGGGCTCTAATCTATCCCACGCGATAATGCTACGGGTGAGTGCTCAGTCAGCCAATCTGAATGAGGCAACTCTGGACAGTGCGCAACTGCGAGAAGCAGACCTGTCTCACTCGGCACTGAACCGCTGTCATTTGATCGAGACTGATCTGACGCTCTGTAAGCTGGAAGACACCAGCTTTGCCAATGCTATTTTGACAGGGGCGACTCTCACCGGTGCCAATCTAGCTACGGCACTCCTCAGTGGGGCGAACTTGGATAACGCCGACTTAGGGGGAGCTGACTTGAGCCGGGCCAAGCTCCAGGGCTGTACCCTGGTCAATGCCCACTTGGTGCAGGCTAACCTGCGCGGGGCAAACCTCAGCTGGAGCTCGCTACGTGGCGCGGAACTGCGCGGTGCGACCCTCTATCGCGCCAAGCTAAGCTGGTCTAATTTAAGCGGTGCCGACCTCAACGAAGTCGTGATGATCAGTGCCAGTATGGATTATGTCAATCTGCGGAACGCGGTGCTGACGGGGGCGATTTTGCCGGATGGTCGGACTCACGAGTAGGCGATCGCCGCGCCACATCGGCAGGCATCACCGCCCGGGGGGCCAGGCGATGGGCCACATCAATTGGCCGAATCGGCATTTGTGCGACTGCATCGCGGCGTAAATGCGCCAGACGATACTGCACTTCGATGAGTTCTAAATGGAGCAAAGATGCCAGGGCTCGGATAGTTGGCGTCAAGCGACCGGTGAGGCGATCGCGGTTGTTTAACCAGCGGTTGACTCGGGGGGGCAAGCGATCGCTGAAGCGCAACGGCAATGCCGAAGTAGAAAATAGCGCCGCATATTCTGGGCTTAAGAAAGTCTGATAGTCGGCGGCTTGAGCTGTCTGCTGCATGACGAAACTCAGCACAGTGCCGTTTAAGTAGCTACGCAGGGGGCCGGTCTCAGTAGCCGGGTGCTCTGGCATAAATGGCACCTGAGTCAGCGCCGGATTGATATTTTGGGGATCGCCCACGCTGAGGTGAGTGCCGCCAATGATGGCAATCAGCGATCGTGGTCCCGTCAGCTGGTTAAAGGGCCGCAACTGTTGATCAGAAACGGAGGCAATGCCATCGCTGGTGCTCGTTACCACTAATGTCGGCACTTTCACCGAGCGCAGCCCTGTTTCCCCAAAGATATGGCCCGCTAGCGGATTCATCAGCACTAACTGAGCAATGCGAGGGTCAGCTAGACTCTCTGGCGGCAATTCCGCTTCGGTGGCGGCACACTGAAACCAGTCAGCTGGAGAGGAGGCGCCCACCTCAATTCCGGCACAAAAGTCTGCTAGTGCTACCGGATCAACTTTGCCCCCTGCTAGCACTAATCCCGTGTAGCCACCTAATGAGTGCCCCACGATAGTCACCGCATCTAGCTCTAAGCGATCGCGCAAAAAGAATGAGGTTTCATTCAGCTCCGACAGCCGATCAAGAATGAAGCTGATATCCCGGGGGCGCTCCACAAACTCATGGCCGGGTAGGATTGCTCCCTCCGGGGCAATCAGAGCCTCAACGTTGCTACCGGGATGCTCTAAGGCAATCACGGTCAACCCATGGGAAGCCAGATGCTGAGCCAAATAGTCTAAAAAGTAGCGATCAGCGCCAAACCCGTGGGACAAAATCACCGTTGGACCGGCGTTACGCTCCGACCAATAGAGATCCATGGGGATCACGCGATCGCGGTGATGATCCCGAAACGAGACCGACCAGCGCTCGGGCCTCCGGTGGCCCGACATAGCCGGATTGAGGTCTTGAGTCAGCGATCGCCGCGGCGACTCTTGCAGTTCTTGATCGAGAACGCGGCTGAGGGCTGTCTGCTCCAACCGAGAGACGCCAACTTGGGCTGCCAGCCGCATCAGGGCTCCCCCCTCTAGGGTCAAACTCTCGCCGGGTAGCGCTTGCAACAGCGTAATAAAAGTCACCCCGGCATCACTCTGTTCGGCGGTCTGCAGCGCCGTTTGAATCATGCCTGGCGTTAACTGAGGGGCCACCTGAGAGAGCGCGGTGATAAACGGTTTGCCTTTCTGGGTGCCAATCAGGTCATCGATGAAGCGATCGCGCACCGAGGGCTCAACACTCAGGTGCCTGAGTAGCGTCTGCTGCAGCCGGGCCGTCATCACTGACTGATAGCGCTCCAGCCGCGCGGGCACTCGTCCAGTTTGGGCAAAGGTTTCTAAATCGCTGACATACACGCTGACGTGGGCTGGGCCCAATTCAATCGTGATGCGCTCAACAGCGCGGCTCGGGAGCGCCCCTAGAACAAGCACGCCGCCACTAAGCATTGACAAGCAAGCTGACCGGACTCCCAGCCGCAGAATTTTATGAAGGGCAAACAAAGGGCCTTGGCGCATCAAACCTAACGATACGAACGGAGCAGAACGCCAATCATGAACGCAGCGTTAACTTAATCTAAAGGACAAAGTAGGGATTTGAGAGGGGGGCAAATGTCAACTTTTATTGCCTGCCTACAGAATTTTCAAGCTGCAAGGAGGGAACTCGCTGCCTGCTGTAGGCTCCAGTGGGCGACGAGTTCCCTCTTGGGCTGTGCGATCGCGCTGAGATGGTGCACAACGTCAGTTCTCCTTAAGCAAATCTCACAGTCAATTAGTCGTGAGGGCTGCGGATTGCCTCTTGGGACAGGCTAGGGAAAATTTTCCGGTAAACTGAAGTGTCCCAGCTCTACCCCGACCGCTGAGCCTCTCCGATAAGGGGAGGAAGTTATACTGTCTCTGCGAATCGCGACTACACATAGATTCTTCAAAGCCCCTTTTTAAGGGGGCAGCGACAGCGGGGGATCTTCAAATCTGTAGCGCTATTACAGAGAATTGGTCTTATTGGTTCACTTAAAATCCTGATCCCGAACTTAGGTTATGCACACGCTGATTGGCCTCATGGGGCCGGGAGAAACCGCTACCGAGACCGAAATCGATATGGCCTATGCCCTGGGAGCCGCGATCGCGCAGCAGGGCTGGGCTCTGCTAACGGGGGGGCGAGCTGCGGGGGTGATGGCGGCGGCCAGCCGGGGAGCCCGCGCTCACCAGGGATTGGTTGTGGGTATTTTGCCTGACCCAGACCCCACCGCGATGTCATCTTTTGTTGACATTGCTATCTGTACGGGGATGGGGCAAGGGCGCAACGTGATTAATGTGCTGTCGAGTCAGGTCATTGTTGCCTGTGGGCTCGGAGCCGGAACATTATCTGAAATTGCCCTGGCGATCAAGTTGCAAAAGCCACTGATCTTGATGTTGGTGTCACCAGCAATGGTAAGGGATTTACAAAAATTATCGGCTGCCCAGATTGCACTCGTTTCTGAAGTTGATGACGCGATCGCACATATCCAACAAGCCCTATTGCTGCATCCCTGAATCCATCAAGACACGCCGAATCGTGACGCGATTAGACAGTTCATTAGAGTGATATGACGAGTCTATACTAATCCTGAGGGGGTTTTGCGGTCTTTCTCAGTTCAAATTGGGGCTGCGTTTTTGCCGAAGCAGACGCTTTAGAAACAGCATGGACAAATGGCCATCATGAACTCGTACCCGAGTTTCATGAATCACTGTTGAGAAGTGCTCAAGCCGCGCCTGATTAGCAGGAAGAAATACTAATCTTCGGGCTTTGGCGTTAATAATAGGATGTCTGCTGGCCCTTGCCATAGCCCTTTACTCACAACCTCGCTATGCCTGAAGACTCCACTTCCAAAGATGAGTTTTTGCTGCCCCGTAGTTCCTACCGGGGCAAGCCATCGCTGCCTAACTTAACCTTTAACTCTAATTTGCAAGAGTTTGCTCAACGGGTTTCCTACATTTGCAATCTAGAAACAGGAGGCAAGGTCGACCCGGATGAAGCCTACCGCCAAATCAGACTGCTCTGGAAACAGCTCAAGTCATCTAAAAAGAATTTGCTTGATACCACCCTGCCCGACATTGGCCCTGAGGATCTGCCTGACGATACCGAAGATTCGGATGCTAATTAGGGAGGCGTAGCCTGACGTTGCTGCATTCGGTCATAGATATAGCGAGCCACAGCCGGAAATGCGGTTACATCGCCCGTCGAGTACATCGGGTCATTGGCAAACATGACCAGCACAAAGCGCGTTTGGTTGTCCGGTGAGATGATGATGGCGGCTTCTTGACGACCCTCATCAAAGGTGAATCCGAGCTTTGTGTAAAGCTGCACATCCGGTGGTAAATATTCCCCAAAAAAACCGGCGATCGCATTGGATTCTGTCGTCTGCCAAATCGCGGGATCGGTACTGTGGCGCAGGTGCGCTTTGAGGCGATCGCTGTATTCCGCCGCCACTGCCTGCCCAGTTTCGATTTCGTAGAGTAGTCGTGCCGCCGCCCGTGTCGTTAAGTAATTTCTGGTGAGGGGATGCTCTTTCCCGAGCGTTTCTCCTGCCGCAAACTGTAAATCTCGACCCGTTCGCTCAGTCATGCCCAAGTCGGGAACGGGAAACGTTTTGTGCGCAATGTTCAGATCGGGGTAGTGCGCTCGCAAGAAGTAATCGTTGATCGTTTGCCGCGCTGCCAACCAGTCTGCCCAGTCATTCCCGGTGAGGCTAGCTCCAGACTGTGTCTGGGTGACCGCATCGAGGACGCGACTAGCCGCCCCGTTGTTGGAATAGTGCACCGTCAGCAGTTCATCATCGGGATGCAGGGCTGCCTCCGGCGACATCCGCCCTGTTTGGTAGTGATTGTAAAGTGCCACTAACCAAAACAGCTTGACCACACTCGCGGGATAGCGAGCTTGCTGATCTTGAAACTGTGCATACTGACAGCAGGGAGCTTTTAAATCAACCAAACTAACCGACACCACATCGGTCGGTAACCCCTTATCTGCCAAGAGGCCAACGGCTCCCCAGACGATGCGCTCTAGAGCGTGGGGTGAGGCACTAGAGGCCTCGGCGACAAATGGCGGTGGATTGGCCACCGGATAGCGCGGCTGGTCAAAATGGCTGGCAGCCTGGTAAAAGTCCAGCCCTTGGGTCAGGGTTGTGGGCACCGTTTGCCAGGGCGATCGCCAGCTAACCGGCGGCACTGACCGACAGTTGGGGTGAGGGCTGACATCGCCTCGGGAAGGCGAGATGCGTGTACAGAGATTGGCGGCGAGGGGCGGTGCTGAAGTCCGGCTTTGCCACAGCGCTAGCCCCGCAGCTAACAAGCTGCCCGCGACAAACCCGCCCAGGGATAAGATCAGCCATCGGACTGGCAGCTGTTTTGACCGATAGTGGGGAGGCGCTTCCATAGACAATCGGATTACCCTTGGGGATGAATGGGACTGCTCAGCCAAGACCACCTACTGGTCACGTCATGGCTGCCGAGATTATAGAAGACCTCTCTCAACCTGAACGACTTTACTTACGATCGCTCGAACGGATGTGGCCTCGCCCAAGTCCAGCAGTTGGCGGTGGTAACACCAATGGCCCAAAATTATGGCAGCGATCGCACCTCTCTCAGCAAGGAGACTTTGTGGCAACTGAACAACAGTTTGTACTGGACTTAACGGTCGCCCTCGGGGCCTCGGCAGTCAGTGGATATCTGGCCCATCGCCTGCGGCAGCCTGCCCTCTTGGGTTACTTAGCTGCTGGCCTCCTAATCGGCCCCTCCGGCTTCAAACTGCTCAATGATGTGCAGCAAATCCGCGACCTCGCTGAAATTGGCGTAGCCTTTCTATTGTTTGCACTGGGCGTAGAATTTTCGTTGGCAGAGCTGCGTCGAGTTAGAAAAATTGCCGTTCAAGGTAGCCTGCTGCAAATTGGCCTGACCACCCTACTGGTGCTCGCCATCTCGCTGTTGACCGGTTGGGCGACATCTCCCTTACAAGGCATTTTTCTCGGCTTTGTCCTCACACTGTCGTCCACTGCCGTCGTCCTCAAAATCCTGACCGAACGGGGCGAAACGATGGCCCTGCATGGCCAACTAATGCTGGCGTTGCTAATCGCTCAAGATTTGGCCCTGGGGTTGATGCTGGCGTTTTTACCAGCGCTCGATCAGCCAGAGAAGTTTTGGGGGGTCCTATTAGCTGCCGTGCTCAAGTTTGCGCTGTTTTTAGGCGGTGCGATCGCCGTGGGACGGTGGTTCATTCCCGCACTTATGCGCACCGTTGCCGCGACCGAAAGCCAAGAGCTCTTTTTGCTCACAACGATCGCGATTTGTCTCAGCGTCGCGTGGATTACCGCTAAATTGGGCCTATCCATTGAGCTGGGTGCCTTTGTGGCGGGCCTCATGATTGCCGAAGTGGATTATTCCGAGCAGGCCTTGGGGCGCGTACTGCCCCTGAGAGACACCTTTGCTTGTCTATTTTTTGTTTCGGTGGGGATGCTCATCGACCCGCAGGTGCTATCTGAGAATTGGGCCGTCATTTTGGGCCTCGTCACTATCGTTATGGTGGGCAAAGCGCTAATTATCCTGCCCATTATTTTGCGCTTTGGCTATTCGTTTAAAACGGCCCTGCTGGTCAGTATTGGCCTCAATCAGATTGGAGAATTTTCCTTTGTTTTGTCTATCCAAGGCCTAGATTTGGGGCTCATCAGTGAGCAGCAATATTTACTTCTATTGGGGACGACTGCCATTACTTTGGTGCTTACCCCAGCCTGGCTCAGCAGTGCTCCCTTGCTAACCCGTGGCTTACAAAAGCTGCCCTGGGTAAGCGGGTGGTTACAGCAATATTCTGAGCCGCAACTGCTCTCCATGCCAGAAACCATGAGCAGTCACGTCATTGTTGCGGGCTATGGTCGGGTGGGCCAGGTGATTGTCAATATTTTGCTCAGTCGGGGCTACGAAGTCCTCGTGATTGAAAATAGCGAGGCGGCCATTCAGCGATTACGGCATCGCCAGATCCCGTTTATCTACGGTGATGCAGATGCCGAGCAGGTGCTGGACAAAACCTACCTGACTAAGGCTAAAGCCATGGCGATCGCCCTGCCCGACCCCACTAGCACGCGATTGCTGCTCCAGCGCACCCTGGCCCGTTCACCAAAGCTGGAAGTGATTGCGCGATCACACACCAGCCAAGAGATTGATCTGCTGACGCAAATGGGGGCTCGGGAGGTGGTGCAGCCCGAGTTTGAAGCGGCCATGGAACTGGGGGCTCATTTGTTGCGCACGTTAGGAGAAGACCGTGACGATATTCAACAAGTGCTCGGGAGCATTCGCCACGATCGCTATCAAAGCGTCCGGGGCTAGCCGTTACGGACTAGGGGCAATTGTGCCCAAACTAATTGCACGTCCGTGATTAATTGAGCTTAGCCGTGCATTCCAAAATCAGTCGCTCGTTGATCGTGGCGTAGGGCTGCACCTCTAACGCCCGACGAAAGCAGCGAATAGCCGCCGTGTAGTTTCCCAGACTCATGTGGCACAACCCCAAGCCGTGTAGCGCCCCAAAGTGATAGGGCACCAGCTCAATCACCGTTTCACAGTCGGCGATCGCCTGCCAATATTGATGCTGCATATATCGCAACACGGCGCGGCGATTCCAAGCCTCGGCAAAATCTGGCATCGCCTCAACGAGCTCTGACAAAATTTGCTCCGCCTCATCTGGCTTATCCGCCTCTAGAAGATTTTGACTGCGGATTAAAAGCTGGGCCCCATAGGCTCCTTTTTGGGTGTACCAGAGCCGCCACAGCGCCTCTGTGGCAATCTGTCGCACGTTTTCATCGGAGGCCTGCAAATCTTGCAGGAGCGATTGGGCATCGGCTGACATAGGTCTACTGCACTCAGGAGCAACAATCTCGCCCCCTCGCTGAACCAGCCACTCACTATCACCCATGGGTGGCTACGGTTCGTACAGGGGCAACCCTCTTTACTGTAAGCAATTTTGGTCGCCCTCTCTCCATGGCACCCGCTCGCGATGGAGAATTTTATCTCGGGACAAAGAAACCAATGTTCTGATTCCACCAATCAGTTCGCTGTCAACAGTTCAGCGGGCACGAGTCCCATCATGCGAATAACCGGAAAAGGGGGGCGATCGCCGCTACAACGATGCTTTCTGACCTCTGATCTGCATTCTTGAAAACTGGAGCCATCGGCCTCTAACAGCTAGATGCTGCTGCGTGGCATCACTAATCCCGTCGCATTAGCCGGACGGAGTCTTCCCCATCTACCCCTGATAGGCAAACTTTGACAATCTCTTCACGGGCGGTCGGTACGACCTTGCCCACAAAGTTGGGGTGAATTGGCAGTTGTCGATGACCGCGATCGATCAGCACCGCGAGTTGGATCATGTCTGGACGACCGTAGTCACTGACGGCATTCATCGCTGCGCGAATCGTTCGCCCACTAAAAATTACGTCATCCACCAGCACCAGCGTTTTACCAGTCAAGTCAAAGTTAATGTTGGTGCGCTCTGGCGTCCGGATGCCAATGCTGTCGAGGTCATCACGATAGAATGTAATGTCCAACGCTCCGACGGATACTGACTGCTGTTCTAGATGTTTGATCTGTTCTGCCAGAGCCTGGGCCAAGGGCACACCACGGGTATGAATCCCAATCAGGGCCAAATCGCTTAGATTTCCGGCTCGCTCAACGATTTCCGACGCCAACCGATTAATCGTGCGGCGCAGCTCTTCCTGTGACAAGAGTTCTACGAAGTTGGCCATACATCCCCGAGTAAGCCTGTGGCTTGCTGCCCATTGCGATCGCCAGTGATAGAAAGCCTGACCCTGCTCAATCTTTGTCGACCTACCGCCGCGATCGTCAGCTATTCCCCCGGCGAGTTTAGGGGAGAGCGCTAGGCCACAAGCAGATGTTCCATCATCCGTAAGGTTACCTTGTCTCAGGTCTTGGTTGGTCGTTTCCCCCCCTGATTGGATGGACCAAGACAGCTAATCTGCTAAATCTTTCACCTCAATGGCAATAGAGGGCAGCTCTATCCCACGGTGAATAGCCCGTAGCGTATGGATAATAGGCTGGTACCCACAAATAACCAGATCAAAGTCGCCCATCGAGTCAGCTCCAGTCCCTGCTGGATGGTCATGACTGTAATCGGCTGATTAGGATCGCCAAGCAATGGTTTGGCTTTCACCTCACCGTGATAAGCATTGAGCCCACCTAATTGAATGCCCAGGGCAGCCGCATAGGCACATTCGCTCCAGCCAGCATTGGGGCTCGGATCGGCTGGCGCATCACGACGACATAGCGTCCAGACTCGGCGCGGGCGGCGAGCCAGCAGGGCAATAGTGCCCACTGTCAGCCGACAAGGCAGCCAGGTGGCAACATCTTCGCTCCGCGCGCTAAACCAGCCGAGATCTCGGTAGGGAGGGCTGCGATAGCCTACCATCGAGTCTAAGGTGCTCAACGCCTTATAGGCCATGGCTAAACCTACCCCTAGTGGTGGGGCGATCGCTGTGCCCAATATCATGTAAAACAGCGGCGCCATTACCCCATCCGTGGCATTTTCGCTCACGGTCTCCATGACCGCGCGCAAAATCTCTGCCTCTGAAAGCTGCTCGGTGTCACGTCCCACATACAGACTGAGTTGGGTCCTCGCAGCAGTGATATCGCCTTGCGTTAGCGGTGTCAAAACGTCTTCAGCCGCCCGTCTGAGACTGCGCGCCGCTAAACAGCTGGCCAGTAGCACAATCGCTGTAGCGGTACCGAGCCATGGCTGTAGCTGCCGAGCCAGCGTCACGAGTCCCACGGCGATCGCTCCACTCACCACCGGCAAGCCCAGGCCCAAAACCAGGCCCGCTAGCCGTTGCCCCTGGGGCGATAGGTTCCAGGGCTGAAGCCAACGCTGATAACGGTGGATTGCCTGCCCCATGAACTGGACAGGATGAGGCCAGCTCCACGGATCCCCCACCCAAAAGTCAACGATGCCAGCCAACAGCGGCAGTAAGATCACCCCACTAGACCACAAAGCTGGCATTTTCTCCCTGGGATGCTTGCCAACTCCGGGCATCAAAATATAAATCTTCTAGTGAAATATGAAATAGGGCATCTTTCATCTGTGCATGTAGTCGCTTCCAAATGCCGTATGTGACCCAGTCCTCTACCTGCCCTGCCTCGGGCATATCCCGCAGCAGTGGGGTAGCCGTTTCCCCCACGGCTACCAAAATCTCTCCGAGGGAAATTTGCGCGGCCGGCTTTGCTAACCGATAGCCACCTTGGGCCCCGCGGACCGAAACCACCAAGCCCGCCCGCCGCAGCTCAATCAGCAGTTTCTCTAAATAGGGGGCCTGTAAATTCTGGCGCTGGGCGATCGCTCTTACCGAGGCCAAACTCTCTATCGGTTGCAAGCTCAAATCCAATAAAGCTTTCACACTGTAATGCCCACGCTTTGTTAGTTTCATGGGTGCCAGCTAACATTTCCAACTCAACGCCGACCAACTCACCCCCCCGAGGCCATGGCTGAGTGGTCAGAGCAAACAAACTCAAGACATCCACCACCATAAAAGAAAAATGTGAGTTCCAGCAGGGGATGGGTTCAGGCCACACGGCTAGCACTCCCGAAATAAAGGTCCATTGCTCCATCGGCATCCACAAATGAATTTCGATGACCAAACCGTACCTGAGCTGCGAATTCGCAGATAAGACCTTGAATGAATCAGTCCGATCGCTCGCTGTCTACTGCAACCACTTAAACAGCAATTAAGGGAAAGTTCTTATCACTAGGGCCTACTCCCCGTATTGGCGGGTTGCAGTCCTTATGAGCAGAGTACTTGACGGCCAAGGATGAGCCGCTGTGTCAATCACCGTGTGGCGGCGAAGCGATATCCGGCCATCCCATGAGGCAATGAACATCGCAATGTTACGCCCATAGTTTTGTGCCGTGAACATCAGCAGATGAAAGCCCTACTACAACGACTCGCCGACACTCAAGGGTTTGGTTCGAGGCTGATTTTTCACGGTACCAGGCAAGTCTTAAATGCATAGTTCAATCAATCATCAAATTTGAAACACATATTTTTCATAATCAACGTTAATGCAAAGTAACAAAATTCGATTGTTCTGATTTCTGGATTTGGGATTACAGTTAGTGTCAATAGGATTAGATACATTGCTGGGCTGATTCTAAGTTCTGTATGTCGAACTGTTGTAGATTGCGAGACATCAACCATGGCCGAAAAACAAGAGGTTGAGATGCTAACCGGTCAAGCACTGGTGCAAAAAGTTAAAGAGCTGGAAGACCACACAAAAGAAGAAAAAGCCAAGGCGTGTGGATACTATACGATCACTAAAAATGGCACCAAGCGCGTCAACATGATGAAATTCATGAACGCCTTGATTGCGGCTGAAGGCATCGAGCTCGACAGCGAACAAAGCACCAATGGTCGCGGTGGTCGAAGCGCCAGTTATCGCATTACAGTTCAGTCCAACGGTAATTTATTAATCGGCTCAACCTACACCAAGCAAATGGGATTGCAGCCAGGCGATGAGTTTGAGATCTCCTTGGGCCGTAAACATATTCATCTCAAACAGCTAACGGACGGTGAAGATGATGAGGAATAAATCTCTGCAGCAATCTTTGGATGAGATTAGTTTCTTAAGGCGCTGCCAGAAAACTTGTTCCTGTCAACGTATCTTCATCGTGCGATTAGCCCACTTTGGCTGGGTGATTGTTGGTTGGCTGCACAGTCGCGATCGCCGCAAGATTTTACTTGAACAGTAGCACAGCTGAGGAATCCAGCCATTTTGTACATTGCACATTCACTCGCGAGTGAGTGCCCCTAATTGATGGAGAGCGATTCTATTTGGCATTTGGCCCACCTTGCCAACTATTAGGCACTGCGAATTCTATTTGCTTTGGGGTGTTTGTACTAATTAATTGATATGACCATACCGTTCATACTAGAAGTCGCGATCGGCTTAGTGTTTATCTATCTCACGCTGAGTCTGCTCGCGAGCGAAGTTCAAGAAATTATCGGCACTCTTTTACAGTGGCGTGCAGAGCATTTAAAGCGATCCATCGAGGTGCTGATTGCCGCCAATGATAAAGACAGCAAAGAAGCCGCGGAAACCTTAGCTAACCGCCTCTACGACACCCCGCTCATCCGCAGCTTAAATCAGGAAGCCACGGGTCCCATTGCCCACTTCTTTCGGTTGATCAATCAAGTCATCGGTCAGGTTTACCGGACGATTACAAGGGCTCGCAACGTCTTTGGTAACAAAACCAGTGGCCCCTCCTATATTCCTGCCAAAACGTTTGCTCAAGCTCTATTAGAAAGCGTTCAAGTTGAAGATTTGCGGGCAGTTTTATTGGAGAGTCGCTTAGGCCGGTTTATTCAAGAGAAACTAACGCTGCCGCTCAACCATATGGTCAATGATCTGAGGGCCAGCACCGCGAATGAGTTTCTGCTTAACACAGAGTTCCGTAATCTAGAAAGGTCGATTACCCAACTCATCGAGGACTTTCGGGAACAGCGGAGTACGCTATCGGAAACCCTCGATCGCTTAGTTGTTCGCTTAGACGAATTTGCCGCTGCCGCCCAGGCTGCGCTACCCGATAACCATCATCTGACTGAAACTTTTATGCGGCGGTTGGACTATCTCCGCCAAACCCTTGCCAGCACGACTTTAGATAAGTCTGCCATGATGAAAGCTATCCAACCGAGCCTGGCAGAGTTAGTTTCCGTTGTGGACTCTGATAGCTCAGTCTATCGAGAACTCAAGGAATTAGTGAGGCGCGATGGGGGCAAAGCTGAAAAAATTCTCACGAATATAGAGAGCAATACTCTACCCGCCAGTCTCCAAGCAACATTAATCTCGCTAGCTGAAAAAGCTGGCAGTTCGTTGGCAGCTAAAGCCAGCGATACCGTTTTAGGAACGATGCAGAATCTAACCGAAGACTCTGTCAGCAACCTCAAAATTTACCTGTCTGATTTAGAGAGTGATGTCAAAGCTTTGGGCCTAGAGGTTGAGGCTTGGTTTAATCGCGGGATGGCTCGGGCCCAGGGCGTTTATAAGCGGAATGCTAAGGCTGTTGGATTGATGATTGGTATTGCGATCGCCATTTCCCTCAATGCCGACTCGCTGCATATCTTGGACAGCCTATCCCGCGATCCAGCGGTCCGCAATGCAATTACCCAAGCTGCAGAGCAAGTCGCTACAGACAATCCGGAAGTGATTGGCCAACTCGAAGAGGAGGTTGATCAAGTCCTGAGCGATCTACCCATTCCAATCGGATACAGTGAGGCCATTACCAGTAAACAGCAAGCTGCCCAAGATTCTTGGTTTATTCCCCTCATTCCGCGTCGGTTAGTTGGTTGGTTAATTACCGGCTTTGCCATCTCCATGGGCTCCAGTTTTTGGTTCAACTTGCTCAAGCGCGTGGTCAATGTCAAAAACTCTGGCAAAGAAGAGGGTACGAAGGATTAGCCACCCAGACTTCGGCCACTATCCCAGCAGCTTTCTCGCTTCATGATTAGGTCACCGCTTCATCAGTCTATAACTTCAAATAGGACGGCCTCTACGGTTCCTAAATTCGGCTGCCTTTCCTGGCTCAACTACCCAAAAATGCTATGCGGTTCTGCCTGCTAATCATCATGTTTACTACTGTATAGCGATAACCAGGATTGGCACTTTTGAAGGCATTAAAGAAAGTGTATTTTCAATCCAGTGTGAACACAAAAATTGAGGGAATTGTAATAATAGAGACAGAACAGCTGAACGTTCATCCTGTTGCTCTTTGCTCGACCTCAATCAACCCTAGCAGTAGTAATCAGGACGGAAGTAGGGTTAGGCCCCGAAGGAACGCGCCCCCAATACATCTAACTCATAACTGGAGGCGAATCATGTTAGACACTTCATTGATTCAAGGATTGGAAGTGATCGCTATCGTCAGTGTGATGACGACCGTTTTATCTCCCATTTTGTGCTGGGTGTTGACGCATCCTTTGCTCGAGAGTAAAGCGGGCTAAGCCGGAAAACGTCACAGCCCGATGGTTCGCGCGATCCATCGGGCTGTATTTTTGATTGCACCCCATCCTGGGCGGTGCAACCTAATTATGTGGTTTTTACGCAGGTTGTCGATGGCGACTCGGCGATCGAGAATTTGTGCTCAAGTAGCGCTTGCTGGCCTCACTTTATATGCCTTGTGCATAGGATAACCGTCCTGGGCATAGATGCGATCCACGCAGTTTTGCGCAATTTCTAAATCTTGAAAGACACTCAGTACTTCTTCTCGCCCATTGGCGTAGAGCACACATAACTCCCAAAACATGACGAACTCCTGAACTGACTGAATCAGCCTTCGAGAAGCTTTAATTAAGCTTCGTACTCCAGCCTGTTTTAAGCGTATTGCTTGATTCCAGCTTCGTAATCCGCAAGATTATCGAATCGATAATGGAATGCTGGCTATTTGGTGAAACAACTGCGGCGGACATTGACGGCTATTGACAACCGCAGCGCTCGATCGCCTTGCTGGCCCGATCGCGGCTCCATTTTCGGTAAGGGGAGCAGTGATAGCAACCTAGGCGGTGAGGATGTAGCGGTGGCAAAATTTGACTGTGTGATTGTGGGGGCTGGACCCGCAGGGAGTAGTGCGGCCTATCACCTATCCCGGCGAGGGATTACCGTGCTCCTGCTAGATCAAGCCACCTTTCCCCGTAACAAGCCCTGCACTGGCGCCGTATCACCCCGAATCGCTGAATGGTTTGATTTTGACTTTGCGCCTGCTCTAGAGACAACCGAACGACGCATTCGCTACACCTGGAAGCTCGGCGATGAAGTTGCAGCAGAATTGAAGACCCAGGAGCCGATTTGGTTAGTCAAACGAGACAAGTTTGACCAGTTTTTGGTAGAGCAGGCGATCGCCCAGGGCACCACCTTTCAAGATGGGACTGCCGTTACAGGTCTCACTTTTACCGCAGGACAGTGGCAAATTCAGACCCCAGCCGAAACCTTTCACAGTGACTACTTAGTGGCGGCAGATGGCGGTCAGGGGCCTATCGCTGGCTGGCTGGGCTTGAAACAGCCGTCGCCGCGGGCGGCGGCGATGTATACCCTGTCTGCTCCCTTGCCGACGGACTACAGCGCCCTTAATTTTGAATTTGGCTTGCTCAAAAACGGGTGTTTATGGTGCTTTCCTCAAACCCAGGGCACTGTGATGGGAGCCCTGAGTCTTGTGGGCAATGAGCCCGCTGATTTTGAAACGACCTTTGCGGCCTATACGGCTGGCCTCATGGGGCCAGACTTCCCGGGTGAATGCCATTCATGCCCTGTGCAGCTTTGGGATGGTCACTATCCGCGTCATACCCAGCAAGCGGTGGTGGTAGGCGAGGCCGCGGCGATTGTTGATCCGTTGTCGGCGGAAGGCATCCGCCATGGTCTGTACAGCGGCATGAAAGGGGCTGAGGCGATCGCCTCAGCCCTAGCGGGTAATGCCGCTGCCTTGGCTGGCTACACCGACGCCATGACCGCCTGGGGCAATAATATGCAGTGGGCCCAGCGTATTGCTGGCGTATTCTTTCGGGTGCCGGGTATTGGCTACCGAGTCGGGATCAAACGACCCACCATGACCAAACGTATGGGCCAACTGCTAACCGGCGAAATTCAATACAGCGACATCGCCAACCGCGTCATCAAGCGGCTAACAACCGGTTTTCTGCCGGGGCGTTCGTAAGTTCTAGGCTGTCCACTACTGAGCTAGCTGCGTTAAGGCCGCGCCAGTGACGCGACAAAGTTGCCATTCCGGTTTGATTTCCGCTCCCATCCGCTCATAGAAGGCGATCGCGGGGCGGTTCCAGTCCAGCACGTTCCAATCTAGGCGGCCGCAGTCCCGCGCTACAGCTAGCTGGGCCAAATGCCGCAGCAGGGCTTTACCAATGCCCTGGCCGCGATGCTCAGGCAACACAAATAAATCTTCTAAGTAAATGCCCGGCTGCATCAAGAATGTTGAGTAGTTGTGAAAAAACAAGGCAAAGCCGACGGCTTGTTCATCCACGCGGGCAATCAGCGCCTCGGCATAGGGGCGATCGCCAAACAGATGTTGTTCTAGATCGCTGAGCTGACCAGTCACTTCATGGGCGAGCTTTTCGTACTCAGCTAACGCGTTGATCAAAGCGTAAATCGCGGGAACATCACCGGGCTGGGCCGAGGTGATTGTTATTGAGTGGGGATTCATCACATCAGACATGGTAAAAACAGCAGTATCTCTGGATGGAGCAAATGGGTAGATGGAGCAAATAGGTGATCGCCATGACTGAACTAGCCGCCCCCAAGATAGGTGCGGTTACCCACCGGCGGCGGGTAATTTCAGCCATTGAGAATTTTGCCAAACTTTCGTATCATCGAGCTTCTGAATTAATCTGACAGACGCTAATTGACCGTGAGCAGAAAGCAAAGGTCTACCATATATATTGATGGAGTGTGCAAGCTGGTCAGCGGCTGCCCCTGACGACGGGGCCTGTGTAATGATGGTTGGCAGTACCGTGAGCAATTTTGCTGACGCTAAAAGGCTAGAGTCAGTTGGCTATCTGTTGCATGTCATACAGCATCCTCGGGCTGAACACCGCAGGCTGAGGTAAGTCATCAAGTCATCACCGTTAGGCAAAGGGACGAACGAGGAGACACGAGTCGAATGGGTAAAGTTGTTGGTATTGACCTTGGGACAACCAACTCAGTGGTCTCTGTTATGGAGGGTGGCAAGCCCATCGTCATCGCCAATGCTGAAGGCATGCGCACCACTCCTTCCGTGGTTGCCTTTAGCAAGGATGGCGAACGCCTGGTGGGTCAGATGGCCCGTCGACAAGCCGTGTTGAATCCTCAAAATACCTTTTACGGTGTCAAACGGTTCATGGGGCGCAAGTATGGGGAACTCACCCCCGATTCGAAGCGGGTGCCTTACACCATCCGCCGGGGCGACAACAATGAGGTGCGAATCCAATGTCCGCGTTTAGAGCGCGAGTTTGCCCCCGAAGAACTTTCCTCCATGATTTTGCGTAAGCTCGCTGATGAAGCCAGTCGCTATCTGGGGGAACCCGTGACCGGGGCGGTGATTACTGTGCCGGCCTACTTCAACGACGCTCAGCGACAGGCCACCCGCAATGCTGGGCGTATTGCCGGGTTAGAGGTGCAGCGCATTCTCAACGAACCCACCGCGGCTGCCTTGGCCTATGGGCTGGAACAGCAATACAGCCAAACTGTGTTGGTATTTGACCTCGGGGGGGGCACCTTCGACGTCTCCATTCTAGATGTCGGCGATGGCGTGTTTGAAGTGCGGTCCACAGCCGGTGATACCCAGTTGGGTGGCACCAACTTTGATAAGAAGATTGTTGATTGGCTGGCCGATGAATTTCTAGAAGCGGAAGGTGTGGATCTCCGCCGCGATCGCCAGTCGCTTCAGCGCTTAACCGAAGCCGCCGAAAAAGCCAAGATTGAACTGTCCGGGGTCAACGTTTCAGATATCAACCTGCCTTTCATTACCGCGACGGCTGACGGTCCCAAACATTTAGAAACGTCGCTCTCGCGGTCACAGTTTGAGGGCTTGTGTGGTGATTTGATGAGTCGCCTGAGGGGACCGCTAAAGCAAGCTCTGTCTGATGCTGGACTCACCCCGGATCAAATTGACGAGGTCGTGCTGGTGGGCGGTTCGAGTCGAATGCCGATGGTACATGATCTGGTGCGATCGCTCATTCGCCGGCCTCCCAATCAAAATGTCAATCCTGACGAAGTCGTGGCCGTCGGTGCGGCGATTCAAGCCGGCATTCTGACCCAAGAGGTGCAAGACATTCTCCTGTTAGATGTCACGCCGCTGTCACTGGGGTTGGAAACTATTGGTGGCGTCATGAAAAAGGTGATTCCGCGGAATACTACCATTCCCGTGCGGCGATCGGACATTTTTTCTACCTCAGAAAATAACCAAACGATGGTGGAAGTTCATGTCTTGCAGGGCGAGCGCGAAATGGCCACCGACAACAAAGATTTGGGCCGGTTCAAACTGATGGGGATTCCCCCTGCGCCGCGAGGAGTTCCCCAGGTGCAGGTGGCCTTTGACATTGACGCCAACGGCATCCTCCAGGTCTCCGCCATGGACCGGACCACTGGGCGCGAGCAAAGCTTGACCATTCAAGGGTCAGCTACCCTGAGCGAGGCCGAAGTCCAGCAGATGATCCGCGACGCGGAGGAATATTCTGAGACTGATCGCCTCAAACGCGAACAAGTTGAAAAGCGCAATCGGGCCGAGGCTCTGACCTATCAGTCTGAGCGGATCCTGCGTGAAGTCGTGCTTGATTTTGGGATGCAGTTTGCCCGCGATCGCCGGCGACGGGTTGAGCGCCTCATTCAGGAGCTCCGCGAGTGCTTAGCCAATAATGATGAACGTGGGATTGACATTACCCAAGCTGAACTGCAAGACGAAGTGTACGAGCTCAATCGGGAAGCCTACCTGTATGAGGACGACACTGAAGAAACCGACTTTTTGGGGCAAATCGGGGGGACGCTCAAGCGTACCTTTATGGGAGATGAGGATGACTTCAACCGTTACGAAGATAGCTGGTCCCGTCGCCCCGCTTGGGACGATGACGCTTGGAATTATGATCGGCCCCGATTGACGGGAACGCCCCCCGCTAACGATTATTACAACGCGCCCCCGGCTCGCTATCAGCCGGACAGCTATGGTGCTGCCCCCCGTACCAATGCGCCCTATGGCGCTCCTCGTAATTACGCAGATCCCCGTAGTTCCGAGGGATATGGTGCGCCAGGCGACAACGGTATGAGCCCCGACAGGCCCCGCGACTATGGCAATGAACCGCCCCGCCCCAATGGTGGCTATGGGCAGCCCGGTCCAGGCTATGCCGGCGATCGCTACGCCCCTAATCAACCGCCTCGCTATCCCAATGAGCGACGACCTGAGGGTGATGCCTACCGCGCCCCTGATCCATGGGGAAATGGCGATGCCTATGGCAACCAGCGTCCTCCAGCGCCTGAAGCTCGGGACTGGAATCGACCCTCGACAGACGCCAATCGTCCGCTGCAAAACCGCCCCCCCCAAGACCCTCAAACGGGTCGCCGAAATGACTATGATGCCCCCCGAAGAAGCGGTGGCAGCGGTTATGATGACGACTGGGGAGACGAAGACGAATGGTTTTAAGCCGGGTCTGACCGTCACTGTACACACATTTATCGCCAGGCCGATCATGATGGGTCGGAGTAGCTGCTGCGTCCATGCAAAACTTTCGGAATTACTTTGAGATCTTAGGAGTTAATCAAGAAGCTTCGCTGGCAGATATCAAGCAGGCTTATCGTCAGCAGGCCCGCAAATATCACCCCGATCTCAATCCGGGGGACAAAGAGGCGGAAGAAAAGTTCAAGCTGCTCGGCGAAGCCTACGAAATTCTGTCTGATCCAGAGCGGCGATCACAGTACGAAGATTACAGTAGCTTTTGGCAGCAAAAAGGATTTCGCCAGCGGGTCAGCAAGTTTTCTTTTAAGGATATTGACTTTGGTGATTTGGGCGACTTTAACTCTTTTGTTGACCAGTTGCTCAACCGTCGAGAAGAGTCAACCAAAAATAGTAATGGTCGCGCCTACTCAGAAGAAGTCGCCGCCAACGGTTATCGCTCGCCCTCACGGCCGACCAATACCTCAGCTGCCACTGAGCGCGGAGCGGGTCGACGAGATGCAGAAGCCACACTGACTGTACCGTTAGAGCGTGCCTACGTTGGCGGTCAAGAACGCATTCGCCTCGAAGATGGACGGGCGATTGAAGTCGATATGCCCCCTGGCATGGTGACCGGCCAGCGCATTCGCCTCAAAGGGCAAGGGATTGGTGGTGGCAACCTTTATCTCCGCATTTCGGTAGAGCCCCACCCGTTTTTTAAGTTGGTGGATAACGATATTTTTTGTCGAATTCCGGTCACCCCCAGCGAGGCGACCGTTGGTAGTAACATCACCGTGCCCACCCTCGATGGTCCTGTGCAATTGGCCGTTCCCCCCGGCGTTCAAACCGGGAAACGCTTGCGGCTGGCCGGACGGGGTTATCCCATCGGGCGCGAACGTCGCGGCGATCAGATTATGGCAATTGAAGTCGTCATTCCCCCAGCGGTTAGCGATCGCGAACGTGCGCTCTACCAAGAGTTGAGAGCCTTAGAAACCTTCAATCCGCGAGCGGAGCTTTTGCAAGCTTGGCAAACGGCGTCACGATAGCCAGACTGCTGTCTTCCTACAGGGACTCAATATCGTAAATGGTGGCTAGCCGATAGTCGGACTGGGGGCTTACCGTGATGACGTCATCAGCGGCATTGGTCGTCTCCACACAGATAAAGCGTTGATAAGCATCGTCAGTCAAGTCCCCCGACTTGACTGAAATATCGACCCATGGATTCCACACAACTGCCGTTTTATTGCCCGTTGAGGTGATCCGAATTCGTCGATTCAGTGCGGCGTCCTGAATTGTTAATTCTTGCGGTACGTCTTGATAAATGCGGTCAACTTCCGATGCGATAGTGATGTCACCGCTTTGAGACTTGACCTTGAGCTCGTCTACTTTATCGATGTAGGTAGTGCCATCCAAACCGGTGACTGACGTTTGAGTGATATCACCGACGGCAAAGTATGTGTGGAGCGCTTGAGTAATTTCAAAGGGGCGATCGCCAGTATTCCGACTGATCAAAATGAAATGCAGGGTTCTGCCTACTGTAATCTCAACCGATAGCTCAAAGGCATATGGCCATAGCTCACGGGTCTCATCAGTATCGCTGAAACCTAAGGTGATTTGAGTAGCGCCATCGATCAACGACTTAGTGCCCATGACTTCCCACATGCGATTGCGGGCAAATCCGTGGCTGGGTCGGCCTTTGCCCTCTGGGTCCGGCCCAAACCAAGGCCAGCAAACGGGTGCCCCGCCCTTGATGGCCTTACCTGGGCGATAGTAGGCGTTCTCGCTCACAAACATCAGGTCTTCAGTGACGCCTTTGGGCTTAAAGGACAGCACCTGTCCCCCATAGAGAGAAATGAGCGCCTTTGCTTGGTCGTTGGCTACTTCCAGATTGGGAAAATCGCCTTTTCCCTCTACAAACCTCACGCTACCGCCAAGTCCATATTCCTGGTTGAGCTGAGCCAAGTCCATTGTGCTATTCCTCTAGTCTGCTCTCTTGATTAAAGCGCAGCGATATTAAGAAATGGCGAAATTGGCATCACTTTCCCATCTATAGATTGGCGATGAAGGTTATTGCTCGAGAGGGCAATCACTGGCAGTCCGGTTCAGCTAAAAGTCGGCTAGTGCGCAGGGCGACTCACTGTCCTCGCAGCAAATTGGTTGGGCGGTATGTGGGTTCTGAGTTGAACTCAGCGATACTCAGAACCTGTAAAGTTCCTGCAATCCGAGCTGCTGCTAGGGCGATCGCACTCGCGTCAGCCGCCATGTTCTCCGTTGAACCGATTCACACCACTATGGAGGTTTGTTGTCTAGCTTCGATCTCCTGATCAAATGCGATCGCAATGCGAGCGACTGCGGCTTTGGCCTCAGCCCGTGACAGCGCCTTCGGAGGGCCTGCTGGACCGTTGGTGGCATCGACAACGTAAATCAGTCCGCTAGAGTTATCTCGCAGCACGTCAAGCTCGCCATACTCAATCCCGACCTTGTCAGTAAATCGGGCCAGGGCAGCTAATTCTTCAGCAGAAAATATCTCGACCGGCTCTCGCAGCTCAGCCGCAGTGTTCGTATTGGCAAAACGGATGGCAGCGGGGCGACGCTTGATATAGACCAGCAATACTTTACCGCCACAGATGACCGCCCGGAGATCAACAACTTCATCATCGGCGGAGTTATCGATGAGCCGCTGATAAACTTTGCCCGCTACCACATCAGCGGGCTGTAAAGGTCCCCAAACGATGCGACCATCGTGGGTCGCATTTTTTTCCGACTTCTCGACGATCGCCCCGGTATAGGTGAGCGGATCGACGGCTAAGGTATACCCGGCGGCGTCAGCCCAAGCTTTAGCAACGCGGGATTTTTTATTGTCGCGATGCCGTCCGTTAATCACATATTTGCCGTCGGTTGACGGTATCCCAAAGGTTAGGTCATAGGGCTGTTGGGCATCAAATACGGGTCGATAGCCGTTGACCGCGAATATCTTGGCTAACATCATTTTGTGCCGTAGATGACGCGGTTTGCAGAGCACGCGACGGCGCGGCGACAGGATTGCTTGGGCGATCGCCCGTATCGGTGAAACATATCTGGCGGCGTTTTTCGCCGCGTGGGCGATCGCAAGATATTCCCGTAACGGCAGGCGATTGCGGGCGGGGCCTGGGGAAACGAAAGTATTTGAATCCATGGCGCTTTCACACAGCTAAAACGTCAGTGGGGTCCAAGGTTTCGCTGATATACGACACTCGCTTCATCATTTGAGCCAGAGCGTTTTCGGCCTGACCAGACTTGCTGGCCAACGGAGCCGACAATTGACATTCCCTGTTAACCCCTATACAGGGTTCAACGCTTGACTGCCCCAGCCGACATGACACGGGGCAATTTGACCAATTCTTTATCGGAATTGACCTTCTCTCCCCAAATGCTTCACAAGATATCGGCCAGTGCCTCTGCCGCAGAGGGCCTATGGCAGCCTGCCGATTAATCCGGCACAGGTCACGAAAAGACGGGTCCAGGTATGGATTCTGGATTCAAGTCGTGCCGCCGCAATTGGCACAATGCTACGCATGTAGCGACGCAGCTAGGCATCCCAACATCGCTCATAAAAAAGTAGGCCGCCCTCACATTGAGAAGGCGACCTAGAGATGATATGCAGCTGTCATGCAGGGCTGGCTAGGAGACGACAAAAGCGATAGAACAGACGCCGACGATCAAGCTTGCAGCCAACACACCAAGAATGATGTAGTTGCGCTTTTCATTGGCGGTTGGGGGCTCTGCCTCGTACATCTTAGGCTCCACGGCAAAATTATTTAACCGACCACCATCTTCAACGGTATAGCGCATATCGAAAACCTTAATTATTTCAATCCATTAAACCTTAGCAGACAATTATCAAATATCGATACACTTCTTAACACTTTTAAGGTTCTTTCAACCTTTCGGTAGAGATAAATGTCGGCGATCGCAGTGGCGGCCGCTACTGCGCTAAGTATTCTCTAAAAAAGTCAATTTGAATCTGGGCCGCTGTTCGCTGTAAGCCAATATCAAAAATGCTATGTCCTACGCTCTCAAACTCGTACATCATGGCGGGAATCTCGTTGCTGGCAATGACGTCATGGAAGTTGCGTGCCT
>JBHJHA010000036.1:0-113620 GCA_050331235.1 Leptolyngbyaceae cyanobacterium
TAGCCTCCTGATCGGCAGGCAATATCTATGGCGAGATAGATTATCAAGAGAATGTCCCTGTATTCAATTGTATAGAGTAGACCAATCCATGATTCATTGTGATAAAGCGAATTGAAAGCAATATTGCTTTGCTTCGCTTTATGTCGAAGGAACCATAATGGAGCGCGTTCATTTTTTGGAAACGCGTCCTTGTATAGTGATTCGACCCTAGTGGAGTTCTCTTTATCAATTGCTGCTGGCACGAAATCGATACTCATAATCGTCTCATTCCGTTTAGTCCGTCTAACGGATTGGCATCACAGGCGTGAGCGTCTAACGCTAAGCTAACGGGCAATAATACTGCGGTAAAGTGCGTAAGCATCGCAGTGTTATTGTCCCAGCGACCGAAGGGAGCGAGTTAAGCGCCTTGTTAGGCATCTACATCTTCACCTTCTAGGAATATCTGTACGCCATGTGGCATGACTTCCCAGTCAGCTTTTGAACCCACGTAAATATGTTTAACGCTATCTAATTCGGGACTGCCATCGACGCAACCTAACGTAACACCATGAATTGTGCCCTTACAAGTACCGCAGAGTGTAGAACCACAAACTTTGCAAAACTGCAGACCAAATCCTTGCTCACCCGTGTAAGTTGTGAGCAATTCTTCTCCACTGGTCCACATAAAGTCTGAGGGTTCAACAATTGCATATGCAGAAGCTTGTGAATTGAATGCCTTTCGACACTGAGAACAATGGCAAGACCGTGGATCTTTTAGTTTCCCACTAATCCTATATTTAACTCTGCCGCAGAAACATCCACCTGTTACATCCACAAATTTCTCCTGATGCCTAACAACTTATTAGAGAGAATCATTCCACATAACATGATAGAGTCTCGAAGCCATCAAAGTGACCGTATCACAGGGCTTTCAATGGCTTCTAAACCCATCTTGGAATGGGTGAATATGTGGAACGCATAGTGTTCTAACCCTACCAGCTATAACGTTAGCAAGTCGCTGTAGAATAATGCCGACTGTAGGCGATGTGGCGGTGGATGGCGCTGATGTTCTCTACAGTTGGCCTATGACCGACATGTTTGAGCGTTGAAGAGTGCCATGAGCTATCGGATGGATCGTCGTGCCTATGCCGAAACCTACGGGCCGACCATGGGCGATCGCGCGAGATCATAATTGTTTCAGAAGCTCGTCGTATTTCGCGGGCGTACCAATCCAAAACCAATAGACGTGTTCTTTTTCCAGCAATCCAAGTGCTCTGTAGTTAAGACCGATACGAACTGAGTAGATGGGCTGACGCTGACTCACTCGCTTGAATTGAAGGCTCGGATGATAGGGATCGACTTTCCAAAGGGCATAAGCTTTGTTGGCTTGAGCCTTTACCTCAGTAGGCAACTGATTCAACTGTTTACGGAAGTCTTTAATCGTGCTCGACTTCATTATTCAGTTGGGAAAACGTTGTCGAGTGGAACAACCTTCTCTGATACGATCTTCTCTCGGACTAAAGCGGCTAGGCTATCCCACTGATTATCTGTAGTAGCTTCAAAGCGAGTTTGCCAAGCCCGTTCATCTTCTAGCTCAGCTAAGAGCCGCGAGGCGATCGCATCTTGCTGTTCATCAGACAGTTTTGATACTTCTGCAATAGCTTGCTGGAGAAGCTCAGTCATAGATATGAGTGGCTAATGGTTATCGTCATTGTACTCAGTCAGCTACTTCAGATCATGAACCGCTGACGTAGAAACTTGAAGCGTTCGATTCACCTAGTTGCTCACCTCTCTGGTCTCATCTCATCGTTACAAATCGCGGCGAACAGCGTCTGCAGGCAGCAAGTCACCGTAGAATAATGCCGACTGTAGGCGATATGGCGGTGTCTAGCGCTGATGTTCTCTACAGTTGGCCTGTGACCTACTTGTTTGAGCGTTGAGGATTGCCCATGAGCTACCGGATGGATCGTCGTGCCTATGCCGAAACCTACGGGCCGACCGTGGGCGATCGCGTTCGCCTCGCGGATACTGAGCTGATCATTGAGGTGGAGCGCGACTTCACGACCTATGGTGACGAGGTGAAGTTTGGCGGCGGCAAAGTGATTCGCGATGGTATGGGGCAGTCACCCATTTCGCGAGCGGATGGCGCAGTCGATACGGTGATTACCAATGCGCTGATCCTTGATTGGTGGGGTATTGTGAAGGCCGACATCGGCATCAAAGACGGGCGCATCACCAAAATTGGTAAAGCCGGCAACCCCTACATTCAAGACAACGTCGACATCATTGTTGGACCGAGTACCGAGGCGATCGCCGGTGAGGGCATGATTCTTACTGCGGGCGGCATTGATGCCCACATTCACTTCATTTGTCCCCAACAGATTGAGACGGCGATCGCCTCGGGCGTCACCACTATGATCGGCGGCGGCACGGGGCCAGCGACCGGCACGAACGCGACGACCTGTACCCCTGGCGCATGGCACATCGCGCGAATGCTGCAGGCGGCAGATGCCTTTCCGCTGAACTTTGGCTTTTTGGGTAAGGGCAACAGTGCGCTGCAGCCTGGGCTGGTCGAGCAGGTGCAGGCGGGTGCGCTGGGCCTAAAACTGCATGAAGACTGGGGAACAACTCCGGCGGCGATCGATACCTGCCTCAGCGTCGCCGACGACTACGACGTGCAGGTCGCCATTCACACCGACACGCTGAACGAATCGGGGTTTGTGGAAGATACCGTCGCAGCGTTTAAAGGTCGTGCCATTCACACGTATCACACCGAGGGGGCCGGCGGTGGCCATGCGCCGGACATCATCAAAGTCTGTGGCGAAAGCAATGTGCTGCCTTCTTCGACCAACCCGACGCGACCTTACACCACCAACACCTTAGAAGAACACCTCGATATGCTGATGGTGTGTCACCACCTCAGCCGCAGCATTCCCGAAGATGTGGCCTTCGCAGAATCCCGTATCCGTCGCGAAACCATTGCCGCCGAGGACATCCTGCACGATCTCGGTGCTTTCAGCATGATTGCGTCTGATTCCCAAGCGATGGGCCGCGTGGGTGAAGTGGTCATCCGTACCTGGCAGACTGCCCACAAGATGAAAGTGCAGCGAGGCGCGTTGAGCGAGGACAGCGATCGCAATGATAACCATCGGGCCAAGCGCTACGTCGCTAAGTATACGATCAACCCGGCCATCACCCATGGCATCTCGAACCACGTTGGTTCCGTTGAGGAAGGTAAGCTTGCCGATCTCTGTTTGTGGAAGCCCGCGATGTTTGGCGTCAAGCCGGAAATTGTGATTAAGGGCGGGGCGATCGCCTGGGCCCAAATGGGCGACCCCAACGCGAGTATTCCAACGCCGCAGCCGATTCACATGCGACCGATGTTTGGCAGCTACGCCGGAGCGATCGCCGCCACCAGTTTTTCCTTCGTCTCCCAAGCCGGAGTAGACGGCGGTATTGGCGAACAGTTTGGATTGCAGAAACCTGTCGCCGCCGTCAGTGGCATCCGCAACCTCACTAAAGCGGATATGAAGCTCAACACCTATCAACCCCACATGGAAGTCAATCCTGAGACCTACGAAGTCCGCGCCGATGGCGAGCTGCTCACTTGTGAACCGGCGGATGTACTCCCGATGGCTCAGCGCTACTTCTTGTTTTAGAAAAATGGCCGAGCGATCGCCATCTCTACAGCCGCACAAACGTGACGTGAACAATGGCTAAACCTCCGGATTTAGAACGGGTTGAGGTAACTTCCGTTGAGGCATTGCGTCAGTGGTTTGAAGCCCATCACAGCCAGCCAGACTCCATCTGGCTCGTGACTTATAAGAAATCGGTGCCAGACAAGTCTGTGTCCATTCAGGCGGTGCTTGACGAGGTGCTGTGTTTTGGGTGGATGGATGGACGTCGCATGAAGCTAGATGACGATCGCACGATGCAGCTACTCTCACCCCGTAAAACAGGTCACTGGTCCAAAACCTATAAAGACCGTGTGGCGCAATTGACTCAGGCTGGCCGCATGCATGAATCCGGATTGCAGGCAGTGGCAGCGGCAAAAGCTAACGGCCTATGGGACTTTATGAATGACGTGGATGCCTTAATCAAGCCTGATGATCTGATTGTCGCGCTAGCCGCACATCCGCCCGCGATGGCTCACTACGAAGCCTTTCCAGATTCGGTTAAGCGTGACATACTGCGCTGGATTAAGCTGGCCAAGCAGCCCGCAACCCGAGCCAAACGAATTAAACAAACGGCGGAACTAGCAGCGCACAATCAACGAGCGTCTGGTACCCGTTGAGACTATAGCCCATTAGATTGAGTACTCCCGATGCAAGATTCTGCGCCCACGATGCGAGGTGTCTGGTTGATCGGCCACGGCGACTTCGATCAGCTTGCGATACGAGATGACATTCCCCTGCCTCAGATTGGGGCCACTGACGTCCTTATCAAGGTCAGTGCTGCTGGGGTCAACAATACTGATATCAATACCCGCATCGGCTGGTACTCCAAACAGGATCGGGCCGCGGAAGATGCTGCTTTGGGGGGGCACTCCAATTCAATTGCCTCGCATCCAAGGGGCGGATGTGTGTGGTCAGATTGTCGCCGTTGGCGATCAGGTCAATGCTGACCGCATCGGCGATCGCGTGCTGGTCGAGCCCTGTTTGTGGGAGGCGCAGGGCCAATCCCTTGATCAGCCCTGGTATTTCGGCTCTGAATGTGACGGTGGCTTTGCCGAATACACCAGGGTCGCCGCGCGCCATGCGCACAAAATTGAGAGTTCCTATAGCGATGTTGAACTGGCCTCTTTTCCCTGCTCCTACTCTACGGCAGAAAATTTGCTCACTCGGGCCCAGGTCAGCGGCAGCGATCGCGTTTTAATCACCGGCGCCTCAGGAGGTGTCGGGTCAGCGGCAGTCCAGCTAGCTAAGGCCCGCGCCGCTGAGGTCATAGGGGTCACCAGTGCCGCCAAAGCCGCTAATGTACTTTCGCTAGGGGCAACGGCAACCGTTGATCGAGGCAAAAGTCTCATCGAGGCGCTGGGCAAAAATTCCGTGGATGTGGTGATTGATCTCGTGGCGGGTCCCCAATGGCCAGAACTGTTGGAAGTGCTCCGGCCAAAAGGTCGCTACGCCGTTTCGGGAGCCATTGCCGGGCCTATCGTTGAGCTAGATGTCTGCACGCTTTACCTCAAAGACTTGAGTTTCTTTGGCTGTACGGTTTTAGAGCCCGAAGTCTTTCCCAACCTGATTCGCCTGATCGAGACAGGTTCCATTCGTCCGCTGGTGGCACAGGTTTTTCCCTTGACCGAGATTGTGACAGCCCAAAAAGCGTTTTTGGCCAAGAACCATACCGGCAAAATCGTACTCCAAGTTACTGAGTTTGGAGCATGAGCTTTGGGGATGTAGGGTTTGGTGAGCCCTGGTAGCGATCGCACCTTTGCGCTTGGAAAGCGCGCCCGCCATGCTGAGCCATTGGCAGCAAGGGCTACCAGCTAACTATTCTGTTAACACCCAGGCCCGCTTCTCACAAGCTTCATACAGACAGGGAGAAAATACCTAATCTTTATGCGGGTTGTCGCTTTGGGCGAAGTTTTGTTAAAAGGCCTTACCGTATAATTACGCCGAGGCAAGCTTTGCCATAGCTGCCCCTGATAGATTTACCCTAAAACACCCAAAGGCTCCTGGAGGTGCGGATGTCAGCTTTATCATTTGCCATGGTCACTCCCACCTACGCCAATGATTATGAACAGTTTGCGCTACTGGCCCACACCGTTGAGCGCCGGGTGCCAGAGCATGTGCCCCACTACGTCATTGTCCCTAGTGAAGATTACGACCTGTTCCAGCCGTTGCGGTCATCGCGGACGCGCTTACTCAAAGACACTGAGGTGCTGCCCCGTTGGGCACAGGGACTGTTCAAAGTCGGTCGATACCGAGTGACCACCCGTAGCTTGCCGCTGCGCGGCTGGATTTTACAGCAGCTGATCAAACTGTCAGCGCCTTTGTTTGCCGATGAAGATGTATATCTGAATCTGGATTCAGATACAGCGTTTTTGCGCGATTTTGATCCTGCGATCGAATTTGTCAGGGACGGCAAAGTCAGGCTGTTTTGTGAACTCTCTGAGCCGTCTTGGCCCGATGCTGTGCTGGAGCAAAACCGTCGCTGGCGAGATAACTCCCTTAAGCTATTGGGCATTACCGGAGAAAAGGCACCGCGGGCGGGATATGTCGGACAAATCGTTCCCTGGCGGCGGAATGTTTTGGAGTCCATACACCAGCATCTAGATCGCGGCTGGGGCCGCTCTTGGCAAGAGCGCCTCGGTCGCTGCTTGACCCTTTCTGAATACACGCTGTATGGCGTTTATGTGGAAAATGTGTTGGGCTTTGAGGCCGCTGGACATTGTCCTGATGACACTAAGTGGGCTTTGGAGTCGTGGGCCGCGACTGAGCAGAGTCTAGATGACCTGCAGGCGTTGCGAGACGAACAGCTCAAGCAGCATCATATTGCATTGATGGTGTCGGCTAAGGGACATACTCCAGCGGAACGTATCAACCAGGTGTTTGAGCTGCGATCGCCCGAAACTGCCGGTCACAGTTAGCTGGTCGCGATTCTCATGTTGACTCATCCATGGTGGGTGATGCCGTTGATATGACGCTGGCAGTAGCGGCCTTGTCTGCTTCGGCTTGGGCTAACTCTACTAAGAACTGGAGGGCATTAGCGATATACAGCGCACAGGCTTTGGGCGATCGCATGTAAAAGGCAGACCAAGCTGCACTTTTTTGGGCGTCGTAATCATCAATGCGATCGGGACGATTTTCCATCCAGGCTAGGCGCACGGCGTGCCCAATGAGCACATCAAGGGCAATGTAATCGTCAAACTGTAGATCAGGATTACCTTGGAAAATAGCTGCCAGTTCCCGCAGTGCTTCTACTGTTAGGTGACGATATTCAGGGGCATGGATTTTGGTCAACAGATGATCGAGGCGACGGGCAAAGTTAGCCTCGCCCGGAGTCATCTCCGAAATCACAGAAGCGCTGTCAATCCGATTGCGCCGATCTAGCTTGTCGCCAATGATGAGGCCTTGGCAGTGGTGTAGTAAGTCCCAAACCTTGAGATAAAACTCCTCTGGCAGCCGAGTTAATTCGCCATCAATCTGCCGCTTACGCCACCAGTCATTGACCCGCAGGTCAACCTGCTCGACCTGCTCGGGCAAAACGCTCCACTTGATAGCCGCGTTGGACTTGATGTGCAGCGATTCTTGCTGAAAGATCGCTTGATTGAGACCGGAGTATCCAACGAGCACCTGCCGCAATCGCATCTTGACCTCATAGGGGCTTAGGGCCGTGAGGCGATCGTAGGCTTCATCACGGGGTACGTGGTGCTCACGGGCCATTTCGCTGGTAAGCAATAAAATCAAGTAGCCAATTCTCAGGGTCAGTAAGCCTTCGAACAGTTCAGGCTCAGATTTCATCAGCACGCTGAGATAAACGATGATCTCCTGGGTCAAAGCGCGATCGCGTTCATTATCTCCGCAGTAGGCAATGATTTTCTCCATGATTTCGGAGTGAGGCATCGGGTCACGAATGAGTGAACCGTCGCTGTAAGATTTACCAACCGTGACGTACTTTTGCCGGACCAATAGCTCAGTCACGGCATCTGATAAATTGACATCGATCTTGTTCAGCAGCCCTGCGGTGCGACGAACAATCAGCCAGAGTTCTTGACGTCCGGCCTTGACGTAAACCTCTTCCAGTAGATCACCGATCGTAATGCCCCTTTCTGGATCGACCTTAGTATCAAAGTCAAAGCCTTCTAAAGATTGCAGCCGCGCTAGCACCTCGACCTGTTCGTAGAGATTGGTAGACCGCTCCAGGAGGCTGACCAAGTAGCCGCTATCTGTTTCGCGATCGATTTGAAATAGGTGCCACACATCCAGGGCCTCTGAATGTGTGGGCACCACCGACAGATAGGCCGAGCGCCGGGTGATGTATCGTAACGGCTGTTGCCGTAGGGAGTACACGCCAATGTCATCAATGCGTTCAGTATTGGCTGTGAGCAGCAACTGGTGAAGCGGCCCCAGCACCACCGGCACGCCTCCACAGTGGCCCGTTTTCAGTTCTTGAATGAGCAGCAGTAGAGGGGATTCGTGAATGGGTCGACGCCCCAGTTCGAACATCTCGTGGGTCAGCAGTAACGTCATAGTTGGACGGCCCACGGCGTTCCAGTGGTAGTGAATGTAGGACAGCTCACTGCGAATTTGCGCCACCAGAAAGTGGTAGTCGAGGGTGATATAGAACTTTTGCGGATCCAAAAAGGACGGCAGGAAAACCACCGTTTCCCCTTGAATGCGAAACGCCTGGGCCGTGGTTAACCCCCGGAGTCGGCGAATGGGCCGACCGGTAATCCCCAGCTTGGCATTAAAGCCGATCTGCGCATAGACCGCCGAAAGTTCGGCGGACGGATAAATTTTGATCGGTTCAACCTGCTCGGCAATTTGGGTGGCAATGCCATAGTCTGCCAGTTTTTCCTGCAGCGCTTCATTTTCGGCAATCAGGGCAATTTGAACGATCGCTTTATGTTTTCGCCCCACCCGCGAGTGGCGTGCCAAGGGGTCAATGTCGCCCGGAGTCAAGACGCCGTCGTCGATCATTTGTCCCAGTAAAAACAGGCTTTGCGCCCAGACCAACGGTAGGTTGTCGTTGGGCACCCGAGCTTGACTGCCAGGCGTCTCACGCTCAGCCGCGATCGCCCCCTCGGGTACGTAATACAGCTCTGGCAGTAGCGAAAAACTACCCTGGGTCACCGCGATCGCCTCAAGCCGCTGTCGGTAAAACCGCGTGGCTCTGGCATCATGGCGAAATAACCCATCTAAATAGAGATATGTGAAAAACAGCGGCCACTCACACTCGATATGCTCAAACTGCTGCAACTCCGCCGGTTCATAATGCAGCCTCGTGGTGTCTTCAATGACCGTCTGATGGCCATCGCGCAAAAACCGCTTACAGCCATAGCGCCCCTGCAGCTTGTCGACAATTTTTTGCTGAGTCTGGAGCACAAGGCTGGCATCTTCGATCGCGAATCCAGGAAATCCAATAATGCTGAGTACCGCCGCATCGACCTCTTTAGAGCCCGACTCGCGCGGCAATAAAGATTCCAAAATCAGCCGCGCCCGTGATATTTCATCGGGCAAGACATGCACCACTGCCGCCTGCCCTCCCTGAATGCCAAACAGGTTGAGCCCATCCATGGCCTCCAAAGCGGCCTTTGCCATTCCCACAGAACTGGCGTTGAGCTCCGGTTTTCCGTGGTTAAGTTTGTTGCCGCGTTCCCAAATGCCGTAATCGGGGGTGCGATATGCCCTGCCGATGTAGTAAACGAGGTTCTGCACAAAGTTGACCTCGTCGAGAGTGAAGACAATTTGCATCCCAGACGCCGTCATTTGCGCCAACATCAAGAGGAATACTGAAGTGGCATCAATCTGTAGATGCCCCCATTCGTCATCCTCCACGACGGTACTCGCAGTCGCCGTATCGTACTTAGCGTGCAAAGCTTCCAGCGGGGCTTGAGAATCTTTGAACCGCTCAACCTTGTGAGCCTGCTGCATCATGGCAAACAGGAGCCCGCGCATGAGCTTGACAACGCTTTGACTCAGCTCATAAGTGCGACCTTGGTTTTCATCAATTTTGCGATAGGCAAGGGCTAGCCCCCAAACGGCCAAAATGCTGTAAACATTGTCACGTACCCAGGCATCGGTGTAGTCACCGTGGGTAGTCACTGCTGTACTTGCCGGCAATAGCCCACTAACGGGATGTTGGCGAGTCAAGATTAGCGCTTTGACCTGACGGTAGTACTCGTTGAGCCGATTCGTCAGTGCAGCAAGGGAAGATGTCGCGGAACCCATGAATTCTGTTGCCCTGCTTGAAATTGGAAAAATCTGAACCTAGAATAATGGATGGCGTAGTTTTCAGCTAGTAGTGACATAGTGCCGCCTGCAACGATGAAGAGCGGTAATCAAACACACTAGGTCAACTCCCGGTACCTCAGCGGGGGGGGGAGACGGATGGACATTAAGGTGCTTAGATGCTTTGCGATAATAGCCTCCTAGCAGGGCTCCGCCAAGATGCCCCAGCTATAGGCAACGCGCAAGACGCTCCCTGGACACATCAGCCAAGTGTAGAATTTCCCAATCGCGACTCAAGTTTTAGGGAACTTGGTTTGTGGAAAATTCCATAGGCTGTTCTGTCTGATCAAGATAAAGAGGGTTGAGTTAATCGTTGATTTCGTAAGACATCTTCTGAAGTGATGAGTGATTTACTAGCCATTCATCTATCAAATGAATGATGTGATCGCAGGATTAAAATGCTGACTAAGAAATGTCACGAGATGAACACCTGAAATTCGCCTGAACAATCCTGAATTTATCTGTATAGCCATCAAATATAATTGATGAGATATTGATTGTATTAATTCAGGGCAGGCAGCATCATGACTAGGGTTTTATCGCTCAATCTGTTAGGGTCTGAAAATTCTTTCTTAAGTGAAATTGAAACGACTCTTTGTCATCTCCGCGAAGCTAATCAGCTATTGCTCAAGGAAGCTACCTCATTAGACGAAATTTGCTTGAGCGAAGACGAGAGCATTTTAGGCCTATCTCAGCACTGCCAGCACTACGGTAATATTCGTCTGAGAGATTACGATGTATTTTTGCTCGCTTTAGATGAAAGCAATGCTGATCTGTGGCGCAGTATTGTCGATCGCCTTGACCAATATTCTGAGCTAGATTATCTAGGATTCATTGTCATCTTTGGCTTTTCTAAGGATCTTCAGATTCACTCTCGAGAAGCGGTGCAAAGAGGGCTTTCTGCCTTTGCTTGTCCGTTCAACCCCTTTGTTTTAGAAGCTCACATCCATGCTACTTTTTGGGCGACCAAAAGCGATCAAGCACTCCAGTCTCTCAAGCATGAACTCTGCGAAGCAGAGACCTTAGCCGACATCGCTCAAATCACGTTTCGATGCCTTGATGCTGATCCGCGTATTGGTTACGATCGCGCCTGCATTTCCCTAATTGAAGACTCTGGGCAGCGATACCTATTACAACATGATCCTTTTTTGCCAAATCCGGATCGCATGTTCTTTAAAAACATTCATGACGATGTTCTACTCACTCGGGTCGTCAAAAACCAGGTGGTCATTCTAGAGAATCTGATTGACCTCCGCACTCATCACCCTGAGAGGTTGGCCGACATTGGGTGGGAGCAAAACAGCGCTACGAATGACGTCAATTCTTGGTTGGGCTTGTCAATTAAGCTAGGGAAAAAGTGTATTGGCATTATTACCCTAGATCATCGGACCCCCGGGCATTACCAAAAACACGACGATCGGCTCACCACTTATCTGACGGAACTTTCCCATATCTTAGCTAATGCGATTTATGATGTTTCGCAACAGCGTAATGAGAGAATTCTCCGAGAAATGTCCTACGAGATTGGCAATATGCTAGACAGTCAATCACTCATTGAGAAGATTCTTGAAAGGCTATTGCAAGATCTTGATTGCAGCCATTGCTCATACTTTAAAGTTTCATCGTCAATTAATAAGGAAGATGTCTTTTTAGAGGAGTGGTTTAATGTAATCAGCCACGAAGACACACCCTTGAAGGTGGCAAGCCGTAAACGTATCTTTAGAAAGTATGAAGGCGTAATTGGCGCAGTTTTTGCTGATAGTCAAAGCCGCATAGTTCCCCATGCTCTAGAAGATGATGAGTTTCAACCAAGTCCTGGTTTTTCAGGGACCAATTTATCCATCTTAGCAGTGCCTGTTGCGACTAATAATATCCACAAAACGAGCCAGGGGCGTAAGGTTATCGGAGTGATTGCTTGCTATAAGCGTGAAAAAGACTTTTTTACTATCTACGATAGAGAATTGTTAGAATCCATCGCGCGATGTGCGGCGACGGTGATTGAGCGCACGATGACCCTTGAGTATCTCAATGACATCAGCAATAAGATGAATGAATTGGCTCTCAAGCCAGAGAAAACTATTTTACTCAAAAAGATTTGTGAGCATGCACTCAAGATTACTAGTGCCCGTGCCGCTGTTATTCATCGCTTTCAGCGCATGGGGTCGACTGAAGATATCAACGAATATGCCTCGACCGGCGAGTATTATTCATTTCCTGAGGAAATTACTCCCGGACTGCCTCGTATGCATGGCGGAGGGACAACGGAAAAGATGCTTAAGAGCGGCGAAACTGCTGAATTTTCTCGTTTATTTGGTAACGAAGAATGCATCTCTGAAAACCTTAGAAATAAGGGTGTAAAGTACCATATCGTTGTTCCGCTAAAGATTAGGAAGGGCACTGCGAAGGAGGAAATTATTGGGGCTTTGTATCTGAATAAATATAATGAACAGCCCTTTTCTGATATTGAGCGATTTGCGTTGGAGCTATTTGCTAACCAGGCTTCTAATATCTTGTACTACCAAGAGTTTCTTGCGCAAAAGCAGACGTGGGCCAGAGGTAATGCTGGTTTGGCTAAAGCTATCGAGGGGATTGCTAAAACGGACAACCCGAATCTGCTAATAAAAGATATTGCTCAGTACTCCTGTGCTTTGTCAGGTGCCACTTTTAGCTATGTCACTTTAAAGAACAGAGAGGGCGATTTAGAGATTAAGGCGACCTACCCAGAATACGTTTACTCGCAATTGGCTGACTTTTTAAAGGGTGATTTGCCGAAGATAGAAAGTAAAAAGGGAATTGTGGGTCTGTGTGATGAATCTGCACAAACAATCTTGGTTGAAGATGTTCAGCGAGAGAAATCAGCTAATTCTAAGCTATGGCAACAGTACATAGAGTTCAATCCTGAAATTCGCTCTGAGCTGGCAGTACCAATCAAGGAAAATACTTCGGGTAAGGTGATTGGCGTAATTAATCTTGAGCATAACCAGCCCTATATTTTTGGCGAGGTTCACAAAGAAGTTATTGAGCATTTTGCTAGACAAGTGGCGATCGCGTTTCAAAAGAAACATTTAGTCGACTCAGTGAACAGTAAAAACAATATATTGATGGGACTTCAGCGATCGCTGCGCAAAATCATCGAGTCGCCCGCGCAAAATATGCTCGAAAACATCGTGGCTTTAACCCGTGAAGCTATTGATGCCGAAAGCGTATTAATTTTTCCTGTTAGCCGTAAACAATGGTCGCCTAGTATTGCAGAAGAAGAAATTGCGCCTAGTATTCGTTCTCTTTCGAAGTCTGACTTTAAGCAACTCAAGGCAGTTTCCATGAAGGTATACGCCAGTCAGCAGTTGGAACTCTATCAGCCCCCTGCTGCTGATCCACATAAGTATCACCTCGGCAGCTATTTGTCGGTTCGTCAAAAAGCGAAGGCTTTTTCATTTGGCCTGTGTATTCCATTTTCATCCCGGGAGCTCAGAATGGGGGTGATGTGGATTCTATTTCCCCCTGATGGTCGTAGCTTGCCAACAGATGAGGAAAAGGCCATTTATCAGGTTTATGCCGATCAAATTGCCCTGGCTTTTCACAATGCTCAAACCTCAAAAGCTCTGCAAGACAAGTTGGAAAAAAATAAGTTTGAGCTTACTAAAAACATTGATAAAAACTATAACGACGCGCGTTCCCAGGCCGGGGTTTATTTTGTGCTATCGGTCTTTTCCTCTGTTGTCGGTCTGTTGTTGATTTTCTCGGGATTTTTCAATATGTTTATGAGCGAAGATTCTGACAATGCGACAACCCAAGCAGCCGAAAACTGGCCTGTACTGGCGGGCGTTTTGTTGCAGGGGGTGACCGTATTTGCCTTTACCCAAGCGGAGAAGGCTAACACGCGCATGGATAAGTATCACAAGGAACTGTTTGACGTGCGGCAGTTAGAAATTCTACTGTCGGCTACAGATCAACTCGATGATGAGACCTCCACCAGCGTGAAGCGAGAGATCGTTAAAACGGCAGCAAATTCTTGGATTCAAGCGGCGAAACAGAGTCAGCCGCAACCGGAAAAGAGTGCGACGGTTGAGTAGCTCCCGGTCCGGGGGGCCGCGGCGTTGCTTGGCATGCTGCAGCCGGAGACCGTTTGGGAAAGTGGTGGACTGGTGGACTCAGTTCGAGAGTTGCCATCCGGTGAGTTGCCCGGGGGTGGTGAGTGCTAGGAGGCGATCGCCCTGTTCCGTGTTGGCCGGTAGCCAAACCAACGATTGGAGGGGGCTGCCTAAGTCAACCGGCGGAGCATAAGCCTCACCGCTGACATGGGGGAGCAGGGCTGGTTGGGGTCGGCTCCAGGTTTGCAACTGTCCATCTTGACTGCCGGAAACTAGCCACGGTTGATCCGCCGGAGCAAGGAGCGATCGCACGGGTAAGTGAAATCCCTGGGCTCGCACGGTTTGATAGGTTCCCCCTGTCTCGGCCCAGCACCACCGTAGAGAGACATCCCAACCGGCGATGGCCAGCGTCGCCTCATCGGGCAACCAGGCTATGGCGCTGATGCGACCGGCCTGCCGGCTCAGGGTCCGCAAACCAACACCGGACTGATCCCACAGTTTGACCTGTCCTTGGGTGTCTCCGCTGGCTAGGGTTTGGCTGGCTTGGCTAAGTGCAAAGCAAGTGATTGCGTCAGCATGGGCCTGCCAAGTTTGGCGATGCTGGCCTGAGCCCCCATCCCAGCGGTGAATTGAGCCAGCGGTGTCAGCAATCCACAGCGATCGCCCAACGCGATCAAATTGGAGTTGCGTTGGCTCAGTGGGCAGTGTGCCCCAGGAAGTCGGCTGCCAAGTCGGGGACACCCACCGCCAGCAGACGAGCTGACCTTGACGATTGACGGTGACCACAGCTGCCCGGTGGGGATGGGGCGCCATAGCGATCACGCCGTTCATCGGGAGTGTGGTGGTTGACGGCGACTCGGCTGAGTTGAGTGATTGCGCGACTAGCTGACCGCTCGCTAGCAAGATCAAGAGCTGCTGTATAGCGGGTAGGGACTGCATATCCACGGCCACGGCACCCAATGAGACCATCATCGTTGCCTGCCAGCGGTGCTGGGGCCGATGACCAATGGGAGATGCCCTAGATACGGGCAGGGATAGACCAATCTGTGTCATGGCGGTGACGACATTAGGCAAGCGATCGTGAACGGCAGGCTGTACCATTTGGTCGATGAGTGTAGCGAGCGTCGGTGTCACCTCGGGGGCAATGCTGCGCCAGTGCCAACGGCTGTTGACGCTATCGAACAGGTCAAAGGGTTGCAGACCAGTCAACAAATGCAAACAGACAACCCCCAGGCTGTAGAGGTCGCTGGCATCAGTGGCCATTCCTTGGAGCTGCTCTGGGGCCGCATACTCAGCGCTGCCGACTAAGGTGCCTGGCTGTGCCGCCAATGTCGCGGTCACCGGCTTAATGGCTCCAAAATCGACTAGGTACCAATCATCCTGCCCCGGCGGCTGGCGAAAATTGTCGGGCTTAATGTCCCGGTGAATCAGTCGGTTTTGGTGCAGATGATGCAAAACCGGCAGCACATTTTTCAGAAAAGTGAGCACTTCTTCGCTGGTCAATGGACCCAGCTTGACCTGGAGCTGTTGATCCAGGTGAGGCCCCACCAGAAACTGCTGCACCAGAAATTGGTCAGAGCTGCGCTCGTAACAGCCCAACAGTTCAGGAATCTGCGGGTGACGACTGGCGATCGCCAAATGGTCCATTTCGTGCCGCCATCGTTCTGCCGCCTGGAATCGCGCCCGTGCCGTATTGCCCATCGGGGCAAATTGCTTGATCAAGCATTGCGGATTGGCTAGGGTAGTGCAATCGCGACCGACAAAGGTGCGACTGTTCAGTCCCGAGCCCAAGGGATAAACGGCCTCAAAGCGATCGCCCAACCGCAGTCGCCAACCACAGCTTTGACAAAAGTGATGGTGATCGGAATTCGCTGGGCTGGGGCAGTCTCGATTCAGACAGTGGGTCATCTTAGCCGCAAGCGCATGACCACGGGAAGATGATCCGAAGCCTGGCCTGCCGTCGTCAGTACTTCTACATTCAAGAGTTCGATCCGGTTAGGATTGTAGAAAATATAGTCCAGCCTGAATTCAGGCTTATCTGCTGGAAAAGTTAGGTGCTCCGGCTCGGTGAACTGGTCTGGAGGGACGGCTGAGGTAAAGGTCGCAGCTTCGATCAGGGTTTGTATCGTCCGGGGTGTGCCTTCGGCGTCACGATTGAGGGCGCTATTGAAGTCGCCCAGTAGCAAGACCGGGTATTGCTCAGCGTAAGATTCGGCCAGAGCCAGCACAAATTCCGTCTGAGTTTGACGAGTTGACAGATCGAACGCCTCTAAATGCAGATTGATGACGACGACGGTTTGTCCAGCGATATCAACTTGGGCTACTTGAGCCAGGCGATCAAGGTACAGCGCATTGTAAAAAAATGGATTGCTCGCCACCTGATCAAGAACGAATCGCTCATGCTGGGTAATCGGCCAGCGGCTCAAAATCGACTGTCCTGATAAAATTTGCCCGAACTGCACCGCTGGCGGCCAAAACGGAAACGGTACGTAGCGCTTGTCCCAGTTGATAGCGATCGCCCGTTGGGGATATTGCAGCGCTGCCCCTAACGCTTCAACTTGGTCAACCTGATACGATCGCCGAGAGGCGAGATCAATTTCCTGTAACGCTAAGATATCTGCCTCTAGAGGGGCCAACGCCGCGATCGCGCTTGCTAGGTTGGTTTGGTATAAATCAGCCGGTGGCCTCACCGCTTGGTTATTAGTCAGGCCAGACAGGTAGCCGATGTTGTAAGACACCACAACGAGTTCATTGGCTGCCGTCTTGAGGGGATACGCGTCAGTTGTCTTGACTTGGGCATACTCTGCCGCTGACAAGCGCCCCGAACTGGCCCAGAAGTAGAAAATAACCAGCGCGATCAAGCCACCACCTAGCAGCATTAGGAGCACGGTCAATAGTGTTATCAATCCCTTCATTGGCAAGCTCTATTCACAATTGCTGCGAAACGGTCCGACCGGCACAATAAAATGCAGTCCACCAGCTAACGTTGGTATTCTGACACCTTTCCCTATCAGGCTCGTTATGTCGATCAAAAACCTTATTTTTTATGGTCTGCTAGTGTTTATTCCCATCTCCATCGCCGCACATTTTTTACAGTGGGGGGATTTGTTGGTGTTTATCACCGCTGGCCTGGCCATTGTGCCGCTAGCGGGCTGGATGGGAACGTCAACCGAAGAAATTGCCGGAGTTTTGGGACCGTCTTGGGGCGGCTTACTAAATGCGACCTTTGGCAACGCTACAGAGCTCATCATTGCCTTAATTGCCCTCAATGAGGGCTTGGTTGGTGTTGTGAAATCCAGCATCGTGGGCTCGATTATCAGCAATCTGCTGTTGGTGCTGGGGTTCTCCATGCTGCTGGGCGGCATTAAATACAAGGAGCAAGACTTTCAACCAGTGATCGCTCGGGTCAATGCGTCAGCAATGAACTTAGCGGTGATTGCCATCTTGCTGCCGACTGCGGTGGGCTTCACCACAGATGTCGTGCCTGAGGTAACCTTGCAAAAGCTCTCTGATGCCGTTGCCATTGTCCTTATCGCCGTTTACGGATTGACGCTGCTGTTTTCGATGAAAACGCATACGTATCTTTATGAGGCGAGCGCTGCCAATACTGAGTCCGCTCCAGCGAGCAACTCTGCTCCCGACTCAGAGAGCCAGCCCGAGGCTGAGCACTCCCCTAATTTGAAGCTTTGGGTTCCAGTGCTGGTAGGGGCGACATTGATCGTCGCGGGAGAATCAGAGTTGCTCGTAAATGCCTTGGAACCAGCGACGGAGGAACTCGGTCTGTCGCCGCTGTTTACCGGGGTGATTCTGCTGCCAATTATCGGTAACGCGGCCGAACATGCTACTGCCGTCACCGTCGCCATGAAGGACAAAATGGAACTTTCGGTATCAGTGGCAGTGGGATCCAGCCTGCAAATTGCTCTATTTGTCGCTCCGGTGTTGGTGCTAGCGGGGTGGCTATTGGACAAGCCCATGGACCTCAGCTTCGACTATTTAGAGTTAGTCGCCGTAATTGTGGCAGTCTTGATTACTAACTCCATTAGTTCTGATGGCCGCTCCAACTGGTTAGAAGGTACGCTGCTCTTGGCCACTTACACAATCTTGGGCGCGGCTTTTTATTTTCGTCCGATTGCTGGATAGTGGCTGCCGTCTATGATCCCTTAGCTCCTAGCCTAATTCACTGCCCTTGCTGATTTGCGACGCTGGTCAACATATCAATGTCTATTATTGTCACTGTCAAACTCTTTGCGGCCTACCAAGACGCCTACGGCCAAGCTGAATTGACTTTGGAACTGCCGGCAGGGGCAACCGTTGGCACTGTCCGCGATCGCCTGTTGGCCGAACATGCTGAACTTGAACCATGGCGTGACCTGACACGCTTTGGCGTCAACTTTCAATTTGTCGAGGCGGACGCTCCCCTGCAAGCCGGCGATGAGGTGGTGCTGATCCCGCCCGTGAGTGGAGGCTGACATTGCGTGCGAGCCGAGGGAGACATCTCAACGTGTCAGATGCCCGCCCCTACTAGCGAAACGAGCTTGGTTTTGTTCATGTGTCCCGAGTCCGTCCGTGGCGAGGGTTGACTTGCCCCCCAATCATGAAACGACAAACGGTATTTAAGGTTCTCCTATATATCCTCGTTATGACGCTCATTGCGGTGGCGATCGCTCTAATTCAGCGATTTGGCGTCGCCCAATTGCGATCGCAGGTCGAGCAGTGGGGGGTCTGGGCACCTGTCGGCATCTTCTTGCTTCGGTTCACCAGCGTCGTGATCCCCGCGTTACCGGGCACCGCCTATGCGATTCTCGCTGGGGGACTGTTAGGGTTTGGCCAAGGCATTGCCGTGATTTGCTTCGCCGATCTGTGTTCCTGTGCCCTCAGTTTTTGGCTATCGCGTCAGTATGGCCGTCACTTGGTGCAGCACCTGGTTGGGCAAGCTTTTATGCACCGCATTGATAACTTCAGCAAACGTCACCTAGAGCGCAATTTCTTCCTCATGACCGGTTGCCTGATGACCGGTTTCTTTGACTTTGTCTGTTATGGCTTGGGGCTCACAAAGGCCCGTTGGCTCAAGTTCGCGCCCGCTTTGGTCATTAGCATTGCCCTTTCAAACCCGCCCTTTGTGGCACTGGGGGCCGGCATTTTAGAAGGCGGGGCACGCCTGGTGATCTTTGCCCTATTGGGTGTCTTTGGACTAGCGATCGTGACTTACTTCGTTCGGCGCGAAGGACAACCAACCGCTTGAGCGGCCATCGATGGACTAGTCTTAGATGCGTTAGTGCCAAATGAAATGGGCGTTTCGCACGATTTCTTTGACCTGGCTCAGGCTGCGGCCACCATACCAAAGCAGAATGGCAAAAAACTGTACGGTAAGCAGATGGCTCCCATCCCGCTGCACGATCGCAGTGGAAACAGTCAGCAGGAGAAAAACGAACACCTTAAAGAACTGCTCTTTGAGCCGGTCGCGATCGCCGCCGCAGCGGTAAATCATGTAAGGAATCCAGTCTACAAATACCTGAGCAATCAGCAGTGCAAGCCCCACACTATTGATATTGGCAATGAGTAAAAAACCGGCATATTTAGCAAATTGCAATAGCGGATAGAGCCAGATGCGCGTGCTTTCGTCAAGATAGTTGTAAACCGTAAAGGTTAACCGCGTGCCGACGAGAGAGGCTATCCACAGGCTGAGACTAGGAACAATAGCGCCCCACCGGAGCGCCGATGTGTAAGCCTGCCCGTCAAATACTGTCGTCCAGGTGAGGGTATTGCCCAAGGCAACTAAGGCCAAGCCAGGAATGGCAAATCCCAAACTCACGACCCAAGGCATAAAGACATCCATTCGGTCTTTATACCGTTGATACGTGTCGGATAAAACGGGCTTTTTCTCGTATTTTTCTGCGACTAAGTCATTTTGAAAGTAACCGATTTCGTAGATACACCACCAAGAAAATGCGAGTAATGCGATACCCAAACCGTGAAACACTGGCATCGAACTGAGCCAGGTGCAGGCAAAAAGTAGGGCAATGATATGGTCCTTTAAGACAACGTTGATGAGAAATCTAGTGCCCGGTTTCTTAACCTTTTCGATGTAAAAGAAAGGTAAGTATGCCCCCGACATGGCGCGAATATATTGAGCATTAGGCCATCGAACTAGAAAGGGATACTTGACGATTTCTAGCAAGGAGGCGTCATCGAGGGAGTCCGTAATCAGCGCCGAGTCTTGAATCTCAGCTGGAGCAAGCCACCGAGATAGCATTTCCTCTTTGCCAAGTTGGCGATCGCCGCCGCCGTGCAAAAATCGACATCCGATCAATCGTTCGACCTTAAGGGGTGTCGAGGCTAGGAGGGGTCTAACAATAAACTCAAATCCGCGAGTCGCCACAATTATCCGAGCATGGCGACTCTGCTGCAAGCTGTTGAGCAAAGGCTGATTGAAATAATCGCGCGCTAATTTTTGAGCTCTATTTTTCCAAAGTAGAATTGTCCAAGGAAATAAGCAAGTCGCAATAACTACCCTAAGCCAGTCAATCGACTCGTGGCTTCTCAGAGGTGGAGGGAGTAGCTTCCAAAGATTTAATTTTTCTAAGACAGTCAGCACAAGATTACCCAAAAGCTGAGGCTGGAGACTATCTAAATACTCCTCTGTCGAATTCCTCAGAAAAAGAGTTTCATCAAAGTCAACTACAACCGTTTGAGAGGCCGGTAAATTATGGATGAACTCGATGGGATCGGAAATTTCCTTTAGGTTTAAAGCATCCTGAGAATTTTGAATAACTTCTTTCATTTTTTTGAAGAAAATATTGAATATAGAGGATGAATTTAAAAGTCTATTAGACTTTTAAATATAGAATATTGGACTTTTCCGACGGATAGACCTCATATTGAAAATAGATGGGAACTCAGTTTGCAGACTCAATCAGCCGATCACTTTGAGTTCGAGTGATAATTTCCAACCAAGAAGAGCAATCTGCAACTAAATGGGTATACACGCCTGCTGTCCTCAAATGCTGAAAATGTGACTGCCTATTTCCTCTGCACTGATCCCAAACTAATACCACTCTCGGTAGAAATACGGCCTGAGTAAATATTTTTCCCAATGCCTTACTAAATCTTTAACACCGGAGCTTCCAGCTTTCTGTTGGAAATTTATCATGTTCGTAGTCCCAGAAGACTAAAACACTAGTTGGGCGCTGCGATCGCCTTGTGGGGAATCTTTATGATTTCTGCACATTAGGCTAATTGATAGGGAATGGGCCCACCTCGACCGCTATATAAATAGAAGTACTCGGTAGCATCGGAGGACCGGACCAGTCGCGTCGTCATCGGGCGATCGTCCAAATTGTCCAATGGCCAAATTGCCAGATTGCCGACAGTTACCCTTGGGGATGCCAAGTAAGCTAATGATAGGCAGAATGGTGGCGAATGGTTGAATGGCTCAGCCGTTATTAGCCACTAGGAGAACCGTACTCGAGTTTGCGGTGTTTACGGCTGTGGGGCCGACCAGCAGCCTTTTACCTTTCGTTACAATGAAAACACGAAAGCGAAATGACTTCGAGAAAGTCTTTCGCAATACAACTTTTGAGGTGCCTCATATGAATGGCAACTTACGGGCGGGTAACCTGTTTGGAATTCCCTTCTACGTCAATATTTCTTGGTTCTTGGTGCTAGCTTTGGTGACCTGGAATTACGGTAGTGGTTTGGCGGCGGCGTTTCCTGATTTGCCCGGAACTATCCCTTGGCTTCTAGGTCTAGTGGCTGCCCTGTTATTGTTTGGCTCAGTCCTTGCCCACGAATTGGGCCATAGCTTTGCGGCTCTGCAGCAGGGGATCAGCGTCAAGTCTATTACGTTATTCTTGTTCGGCGGTTTGGCCGCCCTTGAGAAAGAGTCAGACCAACCCGGTGGGGCCTTAAAAGTGGCGATCGCTGGTCCGCTAGTGAGTCTTTTACTGTTTGCTGTGTTGTTTACGGCTGGCCAGGTGTGGGCGTTCGGTGGACCGGCAGGAGCCATTGTCTCCTTGCTGGCATATATCAATTTGGCGCTGGGCATTTTTAACCTTTTGCCAGGGCTGCCTTTAGATGGCGGAAATGTGCTGAAGGCGATCGTCTGGAAAATTACGCAAGATCCCTACAAGGGTATAGCTTTTGCGAGTCGCACAGGACAACTGATTGGTTGGTTGGCTATTGGTACCGGTGCAGCGGCTGTTGCTGGCCTTAGCCCCATCGGTAATGTCTGGACCCTGCTGATTGGTTGGTTTCTGCTAAGCAATGCTAATCGTTCTGCTCAGTCGGCCTCTGTGCAGCAAAAGCTCAATGGATTGACGGCAGCGGATGCCACCGTGCGCGAAAGTCCGATCGTGGACCAGTCTGTTTCACTGCGAGCGTTTGCCGACGAAGTGATTCTCAACAGTGAAGGTCGCTGGAAAAAGTTTTTGGTGGTCGATGCCGCGGGGCAACTGGTGGGCACGGTGTCTGCCGAAGTGCTGCGGGAGGTGCCCCGCGATCGCTGGGCAGATACCTCCATTGCAGCCATCATGGACCGCGAAATGGCGCTAACGACAGTAGATTCTGACCAACCGCTGCTAGAGGTAGTGCGGACCTTAGATGAGAAAAAGCTCTCGGTGCTGGCAGTTATCCGAGAGAATGGCCAACTGCTAGGTCTATTGGAAAAACAGTCAATCTCACAGCTCCTGCAGGGCAAAGCTTAGCCATCTGGTCGCTCCGCTTCCCCGTCAAATTTTTATGACAAATCGGTGATTCTGCCCGTAGCTTGCCGTAGCGGGGAGAGTGGCAAGAAGGATAAGGGGACGGAGTACCTCAGCTATCCCGATTGCAGACAGTCGTAGGGGGAGAGTGGCTCAAAAATCCTGTCGTTTGGAGTGCCACACTAAACTCGCGCGACAGTACTCTCCAAAAGATAAAGGCCCAGATGCAATTGCATCTGGGCCTTTATTTGGTGGCGGGGCATGGATTTGAACCATGGACCTTCGGGTTATGAGCCCGACGAGCTACCAGACTGCTCTACCCCGCGTCGGCTTTCCTACTATAGCGAATAAATGTCTGCTCTAACAACTTTGTGGGTGAAAAAATCTGCAATGACCGATCAGTCCAGTTTGTGATGCCCTATTGGCAGGCAACACTGCCGGCGGTTGAACCGGCCAAAACCCCGGTGATAAGTGCGATCGCGCCATGGGTGCCTGGTTAGCCTACCGTGAAGGTCAGTTGTCCAAAGTATCCGGCGAGAATAGCTCGGGCTGAGCGCTGCCCGTGCCTGCATCAAAGGTATTTTCAGCCCGTTCTAGTTCATCGTCCAAAGCCTCTGCTGCTCGGTCATTCAAAGTCTCTAAGGTTTTTTGAAACGCTGCCTTCTCATCTTCGATGAAGGCTTGCACTTCCTGCGTCTCGGTTTGAATGCTGGCTTTCAGATCGGCTTCGACTTCGGCTGCCGTTTGACTAGCTTGATCACTCAGGCGCTCCAAATCATCCTGAGAAGATGCTGTCTGACTAGCAGGAATTGACAGGCCACGGTTAGGAACTGATTGCGGTTTCAGAGGAGCAGCGGGCTTGATGGTCTTGTCTTGTTGATCGAGCTGCTCGGTGACTGATCTCAGCTTAGGCAAATCTTCCGGCGTTGTCTGACTGCAGCTTAAGGTGCCTAACAACAGGACTATGAGACCGATCCCCATGACGACTAACCGGACACACCGGGTGAACAAAGGCATTGTGATAAAGCTCCAATATCAATCGCGTATGGCTGACTTTTCCTAAAAGATGCTTTCAAGGTAGGGGCTTTGATCTGTTGACAACTCCGTGCAGAGATAGAAATTCACAAAACACTACAGATCAGTGCTGACTCCCCCTCTCGGGTTTTGCGAAGTTAGGCCAAAGCAGCCGTGATCACTCTGCAACTGACCGGTTATCTGCCCTCGACAGTTCTAGCCCAATGTGCTCAGTGAGCGTGGTCCTACCAGTCGCCGGATGCTACCGATAGATTCGTTCCACTACTTTCGATGACCTTTACAGATAAGATGCTCTCACCGTCCAGGCGCTCAAACTGCACGAACTGCAAACCTGCGGGCATTGCATCGACCGTGACTTGGTAATTCTTACCGGTCCAAACAAAATCCTTGATCTGGTAACCCATCAACCACATTTCGGCAAGTTCACCGTTATTGATGGCCGCCGGGCGATCGCCCTCGTAACAAGCTGACATTGCCTCGATCCCCGTCCAAACGCCGCTAAGGTCAATCGGTTCCGTGCGGGCGCTGAGTCCGTAAGTGGTAAACGTGATGATGGGCAGATGCCAAAACTTCTCAAATAACCCTTTTAGCGGGTCTGTCTCCAGAGCCTCTCCGTATCGAGGGTTCTGAGTGAGAGCTGCAGTTTGCGCTTCGAGCGTTGGCCGCTCCCAGCCGGCAATTTCTCCGCACACTTCAAAGGCGACGACACGAGCAGGAAAGCTAGATGCCGCCGTCTCTGTGGACGGCTGCTGAGCAACTGGGATCACCTTCTGATCTGGGGCTGGACCGAGAGCAGAGGTTACGGTTTCGGGACATCCTGCCATGCCGATGATTCCGGCACTGAGAAGGACTGCTTTGACAGAATTTGAGATGGAAAGTGTGCGCATTTGTACAGATTTCGGTTCCCTTGCAGCCGCGGTTGAAAGGAGGCATTAGCGAGTGTCGGTCCATGGTTAGAGGAGATGACACAGCGATGTTGCCCAAGTTAATTTGTCCCAAAGCTGACTGCCTTAGATGGAGCAATCAGGCTTCCAGCGAGGTGTTTGAAATTCCAGGATGAGGCTATCTGTGGAGATAATCCTCAAACTTGGTTGGTTATTGCCTGACTTGCTTAGCTACTGTCAGAACTTGATAAACATCTGACGTTGCCGAATAGATCGCAATGATGATTGCGGCCTGCTAGCAAAGAACAAGGAGTAGCTCACTTGGCTCACGGTCTACTGCTGATTTCAGCCTTCTAAAAGCTGAAATTGGAGATGACAATTGGGAAATGATGCGGTTCCGACAGCAGCTGTGATGACAGACAAATCAGCCAGCAATTGTATCGGGAGTAGACTCATCTCACTCCAAAGGTCTGACAGCTTAGTGACAACCTAAATGATCGGGGCAATTTAAATACGTCTTACTTCTACCACAGCTTCTTCTCCGGAATGAATAGGAGATAAGGAAACTTTGGTAAAAACTTTTAAGGCCTTTACAAGCCAGCTCCGTTACCTTGTCGTAGGACTACTGCTGCGATAGTTTCTGGGCCAGAACAAACGGCAGAGTCGCCGCAAGCTGACTAGCTGGACACCCGAGCTCGGTCGCCACGTTGGCCAGGTGCTGTCCCGTTTGGGCGTGCCACCAGACTGCGGCGATCGCTGCAGTTAATAAATCGGCCGCCGGATCGGGCAGACACAACTGCGCTGCCAGGCCCGCTACTAAACCCGTGAGGACGTCGCCACTCCCTCCTCTAGCTAGGGCTGGTGAGCTGGCGGCATTGATCCAAACTTGACCATCAGCGTGGGCCACTGTGCTCATGGCCCCCTTGAGGACAATGGTGCAGCCAGTGGTCTGGGCTGCAGCGCTAGCCGCCACACTTGGCGTGGCAGCGACGGATAAATGATCGGGAAACAGGCGACGAAACTCTCCTGGATGAGGGGTCAATAAAGTAGTTCCTTGGCGTTGCCTCAGTAACGCTTGGGGATTGTCCTGGGCAATAATATTTAAGCCGTCGGCATCAAATATAGCGGGACGCTGACTCTGCAATACCTGATGGATGACGGGAGCGGCTTCTAAAGTTAATCCGGGACCACAAGCCACGACGTCATAGTCGGCTAGCGCTACTGTCTGGGGGAGCGTCGCGATCGCGCCGGTAGCGGTTTCCTCCGCCCCCAGTATTAGTGCTTCTGGCATATGACTCAGCAGGGTCAACCGGAGGCTCTCAGGCACAATTAAGGTTAACATCCCCACGCCGCTGGCAATGGCTCCTTGACCCGCTAGTAGGGCCGCTCCCCCATACTGCCGTGATCCCACAATGAGTAAGGCATGGCCAACTTTGTATTTATGGGCAACGGGAGATCTGGGCAAAGGCAATCGGGCGATTGCGGCAGTATCCGTGATACATCGAGGTGTCACAGCGGCTGACAACACAGTCTCTAAGGACGCTGCGGGAATATCAAAATCAATCAGATGCAGTTGCCCGATCCACGGTTGCGCCTGATCCTGTAAGAGTCCCTGCTTCCATAAACCTAGGCACAGTGTATGATCTGCGCGAATCACGGTGCCCATGACGGCTCCGGTGTCGGTTTCTAGCCCTGAGGGTAGATCAATGCTGACAACGGGAGTATCACAGGCGTTAATCGCATCGATCCCCGCGGCAAACTCATCGCTTAAAGCTCGCGTCAACCCCACCCCAAAGCCGCCGTCAACAATCAAATCGCACTCACAAAGCGCCGTGCTGTCGACAGTTGCTACGGCCCCTAGATAGCTGATATAGGCTTGGTGCTGGGCTGTGAGTTCTTTTCCTTTCACGAGTGGTTGCCAAATCAAGACTTCATAGCCGTGGTGGAATAGCTCGCGGGCCACAACCAAGGCATCGCCCCCATTGTGTCCAGGCCCCACTATAAAGCCGACGCGAGCCACCTGTTCTCGAGGAAAATGCCGCACGAGCCAATGGGCAATTCTGCCGGCAACCTTTTCCATCAGCGCGGGGATCGGCAAACCGGCAGCAAACATCGCGGACTCGATGGCCTGCATCTGCTGGGCGGTGACAATGATCTCGTGTCTCATTGCCGAGGAATCGGCAGGTGGATAAATGTCCATCGGTTAATTCCTGCTTCTAAGGCTGCCTGAGGAGGGGCCGATCGCCACGAAAATCCGGCCACGCTAAGCAAATTGCGGAGCATCGCTAGGTGTCCAGCGTCTGCAGGAGTCTAGGCGATACCGCCAGTCATTAGGGTTGCATCTGGCAAAATGCCAGCAGGCGTTATTCGAAATGCACACGGGAACCGGTAATCCCTGAATCCCTCAGATATCCGCTCCATTCCTGAGCGATGCCGCGATCGTTGTAGGGGCCAACGGCAACGTGGGGACCCCGGGGAGACGTTCGGGTCCTGACTAAACTGTTAGGAGCTCCCAGCGCAATCACCTGATTCGCAATATTCGGGAGGTCGATCGCATTACCCGGCACCACGACGTAATAGCCTGACGGTAAACCTTCATCCACAAAGGTCGGTGCTGCCAGTGGTGGCGGCGCTGTTGTATTGTTCACCGGGGGCGATACGGTACCCGGGAAGGCCGACGATTGATCAGGCGGAGGAAAAGCGGCTGTGGAGGGCGGCACGGGCGACTGAAATGGAGCCGCTTCACCAAACTCAATCGAAGACGGCGTAGCGGCTACGGTATTAGAAGGAAGCATGGATGGACTCACCACCGTGCTCGATGTCGGTGTCGGAAAGGCCAAGTCATAATCGGCCGGAGGGGCAAGGGCGATGGGCGCACCGGCAAAGTCCGTTGCCTGGACCTCCGCTCCTAACCCAAAGCTAGCGAGTTCGTTGGCGCGGGCCTGAGCGTTTTGATAGGAGCTAAAGCGTCCCGCCTGAATCATGGAACGTCCATCAACATAGTTGACAAAGGCGCCAGGCTCAACTTGACGGACTTGCTGCAAGAGTAAATCGCTGCTGCCATTAATTAGTACGAGGTATTGTTCCCCTGTGGCTGGAGCCCCACTGCTAGCGGGTAGGGGGGGCAGAGGCGTGGGGAGGGCTTGGGCCACTGCCTCGACGGTGGTTGATGCGGTCAGTAAAGACGTCGCCATACTTGGTAAAGCCACCGCTAACGTCAAGCCGCCGCTTGTGAGGAGCGATCGCCGGAGCCGCTGCCCCAGCCTGAGTCGAGGTTGCTCGGGCGAGTCGTTAGTTGAGTCAAAAGTTAGCGGACCAGGAAGTTGTAGTTTCATAGACGCATTCAGCTTAAGCTGAGGGCAAGAGGGCAATGTCACAGTGAAGCTATGAGCTGACCTCGGCCTTCCTACGAACAGTCGAGGCGGATGCTAGCCTAGGATAGTGACATTTATAGAAAAATTCCAGGCTTTTTTAGAGATGGGCAAAATTGTTGTGGGCCTCTCTGGTGGGGTCGATAGTTCTGTGGCTGCCGCAACATTGCATCATCAGGGCCACGAGGTGATTGGTCTGACCCTCTGGTTGATGAAAGGGAAGGGGCAATGTTGTTCTGAGGGCATGGTTGATGCGGCGCGGCTGTGTGAGGAACTCAATATTCCGTATCACGTAGTGGACAGCCGGGACACCTTTCAGACTAATATTGTGGACTATTTAGTGGCCGGCTATGAGTCAGGGGTGACGCCATTACCCTGCTCACAATGCAATCGTTCGGTAAAGTTTGGCCCGATGCTTGAATATGCCCGCACGGAGTTGGGCGCAGAGGAGATCGCCACGGGCCACTACGCCCGAGTCCGGTTCAATGATGACACGGGACGATTTGAGCTGTTGCGAGCCGTCGACCGGAACAAAGATCAGTCCTACTTCCTATACGATTTGACCCAGGCAATGCTGGCGCAGCTGCGATTTCCCCTCGGCGAGCAAACGAAAGCTGAGACCCGGCAAGTTGCGGAGCGTCTAGGACTGCACACGGCGGCAAAGCCAGAAAGCCAAGACTTGTGTCTTATTGAACACCACGGTTCTATGGGTAGCTTCTTAGCAAAGTATTTGGCACCCAAACCGGGCGACATTATGGATACTCAAGGGCGAATTTTGGGGCGTCACAACGGTATTCACAATTACACAATTGGCCAGCGTAAAGGTTTGGGCATCGCGGCTGCCCATCCGTTATATGTCGTCGCGTTAGATGTGGGGCGCAATCAAGTCATTGTGGGCGATCGCGCGAGCGTTCACTATCCAGAATGTACCGTTCACCGCGTAAACTGGGTATCGACAGCACCCACCCAAGAGCCGATCGAGGCAACTGTTCAAATTCGCTATCGGTCTACCGCGGTAGCTGCCACCCTTTTTCCCATGTGGGAGGAGGGCCGTGATCCTACAGCGAGTACCCGAGTCAAAGTCGTGTTTGATGAGCCTCAGTTTGGGGTGACGCCAGGTCAGGCGGCAGTTTGGTACGACGGCGATCGTGTCCTCGGTGGCGGCATTATCGAGCCATTGCCGGTGCAGGCGCGAGTGGCGGCAGCGATCGCCCAGACCGAGTCTCTTGAATAATCGCGGCCAATGAACATTGGCCGCAATCGGAGAAAACCAGGTCAGCCGGGAATAATGGGCACGTCTGTCTCGCAGTTTGAGAGGTTTTCGTTTTGACTACACCAGACATTAATGCCGCCCACGGCGGCCCCTTGGTAAACCGGATTGCCACGCCTGAGCAGCGTGAAAAATTTATCGAAGCCGGTGCGAGTATGCCGCATATCACCATCGACGAGCGAGCAGTTTCTGACTTAGTCATGATTGCGATCGGTGGCTTTAGCCCGTTAAACGGCTTTCTGGGGCGGGCCGACTACGATACTGTCGTGACTACCATGCGCTTGGCCAACGGTGTCCCTTGGGCGATCCCAGTCACGTTGTCGGTTCCGTCTAACGTCGCCGACCCCTTAGAGGAAGGCACGCAGATTGCTTTGGACGATCCCAATGGTGATTTTGTTGGCGTATTAGAGCTCTCCGAGAAATATCATTATGACAAGGCCAAGGAGGCTATCAACGTCTATCGCACCGATGAAGAGAAACATCCTGGCGTTAAAGTCGTCTATGACCAAGGCGAGGTGAATTTGGCTGGAGCCGTTTGGCTACTAGAGCGGACCCCGCATTCATTGTTTCCCAATTATCAAATTGATCCCGTCGTGTCCCGCGTGATGTTTGCTGAGCGGGGTTGGAAAACAGTTGTAGGATTCCAAACTCGTAATCCGATTCATCGAGCCCACGAATATATTCAAAAGTGTGCCCTAGAAATTGTTGATGGCTTATTCCTACATCCGCTGGTGGGAGCAACGAAAAAAGATGATATTCCGGCCGATGTTCGGATGCGCTGCTATGAGATTATGATGGAGCATTATTTTCCTCAAAATCGCGTGATTTTAGCGATTAATCCTTCAGCAATGCGGTACGCTGGCCCTAGAGAAGCAATTTTTCATGCCCTTGTTCGTAAGAACTACGGCTGCACTCACTTTATCGTGGGGCGTGACCATGCTGGGGTTGGTGACTATTACGGCACTTATGATGCCCAGCATATTTTTGATGAGTTTGAGCCGGGCGAACTAGGCATTACTCCTCTGAAGTTTGAGCACGCTTTTTATTGCACTCGAACCAGCACCATGGCGACTACTAAGACTAGTCCCAGTGCTCCAGAAGAAAGAGTCCATTTGTCAGGCACTAAGGTCCGTGAAATGCTGCGCCGAGGAGAATTGCCTCCTCCCGAGTTTTCTCGCCCCGAGGTGGCTGCAGAACTGGCTCGGGCCATGCAGGTTACTCAAGAAGTCTAGAAAAGGATTGCCCTGCTGTGACGCTGGGACGACGAGATTTTTTGCAGCGTTTGAGCGTAGCCCTCGCCGCGCTCGGCGTCACAGATGGCTGGCTGGCTGGCTGTTCTGAAGCCTACCAGCAAGCTTTAGCTGATCCCCATCGCTGTTTGGCTATGCTAGTGGGGATCAATGACTATCCGGCAAACACTTGGCAATCGCCACCGACCATGGATAGAGGGCCTTTCTTAGAGGGGGCTTTGACTGATGTTGAGCTACAGCGCGAGTTGCTCACTAGCCGATTTGGGGTTAACTCGCGGGATATCGTCACTCTGGTTAACCAAGACGCAACAGTCAATCAGATTTTAGAGACGATTCAAGGGCATTTGGTCGACTTGGCTAAACCAGGCGATACCGTGGTCTTTCACTTTAGTGGGTTGGGTAGTCAGGCGCAGATTGTGAGCCAGCCCGATAGCGTCTATCTACCCACATTAGTAGCCGCAGATAGCCGCTTATCCGGTGATGAGGCTCCGGTGATCCAAGACCTTTTTGAAGAAAGCATCTGTCAGCTGCTGTCCAACCTTAAAGGAGTCAAGGTTCTCACGGTCATTGATGCCAGTGTGACGTCTTCGCCGGTCATGCGCCGGGGCAACTTTCGAGTGCGATCGCGCCCGACTGCTCCTATTGGCGATTGGCAGGCCCCGTTTGATCCCCGTTTATCTGAACCGACCCAAGCTTGGGAAAGCCTATCTCGTAACTGGCCAGGGATTTTGCTCCAAGCTCAGACCGCTGAGACGCTCTCATTTGAAGGCAATTGGACCGATTTTAGTGCTGGGCTATTTACCTATGCACTGACCCAGCAGATTTGGACCAGCCTGCCCAATCGACGCCAAAGATGGTTCATTCATCATATTGACCGTAAGCTTGGGCATTGGACTGGCTCAGAACAGTCTTCTAAACTTTTGGGCCGGCAAATCAATCAACGCCAAGGTCTGCCGCTTTTATCAGGGCGCTTACCCCAACCGGCTGCTCAGGGCGTCGTCAAATCAGTAGATGCCAAAACCAAAAGCGTGCTGATTTGGCTGGGGGGTTTATCGCCAACTCTATTGCCGTACTGCGAGCTGGGCTTGCAGCTTCAGCCATTGCCGGGGTTGCCGGGTTTGGCAACGGTGCCTGAGACACCGCTGACGGTCAAATCAGTGGCCGGATTGCAGGCCCAAGCCACGGTCTCCAGTACAGAAAATTTGTCAGTTGGGACTCCAGTAATCGAGACAGAGCGGCGTTTGCCTAAAGAAGTGACGCTGACAGTCGCTCTTGATCCTGACCTTGAACGCATTGAGCGTGTTGATGCGACAAGTGCCCTTGCCGGGATGTCCTACATTGACACGATCGCGCGGGGAGAGCACGCTGTAGACTGCCTATTTGGTCAGAGCCGCTCTACGTTAGAGGGCAATATCCTTTTGGGAAATTCCATCTCGATCTCCTCTGGTGAGAAGCCCTCGGTGATTGCCAATTTTGATAGCCCGCCTTTAGGGTATGGACTATTTACGCCAGATGGGGCTTTGATCTCAGGTACCGCCGCCGAGTCAGAAGAAGCGGTCAAAACTGCTGTGAGTCGATTAACTGGCACGCTGGAACGACTTCTATCGGTCAAAATGTTGCGACTGACGACCAATTCAATTTCGTCTCGGCTACCGGTCCGACTCCTCCTAGAAACTCAACAGCCGAAAAGCCCGAGGCTTCTATTAGAAGAAACCCTCCGCGCCCGACAACTCAGCGGCACAGAAGCAAGTCAAGCAGATCAGCTTAGCTACAGTCGCTTAGCGCGTGATCACGCTGAACAATACCAAATGCGCTTGGTCAATGCTGGCGCACAGCGGCTGTACTATCTATTGGTTAGTCTGGTGGAGCGGACGCGTCTGGCCGTCTATTGTCCCCCCCTAAATTTGACCGAAGGTGGGGAAAAGACGGGCCAAGCGATCGCCAGCGAAAGTGTTTTGGGCAGCGATACAACCCTCAGGTTTCCCCAGCTTGCAGACACTTCGTTTGCGATACAACCGCTACAAGATACTGAAGTATTCGCAATCGTCCTGACTCAGCCCTTTTCGTCAACCTGGAAAGCTATCCGAACGCCAGAATTTCGCCACCAAAGCGATCGCTGGTCCACCGTACCTAAACCGCTGGCAATGACCCAAGCCCTTTACACTGATATTGACCGGGCAAGTGCTGCGCTTAGAGATGCTCCCAACTCTTTGTCTGACAATGTTTTGTCTTTCAATACCAATGCCTGGGCGACATTGTCCCTGTGAGCGCGTCTCGTCTGATGGAGACTGTGCCGGTTGAGAAAGGGCGATCGCTAATCCTCGGCTGGCCAGTGATCGCAGTGAGATACCAAGGACCATAACGAGCCAAAGCCAGATTTAGCTACCTGCAAGCGCTGGATTGACTGGGATGAGTTCATTCCCTACCCTTTGCATAAAGGGCTGGGGCCTGCCGATTTTCTGCTCTTGGGAGACGGGCAATAAGTAGCCCGTTGAACTGGTGTGAGACTGGCGACAGAGCTCAGGATAGGCCGAGCAACAGGAAGCCGTGAATCTCTTAAACGGTTTTCAGTGGGTTCTGCCCTAAATCGGTTGTTCACTCAATAGATACTATGGCGTGGATGAATCGTTCTTAAGATGTAAGCTAAGATACGATTTCGCTATTAAACTACAGCTGTATGTCAAGTCTTGTTACCAGCAGCACTGTCCTAAATGTCTAATCAAGCCCGCTTAATTGAATACCTGATTCAAGAAGTAGGGCTAACTGAGCATGCGGTTGCGCTAGCGGCTCGACAAGCAGGTACACTGCCTAACCTTCTGCCAATTGCACTTTGGAAGTATGGCTTTGTCACCGCTGACCAGCTGAATCAAATTTTTGACTGGCTTGAGTCTTTGCAAGTGAGTTCGAATTTCACTTGACCACATTCGAGCTATGTTTGAGCTCTCAATATTTGTCATGTTGTGTAGCTTCAACGCATCCGACAACTATCAATGTATGTTGCGATCTCTCTGTGTTGAACCGCAGGTCGCTCATGGCGCTACTGATCAGGATTCGCTGTGCAGCAGCCACTGTGGCCCTTTCGAGCGGAGACTGTCCTCTGATATCCTCGAAAATTTGGATGACAGAGCTCATCTAATCGCGAAGTCCTTAAGACTCTCAATGTCGCCTAAATATAAACATCTATCTCTAGATGGATTTTTCGTGGAGTTCATACCTAGGTATTCCATCTTTTGCACAGTTCAAGAAGTTTGTGTAAACCCTTGTCAGCGGATGAATATCAAATCTTTTGCTGATATTTGCTGCTGAGGACTCATCAGTGCGTTGAAATAGCTTGATTACATCGATGTATGAAAAATGTTGTTTTAGCAAGGTGCTTGTATTCGTTTTAGCCTTGCTTGACATCGCTCTCTTGCTGGAATGGTCGTCCTGTCAATACTATGGTGATTTTTATCTCAACTCGATCCTTTAATTATTATTCTATGTGCAAAGCTTTCTTGATATGTGGATGAGATTTATAACAGTGCTCCGTATGAAAGAAACAGTATGACTACAGTCACTAGTCGTTACCTTAGATTAATTGAGGCAAATAACCCGGATGATGTCCATGAAATACTCTTAAAGCTTCTATGAAGTTCTAGGTCTCTAATTGCTGGCCCATCCGTGAATTTGTATAGTCGAAAATATCTAAAGGTAGGCTCTCTGCTTTGCGGCTTTACGCCAGTTTTTTTGCTGAGTTTGCTCTAGGATTGCATTTTCTCTAGGTGCTTCTTTTTTTGCTAATAATTTCCCGGCTGTCATTAAAGATTTGTCGAGGTTAATCGAAGAGGATTTCTATGAGTACTTTCTCTGTCGGCATTGCCTGTTGATCTGACTTCCCAAGTAATTAATGGGAATAGTCTATAGCTTATTGTCTGTGTCGATATTTTTGTCTGGGGGATGGTGACAGGGTTTCGTCAGTTTTGAGTGAGCGTTCCTAGCTGATGTAGGTATACGCGTAGCTATCGCTCAGTTCAATGGGATTTTTCTTCCCAGATTGAGCAAGAAGTTGTTTGCCATGATGGTCAACTGCTTGGTTTGTTAAAGCTTTGTGTGAAGGGGATCGAAAGCGATGAATGCGAAGTCAACGGTTATTATTGGGGGCGGCCCCGCTGGTCTTACAGCAGGTTATGAATTGATGAAGCACGGCTTGAGGTCCGTCGTCATTGAGAAGGCCGACAAGGTTGGAGGTATTTCGCGTACTGAGACCTATAAGGGGTACCGATTTGATATTGGTGGTCACCGCTTTTTTACTAAGGTCGGTGAGGTTCAAGCCGTTTGGAAGGAGATCTTGGGTGACGATTTTATTCAAACCCCAAGGTTATCTAGAATCTATTACGGTGGTAAATTCTATGACTACCCATTGGCACTCTTTAAGACGCTGAAGAATTTGGGGCCGATTTGCAGTGCGCAAATTTTGCTGAGCTATCTCAAGGCCAAAGCCAAAAAAAAGCTGAATCCCGAGTTCGAGCCGCAAACTTTTGAGGAGTGGGTAACTGACTGTTTTGGTGAGCGCTTATACAAGATCTTTTTCAAGACCTACACAGAAAAGGTTTGGGGAATTCCCTGTAGCCAAATCAGGGCCGACTGGGCAGCTCAACGAATCAAGAACTTATCTTTGAAGCAGGCGGTTATCAATGCTCTGTTTGGTAATCAAAACGCCAAAAGCTTGATTAAAAAGTTTGATTATCCCCGTTTGGGGCCTGGCATGATGTGGGAAAAGTGCCAGGATATCCTAGATAAGAATGGTTCGCCTGTACATCTCAATACAGAGATTGTGCGTGTGGTGCGAGACGGTACTCGAATCGAGAAGGTGATTGCAAAGCAGGGCGATCGTACATTTGAACTCCGCGGAGACTATTTTATCAACTCGATGCCTATCACTGCGTTAGTGCGCCGTCTCGACCCTTTGCCCCCAGATCACATCCTGGAAGCTGCTAAGGGACTGAAGTATCGCGACTTCTTAATTGTCTCTTTGATTATCAATCAAGAGCATCTTTTCCCAGATAACTGGCTATATATCCATAGCCCTGAATTCAAGGTAGGTCGCATTCAGAACTTTAAAAACTGGAGTGCTGATATGGTTCCTGATACTAGCAAGACGTGCTTAGGCATGGAGTATTTTTGCAGCGAGGGCGACAGTCTTTGGGAAATGAGTAATGAGGATCTCATCCAGCTTGCTACCCAGGAGATTGTGAAGCTCAATCTGGGTGTCTGTACTGAGGATGTAGAAGATGGCTGCGTCATCCGCCAGTACAAGGCCTACCCAGTTTATGACGGTGAGTATCGTGAGCATCTGCAGGTTCTACAGGACTACGTGGAGACTTTCGACAATCTGCAAACTGTTGGCCGTAACGGTATGCATCGGTATAACAACCAAGATCATTCCATGCTGTCGGCACTTTTGGCAGCTAAGAATATTGCTGGAGAAGAGCATGACATCTGGAATATCAACGTCGAGCGTTCGTATCACGAAAACTTTACCGATGAGGAATGGTCAAAGCTCAAGAAAGCTGCCGTAAGCCCCGCAAAGGAAATGCCTTCATTGACTCAAGCCGCTTAATCATTGGAAGGACACCATGGCAGACTCTTTGCAACCCTTAGTTTCAGTCATCATTCCTGTCTATAATGACGCCGCACGGTTGGCTTTATGTCTAGCAGCGCTAAACAAACAAACCTATCCGCGATCGCAGACAGAAGTCATCGTGATTGATAATGGCTCAGACGACTCAGATGTCTTGCGGCGTATTACGCAACTCCATCAACAAGTCACCCTACTCTATGAGTCCACACCGGGTTCATATATTGCACGCAACCGGGGGCTAGACAACGCCCACGGGGAAATTATTGCCTTCACCGACGCCGACTGCATTCCTGAAGTCGACTGGCTGGAGAAAGGCGTTAGTCGACTCTGTCAGACTCCGAATTGTGGTCAGGTAATAGGCAAAGTCAGTTTATTTTTTGCCAATCCTGACCATCCGACCGCTGTGGAGCTGTATGAGAGTTTAACGGCCTTTCCTCAGGAGCGGCTTCTGCGAGAGCAACGTGGTGGGGCAACAGCGAATGTTTTCACCTGGCGACGGGTGATTGAGCAGGTCGGACCGTTTGACACTCGGCTTAAATCAAATGGTGACTTGGAATGGGGAGGACGGGTATTTGAGGCGGGCTACGAGCAGGTTTATGCCGATGAGGTAAAAGTTCTACACCCGACCCGACGCTCCTTCAAAGAGTTGAATAAGCGAACAGCTCGACTCTCTGGTGGAGTTTTTGAACGCTTCATCAAACCGGATGACTCTTTCATTCAACGACAGAAAATGTTTGCTAGGTTGCTGGTGGATGACTTGACACCACCTGTCCATTTCTTCGTCAATACTTTCCGAAATCCTCATCTGAAGCACTGGCATTACAAACTAAAAGCGGCTTTAGTCATTGTAATGGTGCGTTATGTCAGTGCGGGCGAGAAGCTAAGAATAAAGTTTGGAGGAGCCTCTAGCCGAGGCTAAAACTGACATGAAAATTGCTTTTATTGTTGGCCAGTTTCCAGTCCTATCCGAAACTTTTATATTGAATCAGATTGTTGGTGTTATCGAGCGAGGCCATGAAGTTGACATTTTTGCTGAGCGCTGGGGGGATGTTGAGAAAGTCCATCCTGATGTCACTAAATATAGTCTCTTAGAGCGGACTTATGTCATGCAGTCAATTCCCAATAACCCTGCATTGCGGTTGGCTGGGGGAATTGGCCTACTATTCAAAACCGCTTGGAAAGCACCAAAATTTTTTCTGAGTGCATTGAATGTATTTGAGCATGGCCTTTTAGCGGCGGGATTATGGCTTTTTCATGCAGCGGATGCCCTGTACGATAAACCTTCTTACGATATTATCCATTGTCAATTTGGTACTCAGGGCTATCGAGGTCTATTTTTCAAGCACTTAATTCGACCAGAACCTAAGTTGATTGTGATGTTCCGTGGACACGACATCAGTCGCGTAGTCCAAGAACGTGGTAGCCACATATATGATGATTTGTTTGAGTCAGCAGATTACTTTTTGGCAAACTGCGATTTCTTCAGAAAGCGGGTGGTTGAGCTAGGTTGCCCTAGTAATCTCATTTCTGTCCATTTATCTGGATTAGACTGTAGAAAATTTAAGTTTACACCGCGCCAACTGGCCCCACATGAGACCATTCGAGTGGCTACAACTGGCCGGTTAGTAGAGAAGAAAGGCATCGAGTATGCTATTAGGGCAGTAGCAAAAGTACTGAAAAACTATCCCAATCTGCAGTACGACATCATTGGTGACGGCCCCCTTAGACAAAATTTTGAACATCTTATAAAAGCACTCGGTGTCGAGGATCAGGTCAATTTGCTTGGGTGGAGAAATGAACAAGAAATTATTCAAATTCTCAATCAAGCTCATATATTTATTGCTCCAAGTGTGACAGCTGAGGATGGCAATCAGGATGCGCCCATCAATGTGTTAAAAGAGGCCATGGCCATGGGTTTGCCAGTTGTGAGTACTTTGCATGGTGGCATCCCAGAGCTTGTACAGGAAGGAAAGTCGGGCTTTCTTGTACCTGAGAGAGATACTGAAGCCCTCGCAGAGAAGCTGAAGTATTTGATTTTGCATCCTCAGAAATGGGCCGATATGGGTCGAGCTGGCCGACATTTCGTGGAAGAAAACTACGATATCCACAAACTGAATGATCGCCTCGTGCAGCTGTACCACCACCTTGAGATCAAAAACTCCTGTAAAAGTGAGTTCGAACTGACTAAAAGCAAAAACGATTCTGTTATAGAAACCTTTTAAGTTGTTTCAGCAATATAATTGGCGAGGAATAATCATGTCAAAAAATAAAATTACCATTGTAGTAGTTCCCAGGGAGCGTTTCAGCTGTACTCAGGCTTCCTTAGAGAGCATATATCAGCACACTCAAATGCCATTTGACCTGATATATATAGATGGAAACTCTCCTCCCAAGGTGCAATCTTACTTGCAGCACGAAGCTAGCGAAAGGAAATTCTCGATTATTCGTACTGAGCATTATTTATTTCCTAATCAAGCGCGAAACATTGGCCGCGTTCATGTCAAAACTCCCTATCTTGTTTTTATTGATAATGATGTTTTGGTAACTCCTGGATGGCTGACAGCATTACTTCAGTGTGCTGAAAAGCATCAAGCTGATGTTGTCGGACCGCTGATGTGCCATCACGAACCTTTACATGAGGAGATTCATTTCGCAGGCGGAGAATCTCATGTCTGGGTGGATAAAACTGGGCGTAGAAGACTCAGAGAAAAAATGTACCGTCAAGGTCAAAAAGTGGAGGCTGTAAAACACTTTTTGACCACTGAAGCCACTGAGCTGGCAGAATTTCACTGTGTTTTAGTAAAGCAGTCGATTTTCGAAAAGGTGGGTGCTCTAGATGAAGAAATGTGTAATACCAAAGAGCATTTGGATTTTTGCATGGCTGTTAGAGAACAGGGCGGAACTGTCTATTTTGCCGCTGATTCTGTTGTGACCTATGTCCCTGGTCCCCCTCTGGAGTGGGGCGATTTGCACTATTACATGCTGCGTTGGAGCGATGACTGGACGCTCAGAAGTTTGCGTCGACTGAAAGAAAAATGGAACTTGTCAGAAGATGCTTATTTCACGACTAAGTATAAGAAGCTGGGATGGCGTCGCAAAATGACAGTGATTGCTCCTGTAGTTAAACGGTTAACCTTTGGGCTGTATAGTCCCAAATTGGAAAGGATTTTGATGTGGTTGGATCACCGAATGAATTGTTGGCTAACCAATCGTCACGCCCAGGCACAGCGACGCTATCAGACATCTACCAGTAGCCTTTCCGAAGTAGTCGCCCGGTCTAAACAGGCGTAGCGCATGTAAGTGATATGTGGGGTTTTGTCGCGGAGTGATGATAATGCCATCTGAAATTGTATATACGCCGGATAGCCTGCTACGTCGACCGCGGTTTTTGTTAAAGATGATGTGGCGCGATTTATTAGCGTCTCGTGAACTTGCCTGGCGGCTCATGGTGCGAGACATCAGTGCCCAATATCGACAAGCCGCCTTGGGTATTGTGTGGGCATTCATTCCGCCGATCGCGATGGCGCTGGGCTTTACCCTGGCCAAAGATGCCAATGTATTCACGGTGGGCGAGACGGATATTCCGTATCCAGCCTATGTCATGTTGAATACCGCACTGTGGCAAACGTTTACCGAGGCGGCTACCGGACCCGTGCAGGCAGTTATCCAGGCAAAGCCAATGCTAGCGCGGGTCAACTTTCCCCGCGAGGCTCTCGTGCTTGCCAAGTTGGGAGAAGTCGGATTCAACTTTGGGATCAAGCTCATCTTGATTACTGGCCTGTTTCTATATTTTCGGGTGCCGGTTAGCTGGACTATTTTGTTGACCCCAGTGGCACTGGTGCATTTGATTATGCTGGGAACCTTGGTCGGCATTCTTTTAGCGCCCATTGGTGTGCTCTATCAGGATGTTTCCAAAAGTCTAAATATGGTTATGGGATTCTGGCTGTTTCTAACGCCAGTGATTTATCCGGTGCCCACGGAGGGGCTGTTTGGCGCACTTGTGGCACTCAACCCTGTTACGCCGTTACTGGTTACCCTCCGAGAACTCGCGACAACGGGCCTATTGTCCAATTCGACTGGCTTCTGGGTGGTAAGCGCTTTGACTTGGCTAGGTTTATTACTGACTTGGGTTGGCTTTCGTATCGCGATTCCTTACGTTGTCGAGAGGGTGACGTCCTAAATGCTGACTGATAACCAACATCAAACGACTACGCATCGTTCATCAGCCGACCAGCCAGTCGTCTCCATTGAAGGTGTCTCTAAGAAATTTTGTCGCGACTTGCGACGATCGCTGTTCTACGGTGTGCAAGATATTACCGCTGATCTGACCGGCCTTAAGCGCCACAGCGATCGCCTGCGTCCCAAGGAGTTTTGGGCACTGAGTTCTGTTAGTTTTCAGCTATATCGTGGGCAAGCGATCGGCTTAGTGGGCAGCAATGGTGCTGGTAAGAGCACCCTGCTACGGATTATTAGTGGCCTGATTAAACCTGATATTGGAACAGTCAAAATTCGCGGTCGCCTGGCACCGCTCATTGCCCTAGGAGCCGGCTTTAATCCGATTTTGACAGGGCGTGAAAATATCTACGCCAATATGTCGATTCTGGGACTGACGACGCGCCAGATTGATCAGCGGTTTCAAGACGTGGTTGATTTTGCAGAAATTGCCGACGCGATTGATGCTCCGGTCCAGACCTACAGCTCTGGGATGGCGGCTCGTTTAGGGTTTGCCTGTGCCATCTACACTGAACCCGATATTTTGCTAATTGATGAAGTGCTGGCTGTTGGAGATGCTCGCTTTAAGGCCAAATGCTATCGCCGTCTGTATGAGCTGAGGCAGAAAGGCGTGGCCTTTATTTTGGTCAATCACAATGCCCAAGCTATCTTGAATATCTGTGATACCGCTGTTTACCTCGCTAAGGGAGCTTTAGTTACGCAAGGTGAGGTTAGTCAAGTCGTTGACCGCTATGAGCATGACTTATTCCTGAGCAATGTTGAGCGCTCTGAAAATCGGTTGGTGCTGCCGCCAAAGTCGGCAGCCGAAAGTGCCGGCATTGATATCCGCGAGCTCTGTTTTCGCGATGCTCAAGGGCAAGTTACCCAAACTTTACTGACCGGTGAACCGCTCAGTCTGTGCGTCAAATGTGAAGCGCACCGCAGATATAGTGACGTCGCGTTAGACATTCGTATCGCCAAAGTGGGTGGAGTGGAGACGGCTGGGTATGTTCTATCGCTGCGCGGACAAAACGACGAGGCCTTCTTTGAGGTCGGTAAAGGTCTGTCTGAGATACAAGTCAACTTTCCCGAACTTGGACTTGCCCCTGGAACTTATACGGCTCAGATTCGAGTGCGCAAAGATGCGATCTATACCTTCGATTTGACAGAGTCGTTTCGATTTACAGTAACTTCTCTGTTCAACATCAATAAATGTCAGTTCTACCAACCTCGGACTTGGCACATCGTGCCCGCTGCCCAGCCTTTGTCAATCGGTCAGATTCATTCCTAGTGGGTATTTCACATGGCTTCTCAACCCCAGCTAAGCATTATCATTCCAACCCATAATCGACCTCAGCTACTGCCGATCGCTGTGCGGAGTGCGCTGGCTCAGACTTATCAAGACCTTGAGGTCGTCGTAGTGGATGATGCTTCGACCGAAGTGGCCCAGCTGCCGGACGATCGCCGTTTGCGGGTGATCCGATTGACCACAGGGGTCGGCGGAGCGGGTGCTCGCAATGTTGGTACCGAAGCCGCACGGGGACGATGGATCACGTATCTGGATGATGATGATTATTTGCTGCCGGAAATGGCTGAAATCTCCCTGGCGGCCTTGGCTAAACAACAGGGTGATGGGCCAGTGGGGGTGATTTCGGGTATCAGGAAAGTCGATGAATATGGCAAAGTGCTGTCAACGCGATTGCCGCCTGACTGTTGCCCCCAGGGACGTCATTTTTTCCTAGAGCCTCTGCCGATTGGCCGCTCATACCACACAAAGCAAACGTTGGTTGTTGAGAAGAATATCGTGCTGAAAATTGGCGGCTGGGACGAAACCTTCCGCTCCCGAGTACATTCTGAGTTTTTCCTCCGATTAAATCCTGTTTGCAAAATCGTTGGCTTGCCGACGGTGACGTATCATTTGCTGTCTCATTCAGGCAGTCGTGTTTCGGGTAACTCCGATTTGCGCCAAGCCAGTTTCACACAACTGATACAAAAGCATAAAGGTATTTTTTCCGCCCATCCCAAAATGTTCGCAGAGTTTGTCTATAAGCACGCGCTGAAATCTTACGAAGTGGGACAGGTCCGCTCAGCGATCTCGCATCTGTTCTGGGCGCTCAGACTCCATCCACGCCATATTGCCGGTTTGCTGAAATGGTCAGTGGGGTCACAGTTCAATCAAACAATTCAATCGTCCCAGTTACCCTCAAAGACTGTGCCACCTAGCGAATAGCCTGGGCCGCGCTCTTTTCTGGCATGACTTGATAATTATGCGGAGATTTCTATGATCATTGATATTTTGGATCTTGAAGATCAACAACGACTGAAAGGACAGATCGTCGTTGTGGGCTCTGGCATCGCCGGTGCAGAAGTTGCAACGTTTTTGGCCCGCCATAGCCGTGAAGTCATCTTGTTGGAAAGCGGTCGCGATCGTTTTGACCCCAAAATTCAAGCCCTCAACGATGTTGTTTTTCTGAGCAAGCGACATCGTGAAATGAATCCTGACTCTTACTATCATCGCTATTTGCCACCAGAACTTAGAGGGGTTAGCCGAGTGCGCCAATTTGGTGGCACTAGCAATGTGTGGACGGGCAAATGGAAACACTTGCAAACCAGTGACTTTGCGGGACGCGACTGGGTGCCTAACAGCGGTTGGCCCATTGGCTATGAGGACTTGCTGCCCCACTACCGCTCTGCGGCTAAGGATTATGGTTTTGGCGATCTGGAAGCTGAAGCTCGCCGCCGAGAAATTGTCACCTTACGAAATCAAATTGCTGCCCACGGACTGAAAATGAGCAGCTTTTATTGGGAGGAAACACCGACCCGCACGGCTAAACGGTTTGGCGACGAAATGCGGCGATCGCCTAACCTACGGGTCATTCTGGGTGCTACCGTCAATGAACTACGCTTAGATGAGGCTGGTGAACGGGTAACCACAGTCGCCTGTAGCTCATTGGAAGGTCGCGAACTGATTGTTGAAGGGGATACCGTTGTGCTGGCCACCGGTGCATTCGAAGCGGCTCGTATTCTGCTTGCGTCGGATCGCCAGGTGCCTAATGGGATTGGCAATGAGCATGATCTGGTTGGCCGATTTTATACGGACCATCCCAAACACCATACGGGAACGCTCACGCCGGGGGCTCTGACACGCCAGTATGCTAACGAACTGCAATATGCACCCAAGCCTCGCTTCTGTATCTGTTTTGCGCTGGATGATGCTACGCAACAGCAGTATGAACTGCTGGAGCACGTTTTGTATCTAAAACCTCTCTACGAGAAGACCAAGGACCGTCTCAGTCGAATTATCCGTAGACGACCACTCTGTGTTGATCGCAATGGCGCGATCGCGGCTTACAAGGTGAAATTTGTCACCGAGCAGGTGCCCCAGCAGTCGAGCCGGATCAAACTCGGGACCGAGCGCGATGCACTGGGTCAGCGCAAGTTAGAAGTCGACTGGTGCTTCACTCAGCAAGATCATCGGTCATTAGAGAAGACCCTTGCTCTAATGACTGAGAGATTTCAAACAGCTGGGTTAGGTCACTTTAACTTTGGAAATGAGCCTCCCAGCCTTGAAAATATGACTGATGCGGCCCACCAAATGGGCACAACCCGTATGGCCAGTTGCTCTGACGCTGGCGTTGTGGATCTCGACTGCCGAGTCTTTGGTACTGATAATTTGTATGTTGCTAGCTCAGCGGTCTTTCCCACCGGGCCTTCCTACTCCCCAACCTTTACGATCCTGGCGCTGGCTCGTCGGTTAGGCCAACATCTGCTACAGACGACTGTCCAGTCTGTGAATGACTTACAGGTGAGTCCTGCCACTTTGTAAGGAGCTAATAATGCTTTCAGAATCTACTACTCAGGCAACCAGTACTCCTACTCGAGCCTTGCTACTGACTAAGTTCGCCCTGGCTATCCTAATTTTAGGAATCTGTGTGGTCGGTAAGCGGGAGTCTACATGGCCAATTACTACTTGGGCCCTGTATAGCGGCTACTCTGCCCGTTTTCGCATCCCTGAGCCCACTGTTTCTGAGATTCAATTACAAGTGTTAACCGCCGACGGCAATGCTCACCTTGTTAAACCTGAGCTCATCCTCTCTCTACCCTATGACAGTCTGGCCCATAGCGTCGTTGAGCAGGCCTTTTTAGGTGAAGATCCTCGTGTCAAGACCGCAAGTCAACGATATTTAGCTAAGGAAATTGGGAAAATTGAAGCTATTCAAGCAGAAATTGATGAAATACAGGCTTGGAAAATCACCTATCAAACTTACCCTTTACAGATTCCGCCGATACATAAAGATAATCCCCAGTCCAGGGACATGATTGGCAGTTTTTGAGTTAACAAGATTAAGACCTCCGTTACTACCGAGCCATGAAAAGAGATAGGGGAGATCGCTTTAGTATTAGGTTGAATTCCTGGTTGTTACAGCCTGAACCTAATGCTGCTGGCAATATGGGACTTTGCAGAATCGTATACTCTCTGTTTTATCTTTGGTACTTGAGTACCCATTCTTCTGCCTTTCTGAGCGGGATGCCCAGCTTTTTTGTTGAGCAGAGAGTTTATTTGTTTAGATATATTTTTGCGGATTTTGGTGCATCTTGGTCGCCATTGGTCTTTCAAACGATTGAGTCTTTGCTAGTCGCATGTCTGATTTTGTTAGTCTTTGGATATAAAACTCGCTGGACTACAGCGGGAGTCTTAGTTTTAGGGTGCCTGCTAGAGGGGCTATCGAGTGCGATCGATTCCAAGAGAACGCTGCTGCCGCTCGTATTTTATGTGCCTTTTTTTATGACTCTAGCCAACACTTGGGGAAAGACTTATTCACTAGACGCCTTAATACAGGAACGTCGATTAAGTGTGAAAGTTGATCCTCATGCTGATGATGGCTTTTTCTTTCTACCCGCCCGTGCACTGTTGATTATCTTTTCGGTGCAGTTTTTCGTCTCGGCGATTTTTAAGGTGGCGTTTGGGGGAGCTTGGCTCAGCTACTCGGACATAATGGCCAACTTTTTTTTGAATCGGAATATTGAGGCAGCCATCTATGATCTACCCTTGAACTGGTTCGCTCCTCTAATCTCGAAAACACCAGTCATTTATCTTTCAATACATCTGACAACGCTGGTGTTTGAATTTGGTTTCTTTCTGTCTTTGATTAATAGAAAACTCAGAGACTTAATCATTTCTTTGGCGCTGATTTTTCATGCCGTGAACGCTTTGTGGCTCGTGGTTACAGTGACGCCGATTTTGGCAGGATATTTGCCTTTTGTGAATTGGCAAAATGTTAAGGATCGGATGCCAGTTTCCTTGGTAGAAAAAAGCATTTTTGAAAAGCTACCTTTAAGTTCGTCGATCTTTGGAATACTTTTCCTAGCCTCATTTGTTGGTTTGCTTTGGCATAGCCCAGTCGATATTAGAAGCTGCCTGAATCTCTTCGGAGTTATTAACTGGAGAACAATCTGGCTATTGGTTTTACCACCTGCTGCATACTGGTTTGTGGCTACGCTGATCCATTTTCGGCAGCCGGTTAGTAATTCAACTTCGACTGCTGCGTAGTATTGGCTGTTCGTAGACACCAGTTGAGGGGCATCGTATATTAACTCAAAGATTTTTTGGCTATGGTTTCTATTCAAGCGCCGTTTAGACTGGATTTGCGATCGCTCGCTGTATTTCGCATTGGTTTAGCAATAAGTTTCATTGTATTGGCCTGCATAGATGATGCTCCTGGCTTGGTAGAAACTGCTGGCCTTTGGCAAAGATGGGACTCCCTATTCGTCATTTCAGAAACCCTGGAAAAGTTCGGTCAGTACTTACTGACACCCTTACTAAGCCTTGTCGGTATCGTGCTGCTCGTCGGCTATCGGGCTAAAGTTGTTTTGTCTATCGGGCTGTTCCTGAGTGGGCTGGCATACTTTTTGAATGTTGGCTCTTTTCCCGAGTTAGAGCCTCTGTTCTTGCCGATAGTGTTTTGGAGTTGGTTTTTGCCCTTGGGCGCAAACTTCTCTTTCGATAGTGCGATGAATACCGCTATCCCAAAAACGTTTGAGATTGTTTCAAGTGCTACGATCGCTCTGGCGCTGCAACAATGTTTCAATTACTGGATGCCCAACTCATCGTTCCTGGCCTTTGGTACGGAGAGTACTAGCATTCATAGCCTGCTGCTGCTGATTTTTCTGTTAGCAGCATTGACTTTATTGATGCCCTTACAGTCGGCAACTTTACGTGCAGTTCTGATCAATGGATTTGTGCTTTTACATTTGCTTGCATGGCTGTTTTGGGGGCAGCCTATTCAGGTCGCGTGGCTAGCGATCTCGATCTGGCTAGCATTTTTACCTACCATCGTTTGGGAATTTTTGGAAAAACGATTGCAAACCTCACAAAGAGAGGGATTAGTCGTTTACTATGATGCCGACTGTGGCTTTTGTAAGAAAGTCGTGCACGTTTTACGTGCTTTCCTCATCTTGCCGGGGACACCACTGTTGACAGCCCAGAGTGATGACTCAATTTGTGCTGATATGGAGGCCTATAACTCTTGGGTGGTGGTTGACTGGCAGCAACGCCGACACTTTAAATTCGAAGCGATCGCGTATATCTGCAGTCTGTCTCCTATTTTTCGCATTTTGGTTCCACTGTTGCGCTGGTCACCTGTGATGTCAGTCGGGACTCGCTTTTATGAGATGATCGCCAAAAATCGTAAGCAAGCTGGCCTGTTTACCCGTCCCCTCAAGTTCAACGCGTATTCGACTCGCTTATCTACAACAGAAAATTTCATGGTGGCAGTTCTGGCTACCATTTACTTCCTCATTATTACTGCCAAAATTGTGAGCTATTTAGCTCTTTAAGATTTGGCAACTATGGCAGTGTGTCTGATGGGGGCGATCTTTGGATTTCTTTAGCATTCCGGCATTTCTCAGCGGGCAACCTTCGAGAAATGGTCCCGATACCGGTAGAGTTTGAAACAATGAGCTGGATGCCTAGACTATGGATGCATGCTACGACGTGAGTAATCGCGAGCGCATTGTAATTGTTGGTGCTGGGTTTGGGGGCTTCCAAGCGGCGCAATCTTTGGCTGGGGCAGCGGCAGATGTATTACTCATTGATCGCAACAACTACCACACGTTTATTCCGCTGCTATATCAGGTAGCTACGGGGCAGTTAGAGCCCAACTTGGTGGCTTACCCGATTCGGACAAAGCTGCGCCGGATGAAAAATGTTCGCTTTTTACAGGCGGATGTGCGGCACATTGATTTGGAGCATAAGGTTATCGGCGTTGGTGACGATCTGATTAGCTATGACTATTTGGTTATCGCGACCGGTGCTGAGTCTAGCTTTCATGGGGTGCCAGGGGCAGTGGAGCGAGCGTTTACCCTGCACAGCTTGCGAGACGCGATTGCCCTGCGTAACCGTTTTCTCTCCTGTTTTGAGCAAGCTGCAACTACCCAAAATGATGAGGCACGGCGCCGGCTCATGACCTTCACCATTGTGGGTGGTGGGGCTACCGGGGTGGAGGTAGCAGGGGCGCTGGCCGAGTGGTTGCAGGGGGCGATCGCCCGAGATTTTCCCGAACTGCGAGGATGGGGACGCATTGTCTTAATCCAGTCCGGCTCGGGGCTGCTGCAAGAGTTTTCGCAGAAATTGGGGAACTATACGCACCGTCACCTGCAGCGGTTGGGGGTCGATGTTCGCTTAAATGTCAAAATTGCTGAGGTTTCAGCAACGACGGCTCAGCTCTCAGACGGGACTGTTATTCCCACCTCAACGGTAGTCTGGGCGGCGGGCATTCGGGCTGCAGAGCCGATGGTGGCCCAGCCCTTTGAGCAAGCGGCTAAGGGGAAAATGGTGGTCAAGGAAACCCTGCAGCTAACGGAGCAGGCTAATGTGTATGCGATTGGCGACGTGGCGTACTTTGAAAAGTCTGGAAAGGTGCTGTCTGGGGTAGCCCCAGAAGCTCTCCAGCAGGGCGTTGCCGTGGCCCGCAACATTCGTCGGCAGCTCCAGGGCGAATTACCGCAACCGTTTAGCTATCTCAATAAAGGACGGCTGGCAATTATCGGCGGCTATGGCGGCGTCGGTCGCGTAGCCGGCATCAACTTTGGCGGCTTTGTGGCTTGGTTAATGTGGTTGCTGGTACACGTAACTTATTTGCCAGGGTATCGTAGCCGTCTTGTGGTGGTATTAACCTGGCTGCAAAACTACATTACGGGAGATCGCTCCCAGCGCCAACTCTCTGCACCGCCGCTGCCCGAATGCCCCGATTCACTACCTTGATCAAGAACGCCTATGCCCCGTCCCCAAACTGGTTTAAAGACGAATGATATCGCTCTCGCCTATGTGCTGCTGCGAGTAGTGGTGGGCATCAACTACTTCAACCATGGATTTACCCGCATTGGCAATATTCCCGGCTTTGTCAACGCGATGGTGGGGGCCATGGATAGAGCCTGGATGCCTGAACCTTTGGTTCGTACTACTGCTGTTCTCGTCTCCCCCGTCGAGCTCGTCTTCGGCCTGTTCCTGCTGTTGGGGTTGTTTACTCGGATTTCTGTGATAGTGCTCTTTGTGCTGATGGCGATATTGATGTACGGCGTCACCATCGTGCAAAACTGGGATTCGGCCTCAAGCCAGTTAATCTACAACATTGTGCTGTTTATTCTCTTAGCGGCCCAGGGGTACAACCGTTGGTCGCTTGACGATGTGTTGTTTGGGCGCGATCGCTCACAAGTCGTTGACCCGTCTGGCAATCCGACCGATGCTGTCAATTCCCGTAGACGTGGAGCACGATGGCATAAGCCAGGCCGGATTTCATACTTCTGGCCGAAGGGGCCTTCACATTAACTCAATTAGGATAAATCAGTGTTGATTTCCGTTAGCGGATTGGTGAGGAAAGTCTGTGGATTTTTCTCCGCGAAGAGTGTTTCCTTGACGCTAGTCAGGCATTAGCAGTTGCACTGAGATATTACTGATGAAATATTTGCCCCTGGTTGCCCGAATTGCCCTTGCTTTAGTCTTTCTCGTATCTGGTGTTAAACATTTGGTCGGTTTTTCAGGATTTGTCGACATGATCGGACAAAGCCTGCCCCTTGCGCCGTTACTGGCGATTGGTACGATTGCGTTTCAGATTTTGGGCGCGCTTTCTTTGATTCTTGGCTACAAAGTTAATATCGGTGCCACACTGCTGTTGGTTTTTCTGATTCCAGCGACGCTGGTCTATCATAATCCGCTCATTGACGGTAGTCAGATGACTGCATTCCTCAAAAATCTTGGACTAGTGGGTGGTCTTTTGTTGGTGATTTATGCGGGTGCAGGCGCAGCCAGTGTTGATCGCAGTCAAAGCCGGTCAGAGCACTATCCAGAAGTCAGTTAGTGGATGGCAATCGCGGAATTTTGCATACTTAACCGCCAAATCCTACTTGTTGTTTCAGGTAGGATTTTTAATTTAAGGGCAACCACAGAAGATTCAGTCTGAGATTCCATGGGTGATGTATTGATAACCTGGCAGCGAGACCATCACTTTTGGAAAACTTAGTAAGAGTAGTCGCACAATGCGTGGTGAATCCCGCATCCGTGGTCTACTAGCTACAAGCTTCGCCTATGAATAATTTGGCTGCGCGACACCTATCCTTCTCATGTCCTGGGTCAGGTTTTGCCCCGGCGAAATGTTGAGCCAAATCTTGCTTCCAAAACCGAATTTTCGGAAACTGACACCCCATGGCTGACTCTAAACTCAAAAACTACATCAACGGTGAATGGTGCGTCTCAAGCGCAAGCGATCGCTTGCCAGTGCACAATCCCGCGACCGCAGAGATCTTAGCGGAGGTGCCACTTTCTCCCGCGGCAGAGGTGGATGCGGCAACTGCTGCTGCTGTTGAGGCCTTTGCTGAATGGCGGCGGATGCCAGCGGTGGAGCGAGTGCAGTATCTGTTTAGACTCAAAGCCAGCTTAGAGCGTTACGCCGATGAGCTGGCTGAGTTAGTCACGTTAGAGTGTGGCAAAACTCTGAAAGAGTCTCGCGGTGAACTGCAGCGAGCCATTGAGAATGTTGAGGTTGCCTGCGGAATTCCCACGGCTATGCAGGGCGCTTTTTCTGAGGATATTGCCCGGGGCATTGACGAGTTTATGGTGCGTCAGCCTTTGGGAGTGGCGGCGGCGATCGCCCCGTTTAACTTTCCCGCCATGATTCCGTTTTGGTTCATGCCTTATGCCCTTGCCTGCGGCAATACCTATCTGGTGAAGCCCTCCGAAAAGGTGCCCCTGACTCTGCAAAAAGTGTTTGAACTGATTGACCAGGTTGGGTTTCCCGCTGGGGTGGTTAACTTGGTGAATGGGGCAAAGGAAACCGTCGACGCAATTCTCCAGCATCCTGATATCCGGGCCATTAGCTTTGTGGGTTCATCGCCGGTGGCTCGATATATCTATGCTCAGGCTGCAGCTCAGGGCAAGCGGGTGCAGTGTCAAGGCGGGGCCAAAAATCCGGTTGTCGTCTTGCCCGATGCTGATGTAGCCATGACGACTCGCATTGTAGCGGATAGCGCGTTTGGCTGTGCTGGCCAGCGATGTCTGGCTGCCTCTTTGGCGGTGACTGTGGGAGACGCTAAAGCTGAGTTTACCGACGCGATCGCGGCTGCCGCTGCTAGTCGGGTGATCGGCAACGGATTAGATCCCGATGTGCAAATGGGGCCGGTGATCACTGCTCACAGCCGCGATCGCATTGCCTCCCTAATTCAAGCAGGGGTTGATGAAGGTGCTGAAGTGCTGGTTGACGGTCGTAGACCTGGCATTGCTGGCCTCGAACGGGGCAACTTCATCAAACCGAGTGTGCTGCAAGCGGTGTCACCTGCCAGCAAGATTGCTCAAACCGAGATTTTTGGCCCCGTTTTAGGCTTGTTGCACGTGGCCACCATTGATGAGGCGATCGCCCTTGTCAACCGGAGCTCCTGGGGTAATATGGCTTGTCTCTTTACCAGTAGCGGGGCCGCGGCGCGTAAGTTTCGCTACGAAGCTGAAGCCGGCAATATTGGCATCAATATCGGGGTGGCGGCACCGATGGCGTTTTTCCCTTTCAGTGGCTGGAAAGAAAGCTTTTTTGGCGACTTGCACGGTCAAAGTCACCATGCGGTGGAATTCTTCACCCAAACAAAAGTCGTGATTGAACGCTGGCCTAAAGAATGGAGCCGACAGTTCTAACCTGTGACTGCTGCTGCGGCCGCTGAGTCCAGGGATGTCTAAGGCTAGCTGAGGTTAAACTTTTCTCGGTAGAACGGGACGTTTTTTAGCTGTTCCCGATTTTGTTGAATAAATTGTGCTTCCTCACTTAAAAACTGTCGAGTCTGAGACAAGATGTGTTGCGAACGGAGACTGCCCATGGGATATATCCGCACAAATCTCGGCTGAACCCGATGGAAAATCGAATGATAAGTCAACGGCGGCTCTCGAAACTGATAAGCGAAAGCGGCTTGTTGATTAATCGCGGCGGGTAGCGCCCGTGTACTTTGAATTTCAAATCGTAACGGAACTGCAGGCCCCAAGCGCTTGATCGGTTGGCAGAGCGGGCTGAATGTTGATGGAGCCTCAATGGTCAGGTGTCTGAGTGTGCCAACCATCCGTTCGTCATACACAACCCAGCCTTGCTGCGCGTATTGCCGTGGAGGGCTCACGTGTAAGTCTGAATCAGGCCAAGATAACGCCCCTTTAAATGTCGGCACCACGAATTGGAATTCATTGAGATCGGCGATCGCAATTTCGGTAGGGCTGACTTGGGACTGTAGACGGCGACCAAAAAACATGACTACGACGACAAGGAACTCTCATCCAAACCAGTGTAGGATCGTCATCAATGACGCCCTCATATCTCACATTAATGGTCATTTGCTGGTTCGAGCGGATCAGTACTCTGGATGATTTCAAGGGCTCTTGCGATGGATTCCTGGCTCATAACAGGCAGCCGGCCCTACCGTTGCGTAGTAAAGCCGGCTGTTGGTAGCATTATTGGTTGTCGGGTGAATCACGCGGTGATGTCGGCAGCAATAGCGACATCGGCTACAGTTATTGACTTACACCTTCAACAGTACTTGGTCGCCTTCAATTTTGGCCTCATAGGTTTCAAGCGGATCGGTTGCGGGACCGGACGCAACTGAGCCATCTGGGTTGAAGCTGGAGCCGTGGCAGGGACAGGTAAATGCGCTTGCTTCCCAGTCGACACTGCAGCCCTGATGCGTGCATAAAGAATTGACAGCAATCAAAGCATCGGCGTTGTTGGGGTCGCGGGTGACAACAAATTGGGTTCCACGAAAGTCTTTATCAGAGAGGGTCCCCGACGCATCGAGTTCGGATACCGAGCCGATAGCGACAAAGCCATCTTCGCGGGGGGCCGAATCTGCGGCGGCGGTATCATCGGTAGCTTCAGTATCGCTGGTTGAGGTCGGGTCTGACTGACAGGCGGCGATCGCGACCGGCAAAGAAGTTGCCAGCACCCCCACGCCCATCCAGTTGACAAAGTCACGTCGATTCATTGTTCCGTTTTCCTCGCAAAATATTGATGATCATTACAAAGTATCGGCCGATGTCAATATTTGGGCGCGTTTCCAACCGCCCCAGCGGCGGAGGGCAGTGACACCGACCAATAGCAAGTCGGCACTGACGACCCCGGCAATTAACAGCTCCGAGCCGCCGGTGCCAAAGCCGTAACTATGTAGACCTGTGCCCAGTACAAAGTTGACGCCATACCAAGCCATCAGCACAGCATTGAATGACACAATGCTAGCGACATGGATGCCGAAGTCACCGATCCAGCCGACTAAACGCCCATGCAGAGGGGCAAGGTAGCAAAGCAAGGCTATGAGCGCCCAGGTTTCCTTTGGATCCCAACCCCAAAAGCGACCCCAAGAAAAATGAGCCCAAATCCCCCCGAGGATAATGCCAGCGGTGAGTAATAGCACCCCGACTTGCAAAACGCGGTAGTTGAGCTGGGATAGAACTTTGAGGCGCTGGCTAGCCTGGGGGGTAAACAGATAATTGAATAAAGCTACATGGCCGACTCCCAGTGCCAAAGCGAAACTCGCATAGCTGAGGGTGATGGTGGGAACGTGGATGCTGAGCCAAAAGTTATCTCGCAGTACAGGCACTAAGGGCGCAATGCTCGGATCGAGTACGGCGGGCAAACTGTCAGCTAACACCAAACAAACCACGGAGAGGGGGGCGGCGGCCAATAGGTAAAACCGCTTGCGAGAAAAGACCTCCAGCAACAGGGCGATCGCCGTAATACCAAAACCACACCACACCACTGATTCGTACATGTTGGTGACCGGTGGGCGATCGGCAATCTGCATCCGCAGGAAAAAGCCGTAGCTTTGGACTGCAATCCCCGCTGTAAATAATCCAATGGCTGACCAGTAAATGGGCCAGCGCTGCATCCACTGACTGGTCAACAGCACCACAAAGGCGATCGCATAGAGCTGCCAAGCTTTAGCAAACGGATGGAAATGGTTGAAATGGACTTCGCGCGCCATGATGCCATCAGTGGGATAAACTCCAGGACTAAGCTGCTGAAGTCCTGACTTAAGATCGGTGGTAAAGGCGCTAATCATGGGCACATGGGTCAAACCGCCTTGCAACAGTGCCTGCTGCATCGTGGTAAAGGTGGCGAGGAGAGGCGCCACCGACTCGGGACTGTAGAGCTGGGTAGCTCCCTCCAAGCCGACCCACTTACCTTTGCGATCACTGGGGTGGGGCACAATTGGTAAGCCACGATCGCTGACTGACTGATACAGCAGATTGAGCCGGTCTTCAACAGTCAAAGCTTCTCGTTCATTGCGACTGAGATCGAGCTCATTCAGTTCCTTTTGATGGGCGCTGCTGACAATGGTCCCGAGTTCTCGATTTGCCATCAATTCCTGAAAGCTGAAATGTTTACGCTCGAGGGACAGTCCAGCCACCTCCTTTAAGGGCCGATAGTTTACCAGCACAAAAGGTTCCTCATTCCAGTTGCGAGTGTTGAACCACATCGCGAGATAAGTGCTGAGCGCTCTTTCGCGGGTGCCATCGGTGTGTTTATAAGTGGTTGAACCGTTGATTTTGGCGACGGTTTCCTGGGCCACCGTATCCAAGGGCTTCTTCCGTCCGTCTAGCTGCACTGCGAGCGATCGCAGCGACGCTAATCCATCCGGTTGCCACTGACTGACGGGCAACACCAGTAGCAAGCAACCAAGAATTAAACCGATGAAAAACGTAATCAGTTTCATAGGGCCAGCGATATTCAACAAAGATCAGGGCTATAAATTTGCGTGGGCGATCGCCCGGTGAACGGTTGTGGTGACAGTGCGATGCATTCGTTACTTGCCAAACACCGCTAAAATTGGAATTGTTCCGCCAGTTTCCTCGGGCACCTCTTCCGCGACCGATGGGGCCTCGTCGGGGGAGGGCGATCGCCACCATTGGCGCCACCGCTTGAGCAAACTAGGTCCGTAAAACATGGTGGCGATACCCAGGACGACCAGCAACGAGCCGGTCCAAGTCAGGGCCGTGACCCACCAAGGTTCGCGCTTGAGCTGCAGAGTTGACTGCTGCAGGTCCCCCGGATTCCAAGACGCTTGGGCGAGCTTCCAACCCCGAAACCAAGTGGGGTGATTCATCCATACTGAGCGCTGTACTGCCGTATCCGTTTGCGGGTCAAACAGGGTCAAATCACTGGTCCACATGGCGACCGACTCGCTACCCTCGTTGCGCTCCACGATGAAATCGTTTAGCTTGACGTAAAACGGTAGCTCGAGCAGCTTGGGGCTAAACGCGGCAAAATATTGCCCAGCACTGGTTTCGAGGACTTTTGGTTCTCCCCAGGGGAGCCAAAAGTCCTCGCCCTCGGCGGTCGCTATGTGCAGCGCCGGAGTCCCTTCATTCGGGCGGGCATTGGCTGCAACCGGCATCACCGGTACAATCTGTCGCTGCACCTGTGCGTGGTCAAGTTGTTCGACCAGCGTAATTTGAAAATCGGCCCAGCCCGGAATGACGGCTTCCCCGGGCTGGAATTTGCCCGTGCTGAAACCCTGGGCAGACGCGGCGGCGAAATACAGGTCCTGCCCAGGCGTTGTCACGATGCGAAAATAATCCGTAGGAGTCGCTACCGGCGGCTTATAGGCGATCGCTATCTCAATCCCGTCGTCCGAGCGTACCGGAGGCAGCCCTGGGTTGCCAAAGACAAACCATCGTTCCTGTTGACTTTCCTGGGAGACTAACAACTGCACCGCTGGATTGCGAAACTGCTCGGAGGCTGATGTGGGCTGCCCATCACCATTCAGGCGAAAATCGGGCCAGACAGCGGTGACTTCGACGTTGGTCCCCTCCTCCAACGTGAGGGACTGTCCCTGGATTTGAGCGATATCAAAGTGGCGATCGCGCTGCTTAGCCGCAACGATGGCTATCTCGCCGAGGGGATGCTCAACCTCGGCGGGTGGACTCAACCACCGCTGCTGCTCAGCAGCATCGCCGACGGACACAATTTCAAAATGGGCAGGACCGATGTCTAACTGGCTATATCCTGCGGGAGCGACGGCTAGCCAGCGGTCCAACGTTTGACCCATGCGATCGCTGTGCAGCTGAATCTTGACGGCTGGATTAGGAACCGTGCCCGTATTGTCAAACGCGACGGTCTTGATGGCGTTGTCGCTATAGCCCAGCAGCGAGAGCCCCGCAAATTGCTGAGGATATACTGACCCATCAGAACGCACAAAAATATCACTTTGCTGGCGGGTGCGATCGGGTGCAACGACTTCCAGCAGGTCACCCTGAATGCGAATTTGGGACCCTGGACCAGCATCCGTGCGTACGAGCAGCATCCCTTCCGTACTGAGATGAATTACAGCGGCTGAGCCAGCGATGATGATGACTAGGCCCCAGTGGGTTAAGGCAAAGCCCACCTTGCGGGGACCTTTCCAAGGCCAGCGGTTCAGGGTCGAGAGACCCAAATTAACTGCTAACAAAAACATCAGAGCGCCAAACCAAGCGCTCTTATAAATCTCTCGTTGAACGGTGAGTGGACCCACATTTGATTCATAAAAAGTAGCACCAATCAAGATGACAGAAATCACTGTCAAGAGTGGTACTGCTAATCGAATAGAGCCTAAATATTGGATGAGTCGAGACTTCATATTTAGAAGAGATACCGCAGAAACTCGTATTCCAAATCATTCATTCGCTTTCCAATAGTTTTTGTAAAAAGCATCACAAAAATAAATTAATTGGTGCGGAAAGCGATCGTGACCCATGCGAAAACCGCATCGATCATCCTAAAAATATATCTAAGACGCCTTTAAAATTCCTCCTTCAGAAGGATTTTTGAGTCGTCTTTAGAGATCGAAAGCTAACTCGATAACCGGATATGTACTGAATAAACGTATCAAAAATGCATTTATTGCATCGAATCAATGCGTTAAGCGTATGGTTTTTATGGGAATTGTGCTTGGTTTTACAAAACAAGAAATATACCTTCTCTATTGTCAAGTCCATGGTTCTGTTTTTGGTTTGCGAAAGAAAATCACGCTTTCGCTCTGAATATTTGAAGTCAGAGTCCGCGTCTGGCTTTCGAAATTTAGACGGTTTTGCAGTTGAATTTTTTGTTGATTGAGTATTGCCGTTCAGAGATTGCTTCAGGGTTGATTGGTTTTTCGGCTTCTGGCGCTGGAATTTGATTGTTCTGTTGGGTGCGATTTTTGGCGGTCTAGCTACTCAATGACTGTGTTTTTCTTTGGGATATAGAGTTTCTTGGGAGACAGGGATTAATGGTTTCAAGTACGAATGACGCGTCTGAGGAGAAAGGATTACAGGTTAGCTATTGGAGCGTAGCTTTGAGAAGGTGACTCCCCGAGCCGATGATTTTGTAGCGAGCTTTTACAGCAATCTATTCGCTGATTATCCAGACGCGAAGCCGCTGTTTGCCCACACCAATATGGCTAAGCAGCAGAAAATGCTGCTGGAATCTCTTGTCTTTGTTGTCGAGAATTTGCGCCAGCCCGAGGCTTTGTCGGGGGCTCTTCAGGGCCTCGGTGCCCGGCATATGAAATATGGGGCGCTGCCTGAGCATTATCCGTTGGTGGGCAACTCGCTGCTCAAAACGTTTAGCCAGTACTTGGGAAATGATTGGACTCCAGAAACTCAGCAGGCTTGGGCTGAGGCTTATGGAGCGATTACGATGCTCATGTTGGAGGGGGCCGATTACGCCCCAGAGCAAGTCCAGTTGGAGCCGCCGGCTGAGGTGGATGAAGCCACAGGACTCAAGATTCAGCTGCTGGAAGAGAGCTTTGGTAAGGTGGCTCCCCAGGCTGATGCGTTTGTCGGCAGTTTTTACGACAACTTATTCACGGACTACCCAGCCGCTAAGCCTTTATTTACCCATACCAATATGGGCAAGCAGAAAAAGATGCTGCTGGAGTCTTTGGTGTTTGTTATCGAAAACCTGCGCCAGCCCGGGAAACTGACCGAGGCTTTGAAGGGGCTCGGCACTCGCCATGTGCAGTACGGCGCTTTGCCCGATCACTATCCGCTGGTGGGCAACTCGTTGCTCAAGACCTTTGAGCAGTACCTCGGTAGTGACTGGACTGATGAAGTGAAGCAGGCCTGGGTGGATGCCTATGGTCTTATCACAACGGTCATGTTGGAAGGCGCTGATTATGATCGAGCCTCTGTCCAGCTACCCTCTACAGCTACGCTCGAAGCGCCAGAAAGCAACATCAATATGGGGGCAGCAGCCGGTATTGCTGGCGGCGGCCTGATTGCCTTGATTGCGCTGATCTTGCTGGTCTAAGTCGAGGATGCACACGGAGCAAGATTGATGGCTTTGAGAAGCCGAATACTGAGGGGGCGATCGCTCCTGACTCTGAGAACGGCAATCGTCCTCGTTTGCATTATCCTGGTGGGCTGGTTTGGTGCGGCGTTTGCCCTGGACAACAAGCAGGCGTTCTTGCCAGGGGAGACCTCAGTCGGTCACTACCTGTTTGAAACGTCCTGCAGTTCTTGTCACGAAGGGTTTAAGCCCGTGAGTAACGACACCTGCATGCGCTGTCATGAGGCGGAGATGGCTGAGGATAAGCACGGTGCGGCTAAGTTCCGGGATCCTCGGTGGGCGGGGGAGCTGCAAAAGATTGAAGCGCTGACTTGCACCACTTGCCATAACGAGCATGTCCACATGTTTGGACGGGGGGTCCATTTGCAGCCCGATCTATGTATGAACTGCCACCAAGGCATCATTGAGGGCGATCTCAAGAGTCATGACGGCTTTGCCGCCGATGGGTGTTGGACGGCGGGCTGCCACAACTACCACGATCACCGCTCAATTTCGACTGGGTTTTTGATTGAAAATGTTGACCAACCGCCCATGCTGCCGGTGCAGCTGTTACCTGATCGAATCGTTTTAACCCAGGTGTATAGGGCACCGAGTCCTGATCTAAGTGACGCCTTTTTGCAAGGGGGGGCATGATGTTGCAGCGACTCTGGGGTCGAGCGATCGCCCTGATGGTATTGCCGCTATTGCTATTGGGCAATGGGGGCCTGCCAGCCCAGGCTAACCCTGTTGATCGCGCTCAAGTTGAGACCGTTACTCAGCTTTGGCAAACCAGTGCCCATGCCCTGAATGAAATTAACTGCTCCAGTTGTCATGAATCATCCGCGACTCAGGAATTTGTGGCCCGCCCGGGCGTCGAAAGTTGTCAATCCTGTCATCAGCAAGACGTCGATACCTTCTTACTCGGTAAGCACGGCATTCGGCTGCTGGAGGGTGATACGCCCCTCACGCCCGCGATGGCTCGTCTGCCGATGCAGCCCGACGTGATGAACCAGCCCATGACCTGCAATAGCTGTCACGACGTTCACTCGGTCAATACCATGCAGGCGGCGGTCGATTCTTGCTTGGGGTGCCACAGCGACTCGCACTCGTTGAACTACGGTGATTCCCGCCATGCGGACCTGTTTGCCGCTGATCGCGACTTGCCGCGCCCCTCGGCGACCTCGGTGAGCTGTGCTACCTGCCACCTGCCGCGTCATCAGACTGGGACGGGCGATAGCGCAGTTACGCTGATCAATCACAACAATACCTACACGCTGCTCCCCCGCGATCGCATGGTCAAGGACGTGTGCATGAATTGCCACGGTATGGAGTACAGCTACAACAGCATTTTTGACGATGACCTCGTGGAGGCAAATTTTAACGCCCCACCGACCCTTGCCCTAAAAACTTTTGACCTTGTCCGGGCGTTTGAAGAGCGTCGCACTGATCAGGGTGAGAGTTAGGGCGATCGTCAAATTCAACGTTCGCATCGACGAACAATTGCGCACATCGCGATCGCATCACCTTCGCACAATTTCACGTTTCACGTTTGGCAGTTTCTGATTCTAAACAGAGGAGAAAAAGGATATGACACTTGTAGGAAGATGTATGAATACCCTGCGAACTCGCACGGTCGCTTTCATCGCGATCATCATGGCGGTTGCCGTTACTGCGATCTCTTGTAGCAGCAGCGGCACAACTGCAACCGCCGCCCCCGGCATCTCGCCCGAGTTGGTGGCTGATTACATTCACACGGTTATGGAGGCTGACCGCACTGCCTATACCAAGCACGTGGTCAACCGCGCCACCATGCTAGAAGGCAAAGAAAAGGCCGACGGCGTAGTTCCGGTTGAAGCAACTGAGGCTTGGCAGCAAGGTGAGGGCATTCCCCTGCCCGCCCAAATGTTCCGTCTGGGCTCTGAGATTGCCAACGAAAAAGGTTATTTCACTTACAACCTCATCTCACCTTGGTATATCAATGACAGCCACGCCCCTAAAGGCGAGTTTGAGGAAACCGCGGTCGAAACCATGATCGAAACTGGTGAACCCGTCAAAGACTATCAAGAAATTGGCGGGCAGCAGTACTTCTCGGCGATGTACCCCGACAAGGCGGTGGCTGAGGCTTGTGTATCTTGCCACAACACCCATCCCATTCACCTGGAGCGCTATCCCGATAAGCAGTTCGAGATGGACGAGGTGATGGGCGGCATCGTCATCAACATTCCCCTAGAGGGAGCCTAACGCTAGTTCCAGACGACTAGCACTTCACATCTCCTAGTGAAACCACCGGAGAGGTTAATGGCCCGCGCCGTTGGCCTCTCCGGGGCCACGATACCTACATTGAGCCTCCGCACTAGGTTTCTTTCGTCTGTTGGCAACGGTGACAGCGCCGTGATGGAGGCACCTGGAGTCGCTTAATGTGCCTTCAGGTGCTCCCTTAAACATATTTTTATTAGGACACTTACAGCCGGTTTGAGCCATGAGTAGATCGCCTCGACCTCAGCATGTAGATCCCCCGTCTAATCAGCACTCCATCGAGTCACATGAGCCGCGGGTGGCCGATGCGGTGGCGGCGATCGCCCCCCAAAGGCAAAGGGCCTTTAAGCCGCGGGGTATCAAACCCAGCTTTAAGGTCCTGATCGGCCTGACATTGCTGACAGCGCTGCTGCTGACCCCATTTGTCGTGAGTGATCTATATCTCGATGCGCTTAGGGCGCGATCGTTTGATTTGCATCAGTTTATCCGGGGGGAACTGTACAAGCAGTCGACCGGCTACGGAGCTTTGGTCTTGGTGTTAGTTGAGATGCTACTGACGGTGCGCAAGCGCGGTGGTGGCTGGCTGGCTCGGATCAAACTGCCAGGCTCAATGTTGATATGGCGGAGTACCCACATTTTTCTGGGCGTAGGGTTGCTGGGATTAGTGCTGGTGCATACTTTGGGCGCTAACGGCCTGAACTTTAACGCCATCTTTCTCTGGGTATTTTTTGCGACGACTTTGACGGCGTTGGTCGGCGTGGTCGCTGAAACTGGCATTTTGGAATCCACCCAGAGCTACTTTGGCAAACTGCCGGGGTCAAACGTGGCTTTAACGAAAGGGCCACTCATTCGCGGGTTGAGAGCCATTTGGCTGACTAGCCATATCTTTTTTGTGGCTGTCTTTGGTGTGATGCTGATTTTTCACATTGCGCTGGCTTACTACTATCAGTGAAGACGCTGACTTATTTAGCACGCTGGTTGGGTAAACGGGTGGAGTCTTGGGTGTCGCATTTTGTGTTGGTGTATTACGGATAGAGGCTATGACGGATCAAATTCGTTTGTTGGAAACCAGTTTTGCCCAGGTCCGACCTAAGGCGATGGCCTTCTCAGATTGTTTTCACCGCCATTTATTTCAAAACCATCCAGACATCGAGCCCATGTTCAGCGACGTGAGCCTCGAATTGCAAGAAAAAAAGCTGATCGCTTCCCTTGCGCTCATTGTTGAAAATTTGCATAACCCGGCGGCTTTAGCCCATGCACTTCAAGCCTTGGGGGCCTATCACGTGACCAAGGGAACCCTGGCAGAGCATTACCCCTATGTGGGGCAGGCCCTGATGCAGGCCTTTGCCGAATTTTTGGGGGATGAATGGACGCCTGCTGTCGCTGAGGCGTGGCAGGCGGCCTATCGCACGATTTGCGATTTGATGCTGGAGGGGGCGGAGCATCCCCAAGCGTATCTAGAGGGTGAGCTGACCTTTTATGAATGGCTAGATCTATATGGCGAGTCTAGTCCGACGTTACACAAGCTTGTGGAGTCGACCACCCACTTTAAATATGGCGCTAAAGGGTAGCGGCGTTGATGCAGACCTTTTGACCAAGCGATTTGATATTGATGGAGTCGGTAGTGATGACGGTGAATCGAGGTTCTGACAACCCAGCGATGAATCGGGGCAGCCGGTGGGCGATCGTGATAATTGCCACCTTTGCGATCGCCGCATTTTGGCTAACTCGTCCGGTAGCGGATGCCCATTTTTCTCCGGTATCTGGCCTAATGTCGTTGAAAGCCAGTGCTCAACAGGCGATGCCCTATCAGGTCGCAATGCACAATGGCAAGCCGACGCTGATTGAGTTTTACGCTGACTGGTGTACCACCTGCCAGGGGATGGCCCCTACCTTGGCGTCTATCCACGAGCAATTGGGAGGGTCTGTCAACTGGGTAATGCTGGATATTGATGATCCCCAGTGGCGCGACCAGATACAGCAGTTTCACGTTACCGGTGTGCCCCATCTGGTTCTGCAAACGGGGCAGGGGGCGATCGCTGACAGTTTTGTGGGTAAGGTACCCGGGCCCATTCTCTTACGGAGTATTGAGCAAATGTTCTAGGCCTTCTCAAGTTCTACTGCTGTAGTGGAGAAGCGCACGGTTAACTCAGAGGTGAAATCATGTCAAAGCCATCCGCCTGTTTCTCGTCCCCGGCATGTGAATGGGTCAATTCGCAGACCCAGCGCGGGGTGAGTGATTACGTGTCAGGGTTGCATCGCCATATGGTCCAGACATCGGTAACTGCACAGGTGCGCAGCAATCTGCAGCTGGCGAGCCTAGAGACTCAGTATTCTCGCTATCTCTCAACGGCGTCTTTGACCCGAAAGGTGTGACCCAAATGGCAATTTTAAATCGGTTGCTGCTTTTACTGAAGTTTTTGGAAACCCTGGTTGAGTTCGGCGATTTTTTAACCACTCCGGTGGGAATTGCTGGAATCTTCTGCCTGATCAGCTATCCGGCGTTTACGTTAATGGGGTGCGACCCCACGGCGGCCGCCATTTTGGCGAGTACGGCAGCACTCACTGTACACTGCACCGTAAATCATCCAAGCGATTAGGGACTGCTCAATGTCAATCCGATTTCAACTTTGGGGTTGGGGCTGGGCCCTCGCGGGCACGTTGCTAATCACCGCACCCGCCTGTTCTGGCGATGAGGCGATCGCCCCGCAGTCAACGCCGATGGTCCTCTCTAGTACTGAGGATGACGCCTTTCAAGCCTTACAGTCAGCCGATGTAGTTTACTTAGGAGAACGGCACGATAGCCCCCTTGACCACGCAGCTCAACTAGAGATCATTAAGGCCCTTTATGCCGCCGATCCAGAGATTGCGATCGCCCTAGAGATGTTTCAGCGGCCCTTTCAACCGGTGATTGATCGGTATCTAGCGGGAGATATTTCCGAGGCAGCCCTAGTCAAGCAGACTGAATACCAAGAACGTTGGGGCTTTCCCTGGGAGTTTTACGCGCCGGTCGTGCGGTTTGCCCAGGCCCAAGACCTGCCTGTGCTCGCACTGAATGCCCCCGCGGAAATCACCCGACAAATTGCCCGCGAAGGGCTTACTAGCTTATCCGGCAATGACTTTCGCTATATTCCACCGGTTGAGGCGATCGACACCACTAACCCAGACTACCGCGACTTTGTCACCGCTGCGTTTGGTGCTCACGGGGCCCACGGAGATTTTAATTTCGACAACTTTTTTGCGGCGCAGGTGACCTGGGACGAAACGATGGCCATGACCATTGCTGAGTTTAAGGCCGATAATCCCGATACTCAGGTCGTCGTATTGGCGGGTAATGGACACGTGATCTACGGCTGGGGCATTCCTGACCGGGTACAGCGCCGACTGGGCGAGGAGCTGATACAGCAAATTGTGGTGCTGAATCCGAGTCCTGAGGTGGAGCAGGCAAAGGGGGCGATCGCCGATCTCTTTTGGTACAGCGAAGGGCCATAGGCTTCGCAACGCCCAGATTGACAACCTGGTGTTGCTAGGCCAAATTCAGCGCCCCTTGGCGGCGTAACGCCTGCTTTTGTTCGGGTGATAATCCAGAGGCACCAGTGAACAATGCTCCCCGCACCTTGGCCTGAGCAAACTGTGTGCCGTCGAGTTGGGCGTTTTCTAAATTGGCCTCCCGGAGATCAGCACCCCTTAGGTTGGCCCGACTTAAGTTGGCTGATGCGAAATAAGCGCCATAGAGCGATGCTCCTCGCAGATCTGCCTCCATTAATATTGCATTCCAAAGATTGCTACAGTCGAGCTGGGTCATTTGCAGAATCGCTCCGGTGAGATCGCTTTCCGACAGATCGCAGTTCAGCATGTCGGCTTCGGATAAGTTGGCCCCCATGAGCAGGGCACTGGAAAGCCGCGATTGAGTCAAGGTGGCGCCCGCTAAAGAGACGCCCACCAGCGTAGCTTGATGCCACGACGATTGGGAGAGGTTGGCGGTGGCAAAGCTCGATTGACTAAAATTGGCTGCATCGCTTTGGGCCCCCACGAGGCTAGCCTGGTCAAACCGCGATCGAGGAGCCTCAATAGCGCGCAGATCAGCCTGATCAAAGCAGGACTGGCGCGCATTGACTTGTTCCATTTGACTGCCGTACATCATGACACCGGCAGCGATCGCCTGTTGCAAGTTGGCCCGGTGCAACTGAGCCTGAGTTAAGTTGGCTTGCCGTAAGCAAGCGGCTTCTAACCGACACTCAGACAAATCAGCGAGGATCAGCGTCGCCTGAGAAAAGTCAGCAGCCCAACAGGAAGCACGATGTAGCTTAGCTCGGCGCAAGTAAGCCCCTGAAAAGTTGCCCTCATTCAAACAATTTTGACTGAGATCCAAATTGCTTAATTCAGCCCTCGCAAGGGATTGCCCTGCCTGTAGTTTGGCGAGCACCTGTGAGATGGCTAACTGTGCCATGGCAACCTCCTCTAAACACTTCAATATCATAAAAGGTTCCCGTATCAGGGGCTACAAAATAAATGCTGGTTTTATGGAGTAGCGATTTCAGTAATTTTGCTGGCAGCTTGGCAGCCTCAAAACTTTGTGATTGCGCTGTCAAACGCTTTGACTGCAAGCGGTTGAGCGCTTGGGGGGCAGTATTTCTGGCCGCTACAGTGTTCCGTGACGCAGCTAGAGCGTATGTGATTCCTACAGAAGAAGACTGAACCGATATGCCGCAGATTGACCGCCTAAGTGGCTATGAGTGCCGATGACACCATGCCAAGATGCGATTCCAGGCCCACCAGCAGTCCGGATCGCCGGCCTCAGCCTGTCCTGCGGCGCTGCTGACATAGCCGACATGCCCACCCGATGAGGTCAGATACAAGTCAATGTGCGGGTTATAGGCACAGGCCGTTTTGAGATCAGAGACCAAGGTGGGGGCAAATAGCGGATCATCTGCTGCATACAGGATTAAAGTTGGCTTATGGAGCCGGGGCAAGAGTGGCAGCGGGCTGCTGGCAGCGTAGTAGTCAGCGACCGTATCAAACCCTAATCGGCTAATCACAAGCTCTTCGTCAAACTGCCAAATACTGTTGGCGCGTTCGATCGCTGCAGGCTCAAACTTGCCTGGGTGCTGTTGGTGCAACTGCCAAGCAAGTTGCTGTAGCTTTTGCGCGATTCCCTGCTCAATGAAACGACCCACCGGATGTGCGGTCAAATAGCGCAGTGATCGCTCAGAGTCGAGGCTAGGGCAAATGACAGCTCCCCCTCCAATCTCATCGCTGGATAAATTGGCTATGTCGAGGGACTGAGCCGCTTTGATGCCCCAAAGCGCGAGTTGTCCTCCCAAAGAGTAGCCAGTGAACCAAAACGGTGGAGGGCAGCCGAGGGCCTTGGCTTGGGCGGCAATATACACAAAATCGTCGCCCTCGTAGAGGCCGTCGGATGTGAGGGTTGGTGACAGCTCTGCGGTTTTGCCATGGGCCCGCCAGTCGACCAGCACAACTGCATACTGGGCCGCGATCGCTTTACGGCCTAGCAGCTTGAGATACCACTGGTTGTCTAAGCTGCCAGTAATGCCATAGGTACCAATGAGGGTGCCTCGAGGCTGTGAGGGAACCGCCCACTCTCCATAAATCGGAACATGTTGCGCGCCCGAAAAGACATGTCCCTGGTAAATCGGCTCGGTCAGTTGCGTTGTGGACTCCCACGTTTGGCTAGCAACCTGAGCAATGTAGGCTGTCATGGCTAGTCCAGAGGTGAGATACCAGGGCGGCGTAAATGTCGGAATGGATGCCAAAGGTCTGCGAGTAAAAGTTGTGGAGGAGCTAACTTCTTCAGATTAGGACAAATAGCTCTAAATCACAGCCAGCAACCATAGCATCGAGGTTTAGTCCCTCTCGCCACCCCGGCGGGGGTTGAGAGCATCGTAGCTGAGAGTTAGCTGGTACCAAAGTTTGCCGATCTCGTTGTAAGCTGCCTCCGGGGCAATCTTGCCACCAGTCTCCAAGCCGCAAATCGTATTCACCCTTGATGCAAACTCTTGCAAGTTAGCGTTAAACGCCAAATTCTGCGGCGAGAACTGTCCGTAATAGCGGCTGCGAGGCGATAAAAATTCGTTATTGTGGGGATCGTGAGCCGTCATAGCGTTTTAGGTGGATGCAGTTGTCAATCAAGTGATCAAGCATGCGAGATGTCTATACATCTATTATTTTACGTTAACTATCTCTTAATCGCTAATTTGCTGACAGTGATTCTCATCACTCTTCATGTTTACAGGAAATTAAGGTCATGTCGCGATCGCTCAGTATCGTTCTGCTAACTATTGTTCAGGCTGCGATGGGTTTGTTGTCTCTGACTTCCGGTATATTTTTGCTGCTGCTAGTCACCGGCACCGTGGAAGTGTTCAACCAAGACTTGCAAGGACTGTCTCTATCGCTCAAAGTCCTGATTGCGTTGGGGGTGGCTATCAGCCTATTTGGTCTAGTGGTAACCTACGGCTTTTGGCGACTACAGTCTTGGGGATGGACGGGCTCCATCCTGTTTCAAGTGCTGTGCATTGCCAACAACGGTTTGGCCAGTTTAGTCGGCCAGGAAATTTCCAGAAGTGCCCTATTTTCGGTCGCATTTAGTGCCACGCTGATTGCCGCCTTTTACTTGCCCAGTGTGCGTGATGTGTTTGAGCCATTGACTCGCTCAGCTTCTGACGGCTGAGAACTGGGGTTCCGCAGGGAGCCGCACGCTGTAGAGCAGCGCGTCGGCTGAGTTTCAACTGGCCAGCTGCTCTTGTTTTCTCTAGGCCCTGGCTTCCTGAAGTTTCTGGATTCGCCCCAGTGCTATGAGCGGCGACTGTGGTGGCAAGGAGGCGATCAAGCCTAAAAGCAGTCAGGCCAATTCAGTGAACCCACCTCATTCAGTTGAGGCGGCTGGGGTGCTGGCAGCGCTGCGACGTTTGGATTTCTGAGCCGGATCCATCCAAGCTTCTAACCAGGCAAAGGCTTGGGCAGAGACCGTGTTGAGCACCAGATACACCAGCGCGACGGTGATGTAAATTTCAAAAGCGCGATAGTTCTGGGCCACGATTAGCTGCCCGCGACGAAAGAGTTCCTCGTAGCCAATCACGGCGACAAGGCTGGTGTCTTTGAGCAAGGTGATAAATTCATTACCCAACGGCGGAATCATGCGTCGAAACGCCTGGGGAAATACTACGTAGCGCATCGTTTGGACGGGACTCAGCCCCAGAGAAGCCGACGCTTCGCGCTGTCCCAACTCAATAGACTGAATCCCCCCCCGGACAATTTCAGCCAGGTAGGCGGCTGAGTTGAGGCTTAATGCCAACACGGCTGCTACAAAGCGATTGAAGGTGAATGTAGTGCCCAGACTGTTGGCAAAAGCGGGAATGCCAAAGTAGATCATGAAAATTTGCACCAGCAGGGGCGTGCCCCGAAAAAAATCGATGTAAATTCGACTGGCCAACTGGATGGGCTTGAAAGTTGACAACCGAGCGATGCCTAGCAGCGTGCCGCCGACCAACCCAAAAATGACAGACATTGCAGTTAGCTGCAATGTGGTGACAGCCCCGACCAGCAAGGTCGGCAAGGCACTCAAAGCATACTCTAGAGACTCCAGCACTGCGATCGCGCTCCTCAAACAACTCAGCACATAATCTCGCCATGGTATCAGCGCCGTGACCGACGCGGCGTTCTGTCTGGACTTCTCACAAAAAGAGTTCCGGGTGCTGCGAACCGACCTAGCCTGTCTAGGGCTACAGTGCCACAGCTGCTCCATCGCTGCGGGGGTCGCAGCCGCCTTCGTAACGGGAGCCATCGCCGCTACAGCGAATGACATGGGCATGGCCCATTTTTTCAGTCCAGTCAGGTTCAACTTTGAGGCTGTGCCCAAGGGTTTGGAGCTGCTGTCGAACAGGCTGAGGAATTCGCCTCTCGAGTGCTAATTTGGTCTCTCGCTCTCCCCAGGTGCGGCCCCACCGCCAGCGTGGCGCGTCAACCGCCGCCTGGGGCATGAACCCAAAATCAAGTAGCCGGGTCAGAAGTGCAAGCTGGGTTTGCGGCTGACCTTCGCCGCCCATGGTGCCAAGCACGAGATGAGGAGAACCATCAGCCGACAGCACCATCCCTGGCATCAAAGTATGAAAGGTGCGTTTGTGGGGCGTTAGCACATTGCTGTGAGCTGCCTCCAACGAAAAAAAGCAGCCGCGATTTTGCAAAACAAAGCCAGTACCAGGCACAATGACCGCTGAGCCATAGTCAAAATAGACGCTCTGGATGACGGAGACGGCATTTCCCGCAGGATCGGTGACAGCAGTGTAAACGGTATCGCCGCCAATCGTGGGGGGGTGACTAACGCCGGCTGCCTCCCGCGATAAGTGTTGCCGTTGCTGATCGCTGTAACGTTTGTCAATCAGTTCAGCTAGGGGAATATCGACAAAGTTGGGGTCGGTGAGCCAGCGATCGCGGTCTTTAAACGCTAGCTTGGTTGCTTCGACCATCAGATGATAGTAGTCGGCTGTCCCTTCTCCCCAAGTCGTCAGGTCGAACGCTTCGATCAGATTGAGCATTTGCAGCAGCACAAATCCTTGGGAATTGGGCGGCATTTGGGCGATGCGGTACCCGCGATACCGAGTCTCTATAGGCGTGCACCAGTTAGATTGATGCTGGGCTAAATCTGCCGTCGTCAACAGGCCGCCAATACCGGCTAGGTGTTGGGCAATCTGATCGGCGATCGCCCCTTGGTAAAAACTCGCCGGTCCCGCTTCGGCCAGGCATTGTAAGGTGTTGCCCAAATCAGGGTTCGTCACCACAGCTCTTGCTTTGGGCAGTCGGCCGCTGGGCAAAAATGGGCAGGACTGGGGGGAATAGCGCTGAAAAATCGGGCGATCGCGGCGTGTCCAGTAGGCCTGGGAACTGCTCATGGGATACCCCCGCCGTGCCAAGCTAATGGCCGGCTGCAGGAGTGCGGCCCAATCAAGCTTCCCGAACCGCTGATGGGCTTTGCCCCAGGAGTCAACGGCCCCCGGCACCGTCTGCACCCCCAGAGGCCCCCGCTCCGGAATTGCGCTCAACCCCTGGCGCTGGTAGAACTCAGGCTGAGCCGCCGCGGCTGCGCGGCCTGACCCATTCAGCCCCCGTAGGGAATGAGTCGGCTGGTCATAAATGAGCCAAAAAGCATCGCCCCCCACCCCAGTCATGTGGGGATAGACGACCCCTAAGGCTGCCTGGGTGGCGATCGCTGCGTCAACAGCATTGCCGCCTGCCCGCAAAATATCGGCACCTACCTGGGAGGCCAAATAGTGGGGGGAAACCACAATGCCCTGGTCAGAGACCACTGGTGGGGAACTGCCGCTCACGACTGCATGGGTGAACGCCTCAACAGGATGGAAAAACCAACGGTTGGCAAGTCAACAGCTTTCCGTTCAGCCAGCGATCAGCCTAACCGATAGCCAAATCCTCGCACTGTTTTAAGGTATTGGGGTTTGCTGGGGTCTTCTTCCAACTTTTCGCGAATCCAACGAATGTGGACATCCACCGTTTTGTTGTCGCCCATGAAGTCATGTCCCCAAACCTTATCGATAATCTGATCGCGGGACCAAACCCGCTTGGGCTGGCTCATAAACAGCTCTAAAATGCGAAACTCTTTGGGCGATAGGCTAACTTCCTCACCCTTGAGGAAGACGCGGCACTCTTTGGGATTCAAGGCCACTTCTTCGAAGCGCAAAACGGGGTCAGGATCGGGCTCTGCGGCCCCACGCTGGCGACGGAGTAGGGCTCGACATCGAGCAATTAGTTCGCGCATCCCAAAGGGTTTGATGAGATAGTCATCGGCGCCGACTTCTAGGCCAACTACGCGATCGGTTTCAGTGCTCTTAGCGCTCAATATCAGTAAGGGAACGTCAATGCCTTGATGTCTCAGCAGTCGGCATAGGTCCAAACCATTCATGCCAGGGAGCATCAAATCTAAGATTACTAAGCTGATATCCGCCGGGGCTTGTCGGGTGCCGGTGCGCTTGCCCCCCAGGATCTCAAGCGCTGTCAGGCCGTCACCGGCGACCATGACCTCGAAACCGACTTCTGCTAAGGCCAGTCCAATGGTTTCACGAATCAGCTCTTCATCCTCGACGATGAGAACTTTTCCCAATCCAATCCGAACATTCTGTTCGTAAGCAGAAGCCAGCGTTAAAGATGACATAGGAATATTGAGTCACTTACACAGATAAATTTAGCAACCTATCGGTCTCTTTTAAACCGATCATAATCTCTTCACCATTCAACCATTAGATAGCGCTACGCTGCCTCTTTTTTGACAGAGATTTGAGGGTGAGTCCTTGACTACGCAGTTGACCCGACTAGGAGGATGGAGATAACAACAGCAGTTGTCGCTTTTGCAGCGATCGCACTCCGGCCAAATCAAGATTTGTGTCTGCTAGACAGTCAGCGACAGTTGCGGTTGTCACGGCCTGATCGCACGCTTGCAAAAAGGCGTACTCCGTCTCGGATAGGTCTACGATTTGATAGTCATAATCAAACACAGAGCGGCTGGGCCATCCCTGCATACAGGGGTGACGTTCAGGATGGGCGGCTAGCAGTTGCTGGTCGTCTGACCAATCAATTGGGGCAATGGGTGGCTGCGCAAGGAAGAATTCAAAATGCGTGACTTCTGGATCGAGCATTTCGATTAACCGATAGCGATCGCGCCGAGATAGCGGTCGGGCACGGTCCATAAGTTCAGGATTGCTGCCGATTAAGCGCGCTAAGTCCCAATAGCGAGGGTTTGAGAAGCCCAGGAAGGTGAGCCCAGAGGCCTCGATCAGCTCAAACAGCGTATCGACTCGATAATCGACCTCTTGGGGATGGACGTACATATCGGCAAAGTTGGCGTCGCGCTGATTTTCCATCGACCAGCGCTCTTGCTCCCGGCGACGTAGGCGATTATGCTCTGGCAGGGTTTGAAAGAGCTGCCGCCCTACCGACACCCCATCCGCATAGTCACCCCGTTGTTCTCCCTGCAATAGAGCGATCGCTTGCTGGGTCAGGGTGATTTCCCAACGCCCCAATGCCGCATATACAAAGACATGCATGATGCCGCCCGGGACCAGCACGGAGGCCAAGGACTGAATGCCCCGCACCGGGTCAGGCAAATGGTGCAAAACCCCCACGCAGTTGATCCAGTCAAACTGTTGCTTCAAGTCACTAACGTTGTAAAGACTGAGGGTTTGGAAGGTGACGTTGTTTGCCCCGGAGCGCTGACAACGCTCTGCAGCGGTAGCGCGGGCGCGATCGCTAAGGTCGATGCCGGTGATGGTCGCTGCTGGATTGAGGTGAGCAATGTACTCGGTGCCAACCCCCGTACCGCAGCCTGCATCCAACACCTGAACGGCTTGGTTTTCAGGTTTGCGCCCAGTGCAAAAGGCATACGCTGCCGACCAATGCCAGCGCCAGTTATAGCCCGGTGGGGGTTCGTCCAGTAAGGGCTCCGGTGGAAACGGATAGGTATTGTATAAACCGGCAACGGCTTGACTAATGAACTCGGCAGAAGGACTCATGACAGCTCGACCAAAAAGGGAATGGTGGGTGCCGTAGCCAGGCGCTCTCCCACGGGGGCAACGGCTCAATCACCATACCGTGCTCGCCAGTGATTATTCATCCTTAACTGTGGCTATAGGGGGTAAAGGCCAGTACAAGGTTGCATCTTTGCCCACCCTAAAACCGTTTAGCCCGCTTCAGTGCCTGCCCGGAGTCGCCAATTACTCTCTCAGCAGTCATAAAAAACAGCGGAATGTTACATGAGTTTACACTTTTCTAAGCTTTTGCTGTCGCCTTGTAGGATGGCAAATGGGAAGGAATCGGTCGGTGTTACACAGTTTTTAACATTGACTCGTTTCTATCCCAAATCGTTTTAATCTGAAGTCTGGATTAATCGTTGTTTGTTTGTGAGCAGCTCGACTAACGAATTGGATGTTTAGAAGGCTGTTTACGGCTAAACTCTTTGGCTTTGACAAAATGAAGTTCGTTTTGTAATGGCTAGAAGCTTGGCAAAAACTTTTTTGAAGATTTTGAGTAGGGAGCCGTTGAGAAGGAATGACTCTAACAGCTAGTGGTGGAAGCGTTGTAGCACGCCCTCAGCTATATCAAACGCTGCCGGTCGCGACTATCTCCCAGGCGGAACAGCAAGACCGCTATATCGACAAGGGAGAATTAGAGGAGCTCTCTAGCTTCTTTAGCTCTGGGGCAAAGCGCGTCGCGATCGCGGAAGCGCTGACTCGGTACTCTGAGCTGATTGTCTCTCAGGCTGCCAACCGCATCTTTACCGGTGGCTCACCCCTGTCTTATTTGGAGCGGGTCGAAGCTGACGAAGAGCCGAGCAAGACCTTGGGCGGTGAGTCCATGACTGAGCAGACTCAGTCTCAGCTGGGTACAGCTACCTACATTGAGAATGACGGCGGCGGCATTCTGGAGGGGTTGCGCTCAATCTTCAGTGTCGGTACTCCAAGTGGTCCAATTCCGCCTGGGTTTCGGCCCATCAACGTGTCTCGCTATGGCCCCCGCAACATGCAGAAGTCCTTACGGGACATGAGCTGGTTTTTGCGGTATCTGAGCTATGCGATCGTGGCTGGCGACCCCAACATCATCTCAGTGAATGTGCGGGGGCTACGCGAAATTATTGAAAACGCTTGCTCTTCTTCCGCCACGATTGTTGCCATTCAGACTATGCGTTTTGCGTCATTGCGGTATTTCCGTGAAGATGCTGAAGCTTCAGAAATCGTGTCTCAGTACTTTGATGTACTGCTCTCAGAATTCAAGGCCCCAACACCTTCTAATAAGCTACGGCAGCGGCCATCAAATGATCTGCAAGGGCTAGAGCTGCCTCAGATCTATTACAACGCGGCTGAGCGTCGCCCCAAATATGCTATGAAGCCGGGGCTCTCCATCCTTGAGAAGAAAGCCGTCGTCAAGGCTGCCTATCGCCAAGTGTTTGAACGCGATATCAAGCGTGCCTACTCGCTGGGGCTATCTGACCTGGAGTCTAAGGTGAGCAATGGCGAAATCTCGATGAAAGAGTTCATTCGTCGGCTCTGTCAATCGCCACTATACCGCAAAAACTTTTTTGAACCTTACATTAATAGTCGCGCCCTGGAATTGGCTTTCCGCCATATCCTAGGGCGCGCTCCCAGCTCCCGCGAAGAAGTTCAGCAGTATTTCGCAGTTGTTTCCAATGGCGGCCTACCGGCCCTCGTGGATGCGCTGGTCGATTCTAAAGAATACGCGGATTACTTTGGCGAGGAGACCGTACCTTACCTGCGAGGGCTTGGCCAAGAAGCTCAAGAATGCCGTAACTGGGGACCTCAGTTTGATCTGTTTAATTACAGTGCTCCCTTCCGCAAGGTGCCACAGTTTGTTACGCTCTTTGCTGCCTACGAGCAGCCCTTGCCTGACCAGCACGTGTACGGTTCTGGAAATGACCCGCTGGAAATTCAGTTCGGCGCTATTTTCCCGAAGGAAACTCGCAATCCTGATACGTCACCAGCATTTTTCAATAAAGATACCCGTCGGATTCTGATTCGTAACGGTGCTGGTATCGACAATCAGTTGAGCAACCCTGCAGCGCGTCCTCAAAATCCTGGTTCGCTAGGCCCCAAGGTCTTTAAGCTTGACCAGATTCCGGCCACTGGCAACACTCAAGCCAGCGTGCGCTTTTCGGAGAGCTCGACTCAAAAGGTGATCAGCGCTGCTTATCGCCAGGTCTTTGGCCGTGAGCTTTACGCTGGTCAGCGGTTAAAAACTGCTGAAATCAAGCTAGAGAATGGCGATATCACTCTCAAAGAGTTCATTCGCATGTTGGCGAAGTCCGAGGTCTTCCGCAAGATGTATTGGTCGTCCCTCTACGTCACAAAGGCAGTGGAATATATTCACCGTCGACTCCTGGGTCGTCCGACCTATGGTCGTCAGGAAATCAATTCCTACTTTGACGTATGCGCGAGAAAAGGCTTCTATGCGCTTGTTGACGCCATTATTGACAGTCCGGAATACCTGGAAGCCTTCGGTGAGGATACTGTGCCTTATGAACGGTATTTGACTCCTAGTGGGGTGGCCATGCGGTCTGTCCGTAGTGGCACAATGGCTGATCGTGGCATGGCTCAAAATATGCCGGAGAGTACGCCCCGATTTGTTGAGCTAGGCCAATCAGACGCCAACCGCTCGATACCGGAAGTTAAGATGCGGGTGACTCAAGGCGTGAGCCGTCAGCGTCAGGAGACTAAGATCTTTAAGCTGACTAACCTCAATGACAAGCCAGCGCTGAAGGTAATTGTTCAAGCGGCCTATCGTCAGATATTTGAGCGCGATATTGCGCCCTATATCGTTCAAAACGAATTTACGGCGTTAGAGAGCAAGCTGGGTAATGGTGAAATCAACCTCAAGGAGTTTATTGAAGGGCTTGGCTGTTCGCAGCTTTATCTGCGTGAGTTTTATGCGCCTTATCCAAACACTAAGGTGATTGAGCTGGGTACTAAGCACTTCCTCGGTCGGGCTCCAGTTGATCAGGCGGAAATTCGGAAATACAACCAAATTTTGGCTAGCCAGGGACTCAAAGGCTTTATTCAAGCCATGCTGAGCACGCCTGAGTATGCGGAATGTTTTGGGGAAGATACTGTGCCCTATCGTCGCTTTCCGACGCTACCAGCGGCCAATTTTCCCAATACGGAACGCTTGTATAATCGCTTGACTAAGCAGAGCAAGGACTTGGTTGTACCCAGTTTTGAGCCGGTGGCTTCTACGGTTGATAATACCGAGCTGCCTTTGGTGGCAGGGAAGACTGAGTAACGGCTCGCTGTTTGGCCAAGTGTCGTTTTGACCGATTGAGGGTGGTGGCTTACCGCCGCTGTCGGTGTTGCCTGAGTCATTGATGGGCATGATGCTCGCTCTCTAAGTTGCTGTGAGAGCGAGCATTAACTTGTATCTTGAAGACCTGATTTGCCTGGGCTTTGACAAGATGAGGGTGAGTGTTACAAAATGTTTCGCTCTTCTTAAGAAGGCAAGTCTGATACCGGACAATGATTCCGGTAGGGGCCTATGTTTCAAGGTCTCTGGAGGAATGCATTGAGGATTGTCTACTGCTGATTAGCAGGTTGAGCGGTCGTCAGCTCCCTAGAGAGCTCCATAGGCCCAAATTTAAGCCAGCATTTGTGAGTGATTCACGGCCCTTTGGGCGATCGCTGGTGTTATTAGATTCAGTGAATACCAGTTCTAAATTCAGTATCTGGTTCCATTTTTCGGAGGAATCCATCCAATGAGCATTGTCACGAAATCTATCGTGAACGCTGATGCTGAGGCCCGCTACCTCAGCCCTGGCGAATTAGATCGCATTAAAACCTTTGTGACTTCTGGTGAGCGTCGTTTGCGGATTGCTCAGGTTTTGACTGAGTCTCGTGAGCGTATCGTTAAGCAAGCTGGCGACCAGCTTTTCCAGAAACGCCCTGACGTTGTTTCCCCCGGTGGAAATGCTTACGGCGAAGAGATGACTGCAACCTGTCTGCGCGACATGGATTACTACCTGCGTTTGATCACCTACGGTGTCGTTGCGGGTGACGTAACTCCCATTGAAGAGATTGGGTTGGTTGGTGTACGGGAAATGTACAACTCCCTGGGCACCCCCATCCCCGCAGTTGCAGAGTCCGTTCGCTGCATGAAGTCGGTTGCTTCCGGGTTGCTGTCTAGCGAAGATGCGGCTGAAGCATCTGCTTACTTTGACTATGTTGTTGGTGCAATGCAGTAAGCCCTGCAAAGCTCAACCTACGTTTAACGCAAGTAAGGACATTTAAGGAAACAAATCATGCAAGACGCAATTACTGCAGTCATTAATGCCTCTGACGTACAAGGTAAGTACCTCGATGGTGGTTCCTTGGACAAGCTGAAGGCTTACTTCCAAACTGGTGAACTCCGCGTTCGTGCGGCTACCGCGATCAGCGCTAACGCTGCTGAAATCGTGAAGGAAGCAGTCGCTAAGTCTCTGCTTTACTCCGATATCACCCGTCCTGGCGGCAACATGTATACCACTCGTCGCTATGCTGCTTGCATCCGCGACTTGGACTACTACCTCCGTTACTCCACCTACGCGATGTTGGCTGGCGACCCTTCCATCTTGGATGAGCGCGTGTTGAATGGCCTCAAAGAGACCTACAACTCCTTGGGTGTGCCCATCGGTGCAACCGTGAACGCGATTCAAGCAATGAAAGAAGTCACCGCGAGCTTGGTCGGTGCTGATGCCGGTAAGGAAATGGGCGTTTATTTTGACTACATCTGCTCTGGCATTAGCTAGGCACGGTCTCAATAAGTTCGTTCATCATCGTTAAGATGCGCTCCCGCAGAGTCTCTGTCTGGGGCGAGTGTTGAAGCTCGGGCTTCCCGGCTTAGCATTGGCTTGAGACAACAGTTTCTGCGGGAGATGTTTTAGATAACTTTTTGGTCTTCATGAGTGATGGTGCTTTTCTGCGGAAAAGGCGATCGCAACAAGACTGTTTGACTAACTGCTGTTGATTGATTTAGGTCAGGAGAACTAACAAATCATGCGAATGTTTAAGATTACGGCCTGTGTTCCGAGTCAAACTCGCATTCGCACCCAGCGGGAGTTGCAAAATACCTTTTTCACCAATCTGGTTCCCTACGACAACTGGTTTCGTGAGCAGCAGCGCATCCAAAAAATGGGTGGCAAAATCGTTAAGGTGGAAATGGCAACTGGTAAACCTGGTACGAATACTGGGCTTTTGTAGCAGACTGCTTTGGGTAATGTGAGTGATTAAGGTAGGCGTGGGAGACCAACGCCTATTTTTTTTGAGGTTGTCAATAATTGACCGCCAAGAGCATTCGTATGACCAGCGTTGCGCTCTCCCGATGGGGCTGCATCGTGCCAAGACAGAGGTAGAGAAGTGGCATCGATACTGAGGCCGCCTGTTTGGCGAGACGAGACGTCGCAAGTTTGAATCCACCTGCTATACTTGCCGGATATTTTGGTGGTTGGCTCTTACCTAGATCCCAGAAAGGCATAAGCTTGCGAGACTTTTTGACTAGACCCTGAAAAGTGCCTGACCTGGTGATCAATTTTATTGGGCTGTGGTCGGTGTCAGTTTGATGCCGGTGGACTGCTTTGCGAGTACAGGAATACTCATCTCATGATCTTCAATGCGATCGCACCCTATTCACGGCACCTTTTCCCAGTCATTGATCCTGCGACACAACAGTGGTCTAGAGAGGCCCGGCTGACGCGTTGGCTGACATTAGTCTGGTTATCCGTCGGGCTAATCACGCTGTTTTCCGCTTCGTATCCAGCCTCACTAGCGGAAACGGGAGTCGGCTGGCGGTTTTTGGCGATTCAGTTGATGTGGGTGTTTTTAGGGCTGACGCTATTTAATTGGATCGTGCGGCAGCCGTTGACTCGACTGGTCCGCTTGTCGGGGCTCGCATTCTTTGTGCTGATCGGTCTGTTGCTGTTGACGCTAATGCCCAACTTTGGCATCACCATCAATGGTGCTACCCGTTGGTTGGCTGTGGGGCCCTTTTTAGTGCAACCCTCAGAGCTGCTGAAGCCACTCCTGATTTTGCAGGCGGCTCGTTTGTTTGGCCGCTGGTCTAGCTTGTCATGGTCGACTCGGGGCCTGTGGACGGGGTTGTTTGCCATCGCGATCGCCATGATTTTGCTACAGCCCAACTTGAGCACAGCCGCTATCTGTGGGCTATCGCTGTGGTTTGTGGCTCTGGCGGCAGGGCTGCCCTATCGCCTGTTAGCAAGTACGGCGGTGACTGGGTTAGGAGCTGCGATCATTAGTCTGAGTGCTAATGCCTATCAGCGGGAGCGGATTACCGCCTTTCTGAATCCCTGGGCCGACCCCACGGGCAATGGATATCAATTGATCCAAAGTTTGCTGGCGGTGGGCTCCGGTGGCTGGCTAGGCAGTGGATTAGGGTTCTCGGAGCAAAAGCTCGACTTTTTGCCCATTCAATACACTGATTTCATTTTCTCGGTTTACGCTGAGGAATTTGGCTTTATCGGCAGCCTCTTTTTATTTGCGTTGCTGTTGTCCTATGCCTCGCTGGGAACGTTGGTTGCCATGCGTACCCAGCATCCCCTGCAGCGGCTCATTGCGGTGGGTGCCCTCGTTGTGCTGGTGGGGCAATCGTTTTTGAATATTGGCGTCGCGATTGGGGCGCTGCCAACGACAGGTTTACCATTGCCGCTGTTTAGCTATGGGGGCAGTTCGATGATTTCCAGCTTGGCGATCGCGGCCCTGCTCACGCGAGTGGCTCGGGAAATGAAAGCGGATAATGTGGTCAGTTTGCCCCTTGCGGGGACAGCGTTGCGGCGATCACAATAGCCTGCCCATCGACAAAGCAAGTTTTCTAACATTGTCCTCAGTGAGATGAGATGAAGGAATGGGCGATTGCAACGATGTGGTGCTGATGCCGGCTGCTCTCCCAACGGTCACGCGTTTAAGATGGTGATTAAGGAAAGTTAGTACACGTTAAGGCAGCAAGCGCTCGTATGCTAGATACGCTCCAGACCACACTCTACGAGATCAGTCAGTACGCCGATACGCTCGTTTCCCAGCAGCTGACGAGTTTGTCGCCAGTGAGCGTGGGCGTTGTTTGGTTGGCCGGGTTACTGACGAGTCTGACGCCCTGCACATTGTCTATGCTGCCGATCATGGTGGGCTACATGGGCGGCTACGAAGCCAAAGACAAAATTCAATCCTTGGCCCAAGCGGTTTGGTTTGCCCTGGGCTTAGCGACGACACTGGCAGCTCTGGGGTTAGTGGCGGGAGCTATTGGTCGCGTGTACGGACAAATCGGCGTGGGACTGCCCATCATTGTCAGTGTGTTAGCCATTCTCATGGGGCTCAATTTACTAGAGGCTTTGCCTTTGCCGCTGCCGAGTTTTGGCAACATCGATGTGATGGATCAGGGCTTTCCCCTAGCGATTAAAAGCTATCTATTAGGCTTGACCTTTGGGCTGGTGGCTTCGCCCTGCAGTACGCCTGTGTTGGCAACTCTCCTGGCGTGGATCTCAACTACGGGAGATCCCGTCTTGGGGGCGGGGCTGCTGTTGGCCTATACCGTGGGCTATGTGACTCCCCTCGTCATTGCCGGTAGCTTTACGGCAACCATCAGGCGATTTTTAGAAATTCGCCGTTGGTCAGCATGGATTACCCCGGCAAGCGGGATTTTACTGGTCGGTTTTGGCGTCTTTTCTTTATTGATTCGCTTTGCCCCAAGTCAACTGGTATAGCCGTGAGCGGCGGTTTGGCAAGGCTCTAATCCGTTCATTTCGCCTTTATGTATCAAACGAATCTATGACTTCCCCTGCGCATATTATGACCACGGTGAATCGCTGGATACAGCGGTATGTAAAGCGAGAGCTCTTGCCCCTACTAGCAGATCTGAGGCTGGCGATCGCCCTGCTGTTGGTAATTGCTGTGACCAGCATTTTGGGCACTGTCATTGAGCAAGGAGAATCCCTGGCTTTTTATCAGGCCAACTATCCATCGGACCCGGCATTATTTGGGTTTCTCGACTGGCGGTTTATCCTGATATCCGGGTTAGATCACGTTTATCGCACCTGGTGGTACCTGGCGATTTTGATTCTCTTTGGGGCGAGCTTGACTGCCTGCACCTTTACCCGCCAAATTACGGCGTTGCGTTGGTTTTCCCGCACGTGGAATTTTTATACCAAGCCGCGTCAGTTCAACAAGCTCGCGCTGAGTGCGGAGCTCAACCAAGGAAACTTAGACACTTTGTCGCCGCTGCTAGCAGAGCGGGGCTATCGAGTTTTTACGCGCGATCGCGCTCTATATGCGCAAAAAGGCGTCGCTGGACGAATTGGTCCAATCGTTGTTCATGCCAGTATGCTCATCATTCTCGCCGGGGCTATTTACGGAGCCATGACGGGCTTCTTTGCCCAAGAGCTGGTGCCTAGCGGCCAGGTATTTCAAATTCGGAATATTTTTGATGCAGGTCCGTGGGCAGCGGCCCAAGTACCTAAAGACTGGGCGGTGCGAGTGAACGATTTCTGGATTGATTACACACCAGAAGGCGTCATTGACCAGTTTTACTCCGACCTGTCTGTCATTGACGAAGCGGGCCAGGAACTTAAGCACAAAACCATCCATGTGAATGAACCGCTACGCTATCGGGGCGTCACGCTGTATCAAGCCGACTGGGGGATTGCCGGGGTTAAGGTCAAGTTCAACAACAGTCCTGTACTAGATGTGCCCATGGGGCAACTGGAAACTAGGGGTAAAGCGCGTTTGTGGGGCACTTGGTTACCCACAAACCCTGATATGAGTGAGGGGGTTTCGCTCATTGCCAGTGACCTGCAAGGTACCCTGCTGGTCTACAACAACGACGGTGAGCTCGTGTCTACCGTGCGCAAAGGGATGTCAACCTTTGTCAACGGCATCGATTTGGCGATCGTAGACCTAGTCGGTAGCACTGGTTTACAAATTAAAGCTGACCCGGGTATTCCAGTTGTTTATCTAGGGTTTGGTTTGCTCATGGTAGGAGTCCTGATGAGCTACATTTCCCATTCCCAAGTTTGGGCGCTGGAGTCAGGCGATCGCTTTTGGATCGGAGGACGTACTAACCGAGCACAAGTTGCCTTTGAGCGCGAGCTAGTACAGGTCATCCAAACCCTAGACCCGATGGATACAACCATGGCTGATCCAGAGCCAGAAACAGCGGCAGTCTAGTTGGACCCTGAGCAGCAGGTCTGGAGCAAGACAGATCAGCTAGGTAGCAGAAGTATCGCCCCAAATCTGCTCAAGGCGCTGGTCACGTCCGCAGGCAAACCGATAGATTTTGTACCGAGTGGAGTGGGTCTTGTAATAGTTTTGGTGATAATCTTCCGCAGGATAAAAATCCGAAGCTGGCAAAATCTCCGTTGCAATATCCTGATCGAACTTTTCTGCTGCTAACGCTTCCTTAGAATTGCGGGCCGCTGCCGCCTGCTGTGAGTCTTGATAAAAGATAGCCGAACGGTACTGGCTCCCCTTGTCGCAAAATTGCCCCCGATCATCAACGGGATCGACATTGCGCCAAAACACCTCTAGCAGCTTTTCATAGCTGACTTGTGACGGGTTATAAGTGACTTTGACGGCTTCAAAGTGGCCAGTTCCACCATTGGAAACCTGCTCATAAGTAGGATTTTCGACTGTCCCTCCGATATAGCCAGAGGTCGTATCGGTGACACCGGATAACTCATCAAAGGGCTTTTCCATACACCAGAAACAGCCGCCCGCAAAAATGGCTGAGGTGGTTTCTGCTATTGTCGTGGCTACTGGCAAAGCGCCATCTGAGCTGCTGTGATTGGCTGCACAGGCGGGAGCTGTGAAACTCATCGCAAAGCTAAAAATGCAGAGCAGCAGACTGATCCAACGATGTTTCATGACCTACAAGCAAAACTCATCTGAATAAACCATGACATATTTCTCCAGGGCTGGAGCGGGTCTGAAGTAAGAAAACAGTGAGAACAGGCTGAGGAAGTGACTAGTCGGCTTCGGTCTCGGAGAGCCAGTTCTGGGTGACATGACAGAACCAAGCAAGGTGCGCTCTCAAAAGCTGCCGATCTCTACATTGAGGCTGAAGATCTTAGAACTGTTCTTAGCCGTCTTGATCAATCGTGAACCCCGTCATCACGCAATCCGAGCGGTAGCAAGTGCTCAAAAGTCTCAGCCTAAAGGGGGCGTATCAAGCTGATTGGGCCAATCAATTAGACTTGAGGGCGGCCTGCACTGCCTGACGCTGGTTGCGGCGCGTAATCCACCGATGATAAGTCCGATTATGAATGGCAACGGAGTGTCCCATCATACGAGCGGCGACGGTATCGGGTAAACCCAGCAGAATCGTTCGCACGGCCCAGGCATGGCGCAGATCGTAGGGGGCAAAGGGAATTCTATAGCGATGAAATTGGAGCGTCACTTGCTGGCCGATGCGTTGCAGGGTGGTTTGGGTCAAGTTGGTTTCGAGGTTGGGCAAAGACAGATCTCGCAGACCAAACTCCTCAACCCACTGAGGAGGAAACGGCCAGACATCGTGGGCTCCAGTTTTGGTGGTCTCTAGGACTTCGATCGCCGACTCTGGGTCGCCGTTCGTCAGGGTGCTGTAGTCGCAAAAGAATACTTCGTGATTCCGTAGTCCGTAGGTTGCCATCAGACCGTAAACGAATTGCCAAGCGGGATTCGGAATGCGATGAAACCATTCCACGATGAGGTCATCGGTGGGTAACTGGCGGGCCTGGGTGTGGCCGCTGCCGTACTTACCCCATAGGGTTTTGAGGTCGGTGGGCAGCTCCAGAGAGAGAAATTTGGCAAAGGCCTCCATCGCGGTGCAGCAAACTTGGCGGCTGCGGGAGTGGGCCTGGGTTGCCTTGACGGTCGCCACGATCGCCTCTGGCAAACTCAGATTAGGTCGGCGATCGCTCAAGACCCTCAACTTCCGGAGGTAGGGAGCATAGGCTTTATCCCAGGTGGATTGGACGGAGGCGGGATGTTTGTCAGGGTCGGCCTGCCCTGTGGCCAGGTAGTGAGCCTCAAAGGCAGCCACTTGGTCTCCTAATTCAGCCGAACTAAGTCGGGGGCCAGAGTCGCTCAGATACCGACGCCAGTCGAACGTCTTTTCGATCAGTTTGGCGGCGATGACCTTGGCTTCCTGCTCGGCCTGCTTAAGTCCGCTCTTTGTTGCTGGCAGCTTGAGGGGAATACGCTGCTGATAGGAGTGGGTGCGATCGCTCCCAGGTCGGGGGGGTAAGGTTCCGCGAAGGGCCAATGTATCACCGCGACGTTCAATTTTGAGACCTAAGCGGGCGGCTTTAAGGCGAGCATTGACTGTTTTTAAAGGAGCATCGAGGGAATGAGTCATAAGAACGTCAAACAAGGGCGGGCTGAAGCCGCTTAGAGATCCCGCAAAACTGTAGAATAAATCTTGCGAATATTACTCTTTTAGCAATCAGCGCACTTAAGCATAGGAGATGCAGTCAATATGGGCGGCGAGATTTTTAGTACAGCCATTCTAATCTTTGTGCTCACCTTGGTGGGCCTGGGAGTCGGATTTCTCATGCTGCGTTTGCAGGGCGGCGAAGAGTAAACTCTCGAAAACCCCAGGTCGGACAGATGAGACACCTGGGGTTGATCTGGTATGGTTGAAAGAACGTAAATTTTTGTTTCTAATTTTTCATGAAACTTTTGGTCATCGGTGCCACCGGCACGCTGGGCAGGCAAATCGTTCGGCGAGCGCTGGACGAAGGGCATGAGGTGCAGTGCTTCGTCCGTAGTTTTCAGCGGGGTGCCTTTCTGCGCGAGTGGGGAGCCCAACTGTTGCGGGGTAACCTGTGTGCCGCGGCGACTCTACCTCCAGCTCTGGAGGGGGTAGATGCAGTGATCGATGCGGCGACGGCGCGACCGGCAGATGCGATCGACCAAGTGGATTGGGATGGCAAGGTTAGTCTAATCAAAGCGGCCAAAGCAGCGGGTATTAGCCGCTTTATCTTTTTCTCAATCTTGAATGCAGAAAACTATCCCGATGTGCCGCTGATGACAATTAAGGCTTGTACGGAGAAGTTTCTGCAAGAATCGGAATTAGATTACACCATTTTGCGGCCCTGTGGCTTTTTGCAAGGGCTGATCGGCCAGTATGCAATTCCGATCTTAGAAAAGCAGGGCATTTGGGTGATGAATGGCGCAGCGCCGATCGCGTACATGAATACCCAGGATATTGCTCGTTTTGCAGTTGCCTCGCTGGATAACCCAGATACCATTCAAAAAACCTTTCCGTTGGCGGGGAGCCGTCCTTGGGAAGCCAATGAGATTATTCGTTTGTGTGAGCGGTTGACAGGGCAAGATGCCAGGGTTTCTCGTATGCCGTTAGGTCTTTTGCGCACGGTTAAAAAAGGTCTATCCTATTTTGAATGGGGCTGGAACATTGCTGACCGGCTAGCTTTTACGGAGGTGGTTGCTGGTTCTGAGCCGTTGTCGGCACCAATGGATGAGGTGTATGGGACCTTTCACATCAATCCTGAGGAGATGACGACTGTTGAGGAGTATCTCGGCGAATACTTTGGCCGCATTATGAAAAAACTCAAGGAACTCGACTACGATCGCGAGAAAGCCAGCAAAAAGAAGCTGCCCTTTTAGGCCGGTGGCAAGCTGAATGTCACAGAACCCTGACCGTTCTCCTGACGATGTTATTACCCAAGCGTTACAGGGTTTCACCCAAACCGGGGCTCAGCGACCGGATGGCAAAGTCCTCACTGCAGCGCTGCTGGAGTTAGAACGGAGCGCGAAGCAGGCGCGACAAATGGTGACAGCAGATGAACTGTTAGGCCGATGGCGGCTTTGTTTTACTGCATCTAAAAAGGCTAAGTTCAAGGCAGGACAGCCTATCGGTAGCGGATTTTATATTCCTAAGTTGGCGATCGCTCAGCTCGCCTTTGCCCCCTATCCCGAACGCGAAGGGCTGTTCCAGATTACCAATCAGCTCCATGTTGGGCCGCTCAAGCTGCAATTTACCGGCCCGGCCCGCCGTTGTGATGGCAAAAATCTATTGGCCTTTGACTTCACCCGCTTACTGGTTACCGGATTTGGTTTACCGATTTATCGAGGCGCTGTCGGCCAGCGGCGATCTGGGAATCAAGACTTTCAAGACATGGCGATCGCCAAACTGCCCTTTTTTGCCTTTTTTGCCGCTACCGAGCAGTACATTGCTGCTCGCGGTCGAGGCGGCGGCCTTGCCCTTTGGCAGCGGGTGTAAGGAGCCGCGAGCGGCGAATTAGAGCAGGTTGAGCAGGCTCTCTACAGCTGGTGATGGATTGGCCCACACCAGCTCGTAGTTGAGCTCGAAACATGGTGATTGCTCCAGCACTGTTACTCCTGGATAGGTTAATCCTGGTACCACGGGGGCATTTCCTACCCCCACCCCTGCTGCCACCATCGCCAACGTATCCGACAGCGTCGAAACATCGATCGCAATGCGCGGCTCGAAGCCGACCTCGGCGGCATAGCGTCGATAGGCATCGTAAATAATCGGCTGGCGATCGCGGGCTGGCAAAATCAGCGGATAGTGCGCTAGATCAGCTAGGCTCACTGAGGGTTTGGCTTCCAGAGGGTGTCCCCAGGGCACCAGTACTGACATGGGAACGGTGCCCAAATAGTGCCGTTCGAGTCCCTCAGGAATCGAAATCTTCCACGCGATCGCCACATCGATGTCGTTGTTGGTAAGGGCCGATCCTAGCGATCGTTCATCAATTTGGCACAGGACGACGCGAGTCTCGGGGTGAGCCTGCTTAAATTTGGCGATAAGTTGGCCAAACAGGGGTTGGGCTGTACAGATATTGAGTCCTATCGTGAGGGCATCGATGCCATTAATGACGCCCGTTTGTGCAGCCCGCACAGCCATGTCGGCATAGGCAACAGCTTTTCGCGCCGAATTGAGAAAGCCCCGACCCGCATTGGTCAGAGACACGTCGCGGGAAGTCCGGTTAAGCAGTTTGACCCCTAAGTCAGCTTCTAGGTCGCTGAGTAGTCGACTCATCGCTGGCTGTGATATGCCGCATTGATGGGCGGCTCGCCCAAAGTGCAATTCCTCTGCGAGAACGATGAAAGCGCTCAGGGTTTTGAGATTCATTAATGACAATTTGGTTATGGTTGAATGAGTATTTCATATTGGTTTTATTATTAATATCATGTTACTTATGGATAAGTCAGGTTTCGATGTGGTGCAGGCTTAGCTCTGGGCCGGCTACTTGAGGGCGAGTTTCATGCTGCTAAGGTTGTGGACCTGTCATTCCCACGGGATAACACCGCCCGTAAACGGTGTCTGTGGCTGTTCGCCAGGGATGATGAGGCCGTTGCTTGGGTGGCTTAGCCGATCCGGTGGGCTAGCTAGTGTTGATTTTCATGGTTGGAAAAGTGCTATGGCTATCCTCTCCCAGTCAGAAGACTCCCCCAAAGCTGCCACAGTTGTTCAGTCAACCAGACACCGGAAGTCGATGAGTTCGCGGTGGCTGCTCAGCGTGGGCGTTCTTGGGGGGCTGCTGCTTGTAGGCGTGCCGCTGCTCTATGGCCGTTTGACCGCGACCAATGCCGCCGCTGAACCGACTGATCTGGCCCCGGCTTTGACAGTAGACACTTTAACCGTAGCGACCGTGGACAATTACGAAGTGGCGCGAGCCTACACCGGCGAGATTGCGGCGTTGCGCAGCAGTGAGCTGGGCTTTAGTCGCGGTGGGGAGCTAGTGCAGATTATGGTCGAAGAGGGCGATCGCGTAACCGCGGGACAGGCCCTCGCCCGATTGGACACCCAGAACTTGATGGCCCAGCGGCAGCAACTCGAAGCCCAAAAGCTCGAAGCTGAAGCCCGACTGCTAGAGCTACAGCGCGGGGCCCGACAGGAAGATATTGCCGCAGCACGGGCTGCCGTGCAGGATGTGGAAAATCAACTTCGACTCCAGGAGCGACAGCGATCGCGCCGCGAATATCTTTACGAGGAAGGGGCCATTTCTCGGGAGCAGCTAGACGAATTTGCCTTCGGTGCGGCAACCCTAGAAGCTCGATTAGACCAAGCCCAAAGCAACCTTGACGAGCTGCTCAATGGCACTCGACCAGAGCAGGTGACCGCGCAGCAAGCTGTGGTGCAACAGCTCGCTGCCAGCATTGCAGACCTGGATGTCAGTTTGGACAAAAGTACGCTCAAAGCTCCATTTGGCGGCGTGGTGGCGGCCCAAGTACTGGATGAAGGGGCTGTGGTCGGGGCGGGGCAAACGGTGGTTCGCCTGATTGAAAATGGGGCCCCCGAAGCTCGTATCGGTTTGCCAGAGGCAGCCGCCAGTCGATTACCCGTGGGCACGCCCGTCACGGTGACGCTGAGCCGCGATCGCTACGACGCTACGGTGAAATCGGTTCTACCAGAGATTGATCCCAACACCCGTACGCAGATGATTGTCTTTCAGCTAGAGCCAGCGGCTCTAGCTACGGTCAATCCAGGGCAGACAGTGCGGGTAGAGCTGACGGAAACCATTGACCAGCCAGGAATTTGGTTGCCCATAGCGGCCATGACCCAAGATCTGCGAGGCCTCTGGAGTGTGTACACCTTGCTCCCGGCGGAGGCGTCTGACGGGTATGAAGTCCAGCCCCAAGCGGTGGAGATTTTGCATCAGGAAAGTGATCGCGCCTTGGTCCGCGGTACCCTCCAAACGGGCGATCGGATTGTGGTAAACGGCGTGCACCGCCTCGTCCCCGGTCAGCAGGTGCAACCGTTCAACTGATGTGCTGTTTGTTCGGATTTTTCTGAGTTTTTTACTTCCTTCTCACCATGGTTCGCCCCTTTTTTACGAATCTCCGTCTGCTGGTCTTGACCATCATTTTGATTTTGGGGTGGGGCCTCTCCTCCTATCAGTCACTGCCGCGCCAGGAAGATCCCCAACTGGTTTCCCGAGTGGCTGTGATTACCACTGCATTTCCGGGAGCCAATGCTGAACGGGTAGAGGCACTCGTAACCACTGTTTTGGAAGAGGAGCTAGCGGAGATTGAGGAAATACACGTCATTGCGTCTGATTCCCGAGTGGGGTTCTCCTCCGTCACCGTAGAGCTGGATGAATCGATTGATCAGGTGCAGCCGGTTTGGTCCAAGGTGCGGGATGAAATGGACGATGCGGCCCGATTGTTTCCCGCTGGCGCGGCCGAATCCGAGATTTCTGAAGTATTGGTGAAAGCCTATACCTATGTGGCGTCGGTGACATGGCGTTTACCCGGTGAGCCTAACTATGCCATCCTGCGCCGTTATGCAGACGAGCTCGGCGTTGTGCTGCGCGGCGTTGAGGGCACTGAGGAGGTCGACTTTTTCGGTAACCCCGATGAAGAAATCTTGGTGGAAATCAGCGCCCCTGACCTGGTAGGAGTGGGACTCTCGCCCCAAGGACTTGCCGACCAGGTGCAACTCAGCGATGTCAAGGACAGTGCCGGTCAGGTGCGGACCCCTGATGAGACGTTCGCGATTGAGGTAGACAGCGAGCTAGCCGCCTTGGAACAGATTCGTCAGCTTCCCGTACAGACAGACAACGGCCAGTTTACCCGACTGGGGGATATCGCTCAGGTCACCCGCGGGGTGAGGGAACCGCTGAGTAGTGTAGCGATGATCGATGGCCAACCGGCGGTGGTGGTGGGGGTGATGATGCAGTCGGGTTTGCGCATTGACCAGTGGGCGGCCACTGCTCGCGCGGCGGTGGCAGATTTTCGCGAAGGTTTACCAGCTGGGGTCACCCTGGACATTATTTTTGACCAGAGTCGTTACGTTGAAAATCGCATCAGTTCACTGATGGTGAATTTGGTACTGAGCGCGTTACTTGTCTTTAGCGTGACCCTCGTCGCGATGGGCTGGCGGGCAGCCTTGGTGGTGGGGACGGCGTTACCCTTTACCATTTTTGCGGTCTTTGGCTGGATGACGGTTTTTGGCATTCCGATTCATCAGATGTCGGTCACAGGACTGATCATTGCCTTGGGATTGCTGATTGACAATGCGATCGTGGTGGTCGATGAAATTCGCGCTGAACTCGACCACGGTATTGAACCGCTACGGGCCGCAACTAAGGCGGTGCGCTATCTGCGAGTACCACTCCTAGCCTCTACTGCAACAACGGTGCTCACTTTTTTGCCGATTTACTTGCTGCCGGGGTCGGCGGGGGAGTTTGTGGGCTCGATCGCGCTGGGCGTAATTTTGGCACTGCTCTCTTCCCTGGCGATTTCCTTAACGATGATTGCTGCCTTGGCCGCGCGGGCCTTGTCGCCGTCTGCAACCGATCCCCAGAGTAGAACAGGTCTGTGGGGACGACTGGCTCGATTTTTGCATCGGCCAGGTACTTGGTGGAGCGAAGGCCTATCGCTGCCGCGATTGACCCGCCTATATCAGTGGTCACTGCGGCGAGCCACAACTCGTCCTCTACTGGCGATCGCCTTCACACTAGCCATTTCCCTCGTGGGGTTCATCTCTGCTAGCACCTTGGAAAATCAGTTTTTTCCCCTGCTTAATCGTGACCAGTTTCACATTGAAATGGAGTTTGCTGCCCAAACTTCCATTGAGGAAACCCGGCAGCAAGTATTGAGAGCCCGGGAGGTGATTTTGCAGCATGAGAACGTCGAAGCGGTGTATTGGTTTGTGGGGGAAAGCGCCCCCCGGTTTTATTACAACCTCCAGGGCGATCGCCGCAATCAGCCTTACTACGCCCAGGCGATGGTGCAGCTCAAATCTGAGACTGGCCTGGAACCGTTAGTCCGTACCGTGCAGCAAGAGCTGGCGCAGCAGTTTCCAGCGGCTCGCGTCATGGCCCAAAAGTTTCAGCAGGGGCCACCTTTTGATGCGCCGGTAGAGATGCGCATTTATGGCCCTAACCTGGATGAACTGCGTCGCCTGGGCATAGAGGTGCGTGCCATCATGGCCGAAGTTCCCGATGTCATCGGTGTCCGGGATGACTTGACCGAAGGGCAGCCCCAGCTCGCCTTGACCCTAGACGAAGAACAAGTCCGACAAGCCGGACTGACGAACACCGATGTGGCTCAGCAACTCCAGGCTTATTCCGAAGGGGTGACCGGCGGGGCCATTTTAGAGTCTACAGAAAATTTACCGGTCCGAATCCGGCTGTCCAAGGCTGATCGCGCTAGTTTACAAGCGCTGATGTCCCTCGATTTGCGCCCTGAGCAAGCTCAAGATCGCGACTTTCGACCGGTCTCTGCACTGGGTGAGTTTGCCCTCCAGCCTCAGCTTGCAGGCATTGCTCGGCGCCATGAACAGCGGGTTAACACAGTTCAGGCTTTTATTACGGCAGGGGTGTTGCCTAATACGGTGCTGACAGCTTTACGAGAACGGTTGGCCGCCGAAAATTTTGAACTCCCGCCGGGATATCGCTATGAGTTTGGCGGTGAATACGAGGACCAAAATACGGCAGTGGGTAACCTGCTGCTGTTTGTCCCCCTCTTGGTATTGGGGATGGTGACGGCATTGGTGCTATCGCTGGGGTCGTTTCGGCAGGCGGGTATTATTGCGGTGGTGGCCACCGGGTCTATTGGCATGGCGATGTTGTCGCTGAAGATCTTTGACTCACTCCTGGGCTTTACGGCCATTATTGGCTCGATGGGGTTAGTCGGGGTCGCCATCAATGACTCCATCGTAGTGTTGACGGCTTTAAATGATGATCCGGAGGCTAGCCAAGGCATGGCCAAAGGGGTACAGCGGGTAACGCTGCAGGCAACTCGTCACGTATTGACCACTACGGTGACAACGATGGTGGGGTTTGCGCCGCTGCTACTCGATGGTGATCCGTTTTGGCGGCCGTTGGCACTGTCCATTTCTGGAGGCATCGCCGGCGCGACCCTGTTGGCACTATATTTCGTGCCTGCCGCCTATATGCTGGTGAAGCGAGGCCCCTCTCAGCCGCAATCGCACCCTCCCGCTAAGACCGTTGACCAACGAGTCCCAGACCCCGTCCATCACTAATGTGCGATCGCGTTAGTAACTGTGAATATTTCCCAGTCCAAGCTAGAGAATCAATTTCAGCTAGTTGTCGCTCGTGGCCCGCGACTCTATTTACGCTGTAAAGCATTGGCAACATGATCATTCGCACAGCTCAGCCGGTGGATATTGAAACGCTGTTCGACATTCGGACAAGCGTGCGCGAAAATTACCAATCTCGTGAGGAGATTGCCGCGTTGGGCATTACGCAGCAGTCGATTGCCGACATGCTGGCGATTGACTGCTGTGCTTGGATTGCTGATATCAACAATTGTTCAGTAGGGTTTGCCATCGCTAATAGGAGTGATGCCGCAGTTTTTGGCCTCTTTGTACGACCCGAATATGAGGGGAGAGGCATCGGACGGGTACTGCTACACATAGCTGAGGACTGGTTATTTGCCCGGGGACACACAGAAATTTGGCTCGTGACGGGCAATGAACCTATGCTGCGAGCATATGGCTTTTATCTTCATATGGGTTGGCAACCCGCCGGAGTCGTTGCTGCGGGCGACTATGCGGGCGAAATGAAGTTCATCAAGCAGCGACCCCAGACCTGATCAACGGTTGGCGCCAGGGCAGTCATAAACACCGGAACCGTCGGTAAAATGGGATGCAAGGAAATTCGCAGTACCGCCAACTCGGACATTGCGATGTCCGGAGATCATCGCGAGATCCAAAATTGTAACCGGTAGAAGCAACTGAGCTTTTTCCACTACGATGCCTCTGGAATTCACCCTTTTTTGAGTGCTAAATCATGATGCGAAAAAATCAATTGCAAAGTTTGCGTCTGCTGGCTGTGGGAGTCGTGATCGCGCTGCTTGCTGGGGTCTCCCTACTGGGCCATCGTCTGCCCGCCCAAGCGGCTAGCCCAGCGCCTCCCACCGGCAATGAAGTCTGTGCGATCGTCCTGACCATGCCCGATGCCAGCAACACCGATGAGCTTCTGGCTTCTCTCGACACTAGCCGTTCACAGGTGACGAGCGATCTCATCGCGATGAAGCGCAATATGGAGCAGTATGATGCGGAAGGAGTAGGTTGGCAAAATGCGATCGATGGCTCCAGTGCCCTGGAACCGCGACCAGGCGCTTGGTTGATCGGCGCATTGCGGATGGCCTGTGAAGCTCCAACCGCTGCCACGGTGACCGGTACCGTGACCTATAACCAGCGTATCGCGCTGCCCCCTAATGCGACCTTGGTTGTCACCTTAGAGGATGTCAGCCGAGCCGACGCGCCCTCTCAAGTAATTGCGGGGAAAACCATCCAAACGGCGGGTCAGCAAGTGCCTATTCCCTTTTCCCTCACCTATGACCCTGCTGAGATCGTTGCCCGAAATCGCTATGTGGTGAGGGCTCAGGTCTTTTACGATGGGGGGCTCCAGTGGACTAGCACAACGGCTTATCCTGTAATTACCCAGGGCAACGTCACTGAAGTGGAAATCCAAATCGAGCCAATCTAACGGCAAAAGCCCCCTGCTTCATCACTTGAAGCAGGGGGCTTCGTTCATGACATCTCTGACTGGTCATGCTCAAGCGATCGCGGGCTTACTGATGTTGATTTGACAGCACAATCCCCGGTTGACTCACGTGTACAGAGCGAACAAGCACGAGCCACACTTGGCAATGGTCTGCTAAAAGCGCATGGGTCCAAAGCCTCTGCTACTGAGGAGTCTATAATCGTCAATGGTCTTGAACAAGGCCCCATTTTTATCACGGTTTTGGTCTTTTCACCAAGCACCCAGTGGCCCTCACATCCATGCCTGCTGGGTGCTTGGCCCGCTGGCGTAGCTGCCCACTGCGCTAGAGCTACGCCAGCGGGCCATCCGGGGGGCGGCGTGCTCGTTGCAGCGTTGGCCACACGACTGGCCTCGATATCGCTGGATAGAAGCGCCCTCTTTCAGCGTGTCAAAGCCTTGCTTGACGACTTGCTCACTCTGGCAACTAGGGCATTGTATGGAGCTGAGCAGGAGGCCGCTCCTCTACTGTAGCTAGATCCTGATGACGCACCAGTGCCAGGCGCTAGCTAAACTTGCTATTTGGCAATGGCTCTAGGTCAAACAAGGTATGGAGGGCAGTCATGGCCTGCTGGCGCGCTTCAATATCGCGCTGGGCTCGGAGCTGCACCATGGGATCGTGCAATATTTTGTTCACAATGCCCCGTGTCAGCGCCTCGATCACTTCTCGCTGCTTTTTGTTGCCAAACTCTTCACCCAGGCGCGAGAGGGCTTTTTCGAGCTCCTGCTCACGAATGGACTCGACCTTGCTCCGCAGGCTGCTGATGGTGAACACAGTGTCGAGCGATCGCCACCAGTCCATAAAAGCGTCCAGTTCTTCTTCTAATAGTCGCTCTGCCTCCATCGCCATTTGGCGGCGGCTCTCCTGGTTTTGTGCCACCACCGCTTTGAGGTCATCCACATTAAACGCATGCACGTTAGGCAAATCGTTCACGTCAGTATGTACGTTGCGCGGCACAGAAATATCGAACAGCATCAGCGTACGTGTCGGCAACAGTACATCCGTCAACCCAGCCTTGTCCAAAATGGGCTCGGTTGATGATGTGCAGGTAAAGACCACATCAGAGTTGCAGACGGTCTCCATCATCAGGTCGAGGGTCCCCGTTTGGATACCAGCACCGTTGAACTGGGCTGCCAGCTGATCTGCCCGCTCAATCGTGCGATTCAAGATGGTGATCTGGCAGGAATCCTTAGACAGCAAATGCTGTACCAGCAGCCGGGCCATTTTGCCCGCACCCAAAATGCTGATACGGCAGGTTTCGAGGTCCGGCTTTTTCAATTTTGCTAGTTCGGCGGCGGCGGAACTAATCGAAACGGCCCCGGTGCCAATGCTGGTTTCGGTACGGACGCGCTTGCCCACCGTAATCGCCTGCTTGAGCAAGCGGTTAAGAATGCGACTAACGCCTTGGTGCTGCTGACCGAGTTTATGGGCGTGCTTGACCTGGGCCAAGATTTGACCTTCACCCAGTACCAGGCTGTCGAGCCCAGCCGCCACCCGAAACAGATGCATCACCGCGTCTTGGTGCAGCAGAATGAACAGATGCTGTCGTAGCTCTGGCAGCGCTACCTTGCTGTAATCGGCCAAAAACTGGATGACCTCTAGCACCCCTTGGTCAGCTTGGTCGCTGGCAATGTGGATCTCCAGGCGGTTGCACGTGCTGAGAATCGAGACCTCTTCGATGTGAGGATAGCTGAGGAGTTGAGCGATCGCCTCGCCAGTTTGAGGGGTCGGGATGCTGAGCTTTTCCCGAACGTCAACAGGGGCGGTTTTATGACTCAAGCCCACAACAGCAATATTCATGCGTCCTCCCAAACGAAATAGTTTTATTATCTGCGGATTTTTAAAGCGTCGCCTTATCACCAAAATCAAGGCGTATAGCAGGCCGCTTGTTTATAAGCTTTTCTGAAAGTAAAGAAAAAAGGGGATCACCCTCAAGGAATCTCAATAAAAATCTAACAAAATCAAGCTTCCGATAATGAACGATGCGCTGCCTGCTAGCCAAAACAAAGCGAGTCAGAGAAGTCCATAGACCTCTCTGACTCCAGCACAAAAATGGCTGCTTTTGAGCTGTTAAAGATTGAGTAAGACCCGTCAGGTCCCATTACAGCGTCGACGAAATCACACCCGTTGACCCTACCTGAGTTGGATAGTAGTGGGCTTTGGAGGCATGTGGATCGTATCGACAAACCGTGCTGTTTGAGACTGGCTAGAAATCACTAGGCTCTGGGTCCGAGCGCCCCCGTGAAAGAAACGAACGCCTTCCATGAGGGTGCCGGAGGTGATGCCGCAAGCTGCGAATAAAACGGTTTCGCCAGAGGCCAATTCGTGAGCATCATAGACTTTGTCGGGGTCTTCGATGCCCATTTCCTTGAGGCGTGCCACGTTAGACTCTTTACTTTCGCCGATAAGGCCAGTCTTCACCACCGCCGGATCGTAGATTAGCTGACCCTGGAAGTGACCGCCCAAGCAGCGCATGGCCGCGGCCGAAATGACTCCCTCAGGGGCTGCACCGATGCCCATCAGCGCATGGGTATTGGTGCCAGCAAAACCACAGGAAATGGCGGCCGAGACATCACCGTCGCTAATCAAGCGAACCCGAGCGCCAGCCTCACGAATCTCTTTGATCAAGTCGTTGTGGCGATCGCGCTTCATGACGACGACGACGAGCTCATCGATGGCGCGATCTAAGCACTCAGACAAGATTTTAAGGTTCTCTGTGGGAGACTTTGTGATATCAACTTTCCCCTTAGCCGCCGCCGGTGCTGCTAACTTGTTCATGTAAAAATCAGGAGCATGGAACAGACCCCCCTTTTCTGAGATCGCTAGCACGGCCATCGAGCCTGGCTGCCCGTAGGCACAGAGGTTGGTCCCTTCACACGGATCGACAGCAATGTCAATTTCGATCAGCTCGTCGGGGTTGCAATACTTGGCCGCATCTTCCTGCGTACAGATTCCCACTTCCTCGCCGATGTAAAGCATGGGCGCATCGTCACGCTCACCTTCACCAATGACAATGCGACCACGCATGTGAATCTCGTTCATGCGCTCCCGCATTGCTTCCACCGCTACCTGGTCAGCAGTATCTTTCTCGCCTTTGCCCATCCAGCGAGCAGATGCAATGGCTGCTTTTTCGACAACTTCAATAATCTCTAAACCTAGTGTTGTTTCTAACACGGTTTGTAACCTCCAAAACTGCTGATATTACGTGGGTCTGACCAGATCGATCTCAGTTCCTCAGTAGTCTATCAGAGGAGGGGATCTGGGGATAGTAGGCGACTCCGCGACGTCAAACAGTGCGCGTAGAACAATTCACTAAGGTTACGAAGAACAAGCAAACCACATTCATTAGAAGCGTTGTCGAAGTAACGGGAACGGGCAGCGCGATCGCCTCTGCTACCAGCCCCAAGGATTTTCGGGCGGATCCTGAAACGTCAAGGGGCAGGGACCCTGTGCCTCGGCTTCAGCGAGTAGGGCGACCATGTGGGGCACGGGGCGTGGTGTATAGTCCACCAGCGACTCACCGTCGTAGGCCAATGACGTGCTCGCCCCAGAATCGACCATAATGGCATCGCGGAATCCTACTTGGTGCAGCAGTTCCCCTAAACCGACCGAGTCAATCCGGCCTTTGGTGACACCAATGACTGGCTGACCGGCATTGTTGATGCCCCAAAAGGCCCGGTGACGGTTTGCTTCAAAGTCAAACAGCGTCCCAAAAGAAGCCGGCGACTGCGCCTCCCCATCGCGGACGAGCCAGGCGGCCCCTACAAAAGCATCGGTAACGTCGGACATCTCCGCTTGGATACCCTGCAGCGTATTGTGCTTAGCGTGATCAAACGGCACAAACTTCACCTCGTCAGGGCTGATCAGGGCCAGCGGCCGGGTGTCTAGTAGCGGATTTTCGCTCGGGTTGCCCGGCACAAAGGTCTGGGTGGCCTGACTCAGCACCGGGCCGATCATGACATTGGAGTCGAGATATCTAAGATTAAAAAAGGCTCCGTCTACGGCTGCCTCGGCGTTGGTGCGCGCGAGGATATCGACTAGCTGATAGCGACTATCGGCATGGACCGTGGCCGGTCGCCCTCCGGTAATCAACGCTAGCGGCACCGCCTCAGTTTCTAGCCGTTCAATCACCCGTACAGGGGAGTAAAAGTCAAACGTATTGCGGCTCACAATGGGAATCGCTAAACCTTCCCAAGCATCGGGAATCACCGCCTCTAGCTGCGATTGGCCAAAGCGGCCAATACTCAGTAGGTCGTCGGACTCGCCGGCAAACCACTCCTCATAATTGCTCATGGTCAGCGCTGCATCGAAACCAGCGGCGGCGACCACATCGGCAACCCGTTCGTCATAGTTGCCTTCAGGGTAGGTAAAGTAGCGAATCGGAATGCCGAGTTGCTCCTCCAATCTGGCCTTGGACTCAAATACCTCGCGCTGCAGTTCGGCGTCGTCAAGCTCCGTGAGATCGCGGGGATGCATAACACTGTGGGCGGCGATCGTAATTAGTGGATCAGCGGCCATTTCTTGGGCCTGCTCCCAAGTCACCGTTGAGCGACCGGCAATCTCCCCGTCTAGTTTGCCTGTGAACAGAGAGAAAACAGCGGGATACTGATACTCCTTGAGCAACGGATACACATGGGTGTAGTGTCCCTCGTAGCCATCGTCAAAGGTCAGCAGCACGGGCTTTGGGGGTAGCGGTGAGCCAGTGCGGAGATGGTCATAGAGCTGGTCGAAGGAAATTGGTGTCAGCCCTTCTTCTTTGATGCGACTGAGATGCTCGGCGAATTCCTCAACGGTGACATCAAAAAAAACTTCCTTTTCCGCCAGGATGTCGTGGTACATCAGCACCGGCACCCGAGCCAGACGCGCCGATTCATGAATATTGGGCCAGGGTTCAGCTTGAAACTGACTAGTGAATTTCGGGTTGACTCCGCTTCTGAGCCCCGCTAGGGCAGGACTTGTTAATCCCGGCTCCACGCTTGAGGCACTCGATACTGAGTCGGCCTGGGGGGCTGCGGGAGCCATACATAGATAACTAGCCGATATTTCTCCCGGGAAGGCTCCTAACCCTCGAGTGCTCATGGCCTGAGCAGTGGGGCCGAGACCGCTGGTTTGGGCGATCGCCAAAGCGGTTTGCTCCCCTGGCAAAAACCCTTGGAGGTCAAAATTCAAGCTTTCAAAATTTAGGCTCTCAACGCCATTTTCTAACGTTAAGCGCGGGCTCAAGGTAAAGGCCGCCGAAGCTGCCGCGCCAAAAATAAAGCAGCAAGCGCCAATTTTGGCTAGTAGAGCGGTCTTTGAGCGAGGCGCTTGGTCAGAGGTTACAGCCGCCAATGCTGAGTCCGTTTTGACGATCGCTGTGGGCGTCGGAATACCTGGGGATTGAGCTTCAGAAACTGGCTCGGCCCCAGTTTGCTGCTCTGACTGATCTAATGGTTTATCCATAGATGTGGCGCTCACTCACCCAACTAAATCTTTGCTGTGCTTATTTAAGCAAACATTATGCAGAAGGCTCCGGCTTTTTTCGCTAAAAAGTAGCCACTTTTTAGTTAAGGAAAAGTGGCTAAAAACTTAACCTGGTTTCAATATTCAAGGGGGCTTTGCCAGTCAAAGAATTAGCTATCGGCGAGGGACGCTGACGATGGAGCAGCCGTCATCACCGGCGATCGCCTTTCAGCCGCTTGTTGCCGACTCCAGCGCTCATAGTCGGTGGCCAGCTGTCGCAGCAGCCGCTGTTTAATAGTGTTGAGCACCCCGCGCAAAATTTGGTTGCCCGTAGTCTCTAAGAGGGGGTGTGGAGTCATCGCCAGCACTGGCGGCAGGCCGACCTCGATTTTTAAGTCCACGTAGCCGTCGAGATCAGTCGTTTGCGCTTGTTCATCGAGTCGCAGCTGCCCCGACAAGTCGAGGGCAAACTGACGATCAACAAACTCATTGCCCTTAATCTCGCACCCCACTGACTGTACAGTCACTAGGCCGTCCTGGCGGACATCAATTTGCAAGTCAACCACGGGGAGAATATTCAGCATCAAAAACTGAAATCCTCGTAGGTGAAACCGAAACGTGTCATGACTAAGCTCATCCACTTGCTCCGGGTTCATGAGCGCATGAACCAACCGTCGAGGTTGCTTGAGATAGTGACGTAAAGGCACAGAACGTCGAGCGATCTGCATCTTTGCAGTCTGATGAGAGGAGAGACGGAGCATGGAGAGGAACTACGGGAGAAAACGCTAAGAGAGGCGCCATTTGCCAGGCAAAAGTATGCCTATTATGCCGTGCAAATACGGACCTATTAGTCTTCACGTTAACACCTATTAACATTTATGTTGGCAACTATTCAGGACAGCCACTGTGTTTTTACGGTGCGGGGTAGAGTCTTGCTCAGCTAGGCTCTGTCACGAGGGAGTAATAGGACTCTAATGAGGGAGCGATCGCACCGACACTTCCCAGCCTTTAAAGCTGGCTTGGTGATGCGAGGTGACCGTCGCTCACAGGACAGAAAATGTTGAGCGGACCTCAAGGCTTTCGCTTACTGTTGAGGATGAAATCGCCGGCTTAAAACCTACGCACTATGGCTGTCACGATCGCCCATCTCGGACCGAAGGGGACCTTTTCTGAACAAGCTGCTCTGCGTTATGAAAATTGGCTGCAGCAGCATCACCAAGAAACTACGACGCGGGTCGCTTACCCCAGTATTTTGCAAGCAATTCAAGCGGTGGATGATGATGCCGTAACCATCGCCATCGTTCCTGTGGAAAACTCTATTGAGGGAAGTGTCGCTGTTACCTTAGACACCCTCTGGCAGCGGTCAGCCCTGCAGATTCAGCAGGCATTGGTATTGCCCATTCGGCATACCTTAATTACCTATGCCCCAACGGTGGACCAAATACAGACAGTCTATTCGCATCCCCAAGCCCTGGGCCAATGCCAGCAGTGGTTGGCCCGCCATTGTTCTCAGGCGACACTCGTGCCCAGCCGCTCAACTACCGAATCCTTAGAGCATCTGAAAGATGCCCCGGCGATCGCGACCATTGCTTCTGAATGGGCGGCTGATTTATATGATTTACCCGTTTTAGCTCGCAGCATCAACGATCAGCCGGACAACTGCACTAAATTCTGGGTTTTGGGCAAAGCGCCGACCTCCCGCGGACAACATACGTCCCTGGCCCTGAGTCTGCCGGTCAATGCGCCTGGAGCCTTGTTGCGACCTTTGGAAATATTTGCCCAAGCCAAAATCAACCTCAGTCGCATTGAGTCTCGACCAACGAAGCGATCGCTCGGCGAATATCTCTTCTTTTTAGATTTGGAAGCCAGTCTTGAGTCACCTCATACCCAAGAGACGCTGCAATCTCTGACGAGCTGTACCGAAACGATTAAACTCTTTGGCTGCTACAACACCATCTTGGATCCGGCAATGGCTACGATGGCTTAATTTCCAAGAAGATGTCCCCCGGGGCAAAGCCTTCTCCAAAAACTGGCAGTCGATTTTCGCAAAAACATCCGGAGCAGCCACCCCAGTGAATGTAAAGCGCCTATGAAGAGACCCGGACCTTTATGAAGGACCTTCGTTGATCTAGTCAAAGATCCAATCAAATCAGGAGGTTTCTGACCGTGAACAACTTCAGGACTGTTCCTATGTCAGCTACCAAAGTGTCACATTTACCGAGCACAGCCTACGCAATTTCCGAGGTTGCGACTGTAGACTCCCTTGACTCGCAGGGATGTCTACCTCATCAAGTTTTTATGCAAAGCCAAGTCATTGACACTCAAGCTGCCGCTACCTTGCGGGCTGCCAGCGGTTCACCGGCTAGTTTCCCCGCCCCCGCTGCGGCGCTAGCCTCTACGTGGTCTTGCCTACCGATTCAAACCCTGAGTAATTTTGAGCCCGTTGATCGCCAGTTTGCGCCGCAGCAGGTGTGCTTTGAATCAACGATCGCCCTACGCCCTTCCAACCCCCATTTTCAAGCGGAGGCCACTGCCCTGACCCTGATGGCCCATGCCCCTCGCTCGGGGCTAAAAATCACCCTGGGCCAAGCGATTATCGAAATTGACTTTGGCTACATCAGTACGGCACCGCTCACCATCTCGTGCCTAGATGCCGATGGCCACTGTGTCGCGATCGCCCAAGGGCCCAGTGCCCCCTCGATCAACATTGCCAACGACACAGCCGCTGGTGTCTACGATGTTCAAGGGCTGATGCTCAACACCTTAGCCGTTCGAACTCTGCGCATCGATTCGGCTGCTCCATTTGTCTTGACTCGCTTTTGGGTCAAACCGGCGACCGGTTGATCGCAATCGCTATAGCCTCCATAACCCTGCTGACCTACCGCAGTCTCGCTGCACTCGGAATTTAGGTCGGCTGGGTGTACTCGTTGTGTTGTTGGTCGCTGGCGCTTGGTGGAGCCTCAACCGTCTTGAAATATCTCTGATCCTCCGGTCAAGCCTGCCCAGGGCACTCGGCGCTCGACATCACGATGGCGTTGAGCAAAATCCGCTTCCTGAGGAATAGACCGGCGATCGCCGGCACCAAAAAAAAGTCTTGTAAATAACCATTCTCAGCGGTGACTTTTACTGGGGATCCAGTGCTAAGATAACTCTATTCACCTAAAACCCGACCGGGTTACCGGACAATCTGCTTGATTGGCCAAATTAGTTGTGGTAGCACGGTCATTTTGGTCGCATAAATCCAGCGAAATCTTACTTTCTCCCTCCTATGGTTCAGACTCCGATTAGATCTCAATCCTCGTCTCAGTCAGGTTCAGAGCGTAAAGTCTCCAAGCTGGAAGGCATTAAAGAAAACAGCAACTTTTTACGGGAGCCGCTAGCGACAGAGTTGCATCAGCCAACAACTCATTTTACTGATGCCGCTGTTCAAATCTTGAAATTTCACGGTTCTTATCAGCAAGATAACCGCGATAATCGAGCCAAGGGGCAGGAAAAGGACTACCGGATGATGCTGCGGACACGCAATCCGGGTGGCTTCATTCCCCCAGAGCTGTATCTGGCGCTAGATGACCTGAGCGATCGCTACGGCTACGGCCACCTGCGGGCCACGACCCGCCAGGGCATTCAGCTCCACGGCATTTTGAAGGAAAACCTCCAGGCCACGATCACTGAAATTATCAAAAATATGGGTTCCACCCTAGGGGCCTGTGGCGATCTCAACCGCAATGTCATGGCCCCGCCAGCTCCCTTTAAGGATAAGCCGGAATATGTGATTGCGCGTGAATATGCCGACAAGATTGCGGATCTCCTCCGCCCCCAAACTGAAGCCTATTACGAGATCTGGCTAGATGGCGAAAAGGCTGTCACCGTCGAAGAAGATCCGACGGTGGTGGCAGCGCGACAGCGTAATGGGAACGGCACCATCTTTCACGACAGCCGGGAGCCGATTTATGGCACCCACTATATGCCGCGCAAGTTCAAAATGGCGGTGACGGTGCCCGGCGACAACTCCATTGATGCCTACACCCACGATGTCACCCTAGTGGTGATGACGAATAAAAATGGCGAACTGCAAGGCTTCAATATTCTGGCTGGTGGCGGCATGGGCCGGACCCATAATAAGGAGGAAACTTTTGCTCGCATCGCTGATGAGATTGGCTACGTTGACCAAGCAGATGTCTTTGACGTGGTTAAGGCGATCGTGGCGACCCAACGGGACTACGGCGATCGCTTTAATCGTCGTCACGCTCGTATGAAATATTTGCTGCAAGACTGGGGCGTCGACAAGTTTCGAGCCCAGGTCGAGAGCTATCTGGGTAAGCCCTTGGAGCCCTACAAAAAGCTGCCTGCTTGGAAGTTTGAAGACTATCTGGGTTGGTACGAACAGGGGGATGGCAAGTGGTTTGTTGGCGTCAATATTAATAACGGCCGCATCTACGATGATGGCACCTTTAAGCTCCGCAGTGCCCTGCGGACTATTGTTGAGCGGTTTCATGTGCCGATGCGCCTCACCGCTAATCACAACGTTGTCCTTTATGAGATCAAGCCGGACGATAAAGCGGCCATCCAGGCCATTTTGGACGAGCACGGCATTGACCGGCCGGATGACGTTGACCTCATGGTGCGCCATGCTATGGCTTGCCCAGCTTTGCCCATGTGTGGTTTGGCTGTAACCGAGTCAGAGCGAATCATTCCCGAGGTATTGAACCGAGTGCGGGCGCTAATTAATCGAGTAGGCTTGCAGGATGAACATTTTGTGGTGCGAATGACGGGCTGCCCCAATGGCTGTGCACGTCCTTACATGGCTGAGTTGGGGTTTGTCGGCAGCGCTCCTGATAGCTATCAGGTCTGGCTCGGCGGCTCACCCAACCAAACTCGTTTGGCCCAGACCTACACCGAGCGAATGCACATCAACGACTTGGAAACTTTCCTGGAACCGCTATTTGTTTTCTTTCGCGATCACCGTCGCGTGGGTGAAAGCTTTGGCGATTTTTGCGATCGCGTCACCTTTGATGCCCTGCGCAAGTTTTCGGCGGGCTATGACTCAGCGACCTACAAGCCGCGGAAAAAAGATCAACGCCACCGCATCGGTGTATATAGCGACACCTATGAGTTGCTAAAGGTCGCGACTGAGAAAGAAGGTCGGCCGATGTCGCAGATTACTGCAGACGCAATTCAGGCGTATGTGGCTCAATATCTCAACGAGACTGACAACGACTAACGACCCCGATCACCAAGGATGAAATCGGTCCCAGCCTCCTCCACGTCAGTGATTTAACACTTTGCGTGGGGGATTTTAGTCTGTGCGGTATCTCTACATAGCGCTTGAGCTCCCTTTGGTGGCGAGCAAAAACGTTAAGGCTCCTACTAGCCATGTTCCCTGGCGATCGCCAGGGAACATGGCTAAATTTTTGTAATCACGAGAAAATTAAAACAATGACGCTCTACTAAATTCCCCGATTCCATGAAAGCTTTGCTCCAATCCCACCAGCGCACCAAGCTCGACCCCACTAGCGACACGCTGTTTTACGATACCCCCCGGTTCGTTACCCATGTTGACGAAGGATTTATTCAGCAGTTAACGGCGCTCTATCGGGAACGATTGCAGCCTGAGATGCGTGTATTTGACATGATGAGCAGTTGGGTGTCCCACCTCCCAGAAGACATCTCTTTCGAGTGGGTCGAAGGACATGGTCTGAATGCCGAAGAACTGGCTAAAAATCCCCGTTTCGATCACCACTTTGTGCAAAATCTGAACGAAAATGATTGCTTACCCCTTGCGGATCAGTCCTTTGATGCGGTGCTCAACACAGTCTCTGTACAGTATTTGCAATATCCCGAGGCGGTTTTTGCGGAAATTTATCGCATCCTCAAGCCCGGCGGCATAGCCGTTATCAGCTTTTCAAATCGGATGTTTTATCAAAAAGCGATCGCGGCCTGGCGTGATGCCTCTGAGATGCAGCGGGTCGAACTGGTCAAACGGTATTTTCAATCGGTTCCTGGTTTTGGGACGCCAGAGGTCGTCGCCAAACCGGCATCTGTACCGATGATGATGCAAATGCTGGGTCTAGGCGGGGGGGATCCGTTTTACGCTGTCATCGCCGAACGGATGGAATTCCTCGTGGAAGATGTGCAAGAGTAACAGCTTCATCTAAAGCGATCCCTGGCTGGCCTTCCTGTTGTTGGGCCTTATTAGTGCCTAAATGCCCAACAACAGGGCTTGTATGCGCTGGCCTCTTACCCGAAAAATTTTGCTTTTTGGCATCAGAAACTACGAGCAAGGGAACTCAACAGGATAGAATAAATTGCTGTTGTCTGGCGTTGTCCGGCACGCTTAGGCTGTTGTTTTGGAAGCAAACTCTCCATGATTCGTGAAGTTTTCATGCCCGCCCTCAGTTCAACCATGACGGAAGGCAAAATTGTCTCTTGGGTCAAAGCACCAGGAGACAAAGTGGAAAAGGGCGAAACAGTCGTCATTGTCGAGTCAGACAAGGCTGATATGGATGTGGAGTCCTTTTATGAAGGATATTTGGCTGCCATTGTCGTAGAGGCCGGGGAGGAAGCGCCCGTCGGAAATGCGATCGCCCTATTAGCAGAGACAGAAGCCGAAATCGCCGAAGCGCAAGCGCAAGCAGCCAGCGCCAATGGGATAGTCTCAGAGGCCGCTAAACCGCCGGCCCCAGCTCCCAGCAACCCCGCGCCCGCGCCGGCCAGTACGACTGATATGTCCAGTCAAAACGGTAGCAATGGTCGCAGTGGTCGTACCATCGTTTCCCCCCGTGCCCGCAAGCTAGCCAAAGAGCTCAAAGTCGATTTGTCCGGTGTACAAGGCAGTGGCCCCCACGGACGAATTGTGGCCCAAGACATCCAACTCGCAGCCGGTCAAACGCCACTGCCAAAAGCAACCACAGCCGCTACACCGACCGCGCCCACACCCGCCGTGGCACCGACACCGATTGCGCCGCCGCCAACGGTGGCCGCGCCTGCCACAGCCGCGCCTGGGCAGTTAGTTCCGTTCAACACGCTCCAACAGGCTGTGGTGCGCAATATGATGGCGAGTCTAGCGGTACCGACCTTCCGAGTCGGATATACCATTGCCACCGATGCGCTAGATCAGCTTTACAAGCAAATTAAATCTAAGGGTGTGACGATGACGGGGTTACTCGCTAAAGCTGTCGCAGTCACTCTCCAAAAGCATCCTTTGCTCAATGCCAGCTTCAACGAACAAGGCATTCAGTACAGCAGCGGTATCAACATTGCTGTTGCTGTGGCAATGGAAGGGGGCGGCTTGATCACGCCAGTTATTCAGGGTGCTGATCAGATGGATATTTATTCTCTCTCGCGAGCCTGGAAAGACCTGGTAGCGCGCTCCCGCTCTAAGCAGCTACAGCCAGACGAATATTCCACCGGCACTTTCACACTGTCTAATCTGGGGATGTTTGGCGTCGATAAGTTCGATGCGATCTTGCCCCCAGGCCAAGGCTCAATTCTTGCAATTGGGGGAGCCAAACCGGCCGTTGTCGCAACGCCTGATGGCATGATGGGCATCAAACGCCAAATGCAAGTTAATATCACCTGTGATCACCGCATCATTTATGGAGCTGATGCGGCTGCCTTCTTGAAGGATCTGGCTGCCTTGATTGAAAACGAACCACAGTCTCTAACGCTTTAGGCAAGAAGGTTCTCCGTCAATATAATTCAAACTCACTCGGCTCAATTGGGCTGGTGAGTGTTGATGGCTAGTTTTTTTGACCATTAAAGGGGGGTGTCTGCGATCGCCTGGTTGACCGCTTCAAAAATGCGATAGCAGTGATTGTCTTTTTTGAGCGGCAGTTCCTCATTTTGCACAATCACATCGACCCGAGTTGAGGGTTCCGACACAGTGGGCGGATTGATCAACACTTCCACAGTAGCCAATAAACCCGGTTTGACCATGCCTGGCTTTTCCTTGGCAACGAGATATTCTTCATTCTCATAAATCAGATTCAGGTCGCAAGAGGTCAACGTATCGGCGACTTTCTGACGAATGTGAGTCAGAGAGCTCATCCCTCGAAATAATGTGGTGTACCGTGCCATATGCCTTAATGGGAACTGTAACAAAACCAATGGTTGGATTACGTACTCAAGCCTCGCTATAAGTGCCATCATAAACGCCAGAGATTGTTATCAGCTAATGACACCTTGATATCAGGAGCATATCAACAACACTATAGACTGCTTAGACTCTGCCAATCTGCAGTACTGAATACGGTATGGTTGTGGCCTTGATTTACCCAAGTGCAGCTTCATCGCGGCTTCTCTCAGAGACAAACAAGACTTGCGCCCGGGAACAGCTATCATCTCCTCTACAGCAAAGATGTGACCGCTACTCAGCAGCCAGAGCACTGGCCGTAGCAGAGACAAACCGGCAAAATTATGGACGTGCTAGAGCTTAACTATCAGCATATCGGCTCGACACTATTGCCCAGTCGAGTTTTCTCACCCATCAAGCTAGATGAGTTCTTGACCTGAGATAGGACATCTTAACCGCGCAGTTCTTGAGGAATCGTCGATACCTGTTTATGTCCTCTGTGCCTTTCTCTATCGCCAATTACGCCGAAGGCATGGGAAGATTCCAGTCTTTTCCCATCGCCTTGCGTCACTTGATCGCAGAGATTCAAGACGCCATATGTCTAATGGGGCAGCCGTCACCAGCCAGATGACTCAACTCTCTATTGGCCGAGTCTGGGATGGCCGGTTAAAACTGGCTGATAAACGCAGCTTTTTATCGCAATTTGGGAATATTAAGACCAATACTCAAATGCTCAATAGAGACTCTACTCAAGATTTGAGGCGATACGAGGGAGCGGTATGAAGATGAAGGGGAGCACTGATCTAGCCCAAATATCGATCTACCCGTCGCTAAGAAGTGGCTTAACGGCTGTAGTAAACTCGCCCCTGGGTTAGTTGATGCCATGTTGAACAATCGCTCACAAATGGGAAATGGCGCTTTATCTTCTGGTCAAATACGGTCTGATTTGATGTATCAGGCTTTGGAGCAAGCACCTGTAGCTGTCTATGTCAAAGATGCTGAACAGCGCATACTTTGGGCTAACCAGACCTGCTGGCAGTTGCTAGGCCAGTCTCCTGACGAGCATCATCCGCATACAGAAGCTGAACTCTTTTCAGCAGCGATCGCACAGCATTTAACCCAGCTGGATGTGGACGCATGGGATGGCTCTAAGCAGCTTATAACGCCAACGGTTCTTGGGGTCCAGCAGTCTACGTGCGCATCCCGTAAGGTGATTCGTCGAGTTCAATTAACTACTGATGGACAAGCCTTGATCTGCTATCTCGAGCCTCTTACTCCCTCAAGGGCATCCCACGCATCTGAGGCAGACTCTGCCAACCCCTGGCAAACACCGGAGCTTGAGACTTTACTATCCAATGTGCCGGCTGTCATTTTTCAACTGAGTCGTCCAGTTACTGGCAATCTACAATTTCTCTTTGTCAGCACCGGAGCCCATGAAATCTTTGGCATCTCCTCAAGTGCCATTTTGGCGAATGCCCAACAAATTTTGCAGCTGATTCATCCCCTTGATCGACCTCAATTTGATGACTCGCTGATGGCGTCGGCGACGGCCCAAACGGCTTGGCGCTGGGAAGGACGATATTACCGGCCAGATGGAAAAGTTGGCTGGATTCAAACGGTGGCACGACCGCAAATTTTGCTCGATGGCCAAGTCGTCTGGGATGGCTTGATGATGGATATCACCAGTCGCAAGCACGCAGAGGCGGCAACTCTGGAACAAGCCGTCATGGAGCAGGCCCTTGCCGACAATGAGTCTCGTTTTCGGATGGTTACCGAGACGATTCCAGGGGCGTTGATGCAACTGCGGGTATTGCCCCAAGGCTACGCAATTGACTTTGTCAGTGATCACATCAAAGCTCTGACTGGTTTAGTGCCGATCGCTTTGACGACAGATGCCCAAACCTTTACTGATCGCATCCATCCCCTCGATTGCCAGCGTTTTCAGGACACGCTGACTGACGCTGGTCAAACGCATACTCCATGGAGCTTTGAAGGTCGTCTCATTTCGCTAAACGGGGAGATTCGCTGGTGCCGATTAGAGGCCAAACCGATCGCTGACACCGGAGACGAGCCCCGGTTTTGTGGGGTGTTGCTCGACATCAGCGATCGCAAGCAGGTCGAAGAGGCTTATCGTGAGCAAGACAGTCATCTCAGAATGGCACTGAAGGTATCCAGCATGGGCGTCTGGACCTGGGATATGGCTACCGATCAAATGGCCTGGACCACTGAGCCAGGCACCCTGTTTGAGGCTTCGGCAGTCAGCTTTTGTGACACCTTCGATACATATTTACAAAACGTTTATGCCGAAGATCGCCATCGTCTGCAGGGCGCCGTCAGTCAGGCGATCGCCACTGGCCAAGAATACCAAATTCAATATCGGCTTCAGTTAGGAGATAGCACTATCCGCTGGGTCGAAGAACGGGGGGGAGTATGGCGTGATCCCGACGGTATTGTACTCGGATTGATGGGGACCGTAGTCGATATTACTGATCGCATCACCATTGACGAGGCCCTCAGGGAAAGCGAAGAGCGCAACCGCACTTTGATTAACAATATTCCCGGGGCAGTTTATCGCTGTAAAGCCGATCAGCAGTGGACGCTACTCTTTCAGAGTGAAGCGATTGCAGACATTACGGGGTACCCAGTAGACCATCCCATTCATTTAGAGGATTGGCGCCTTATTCACCCTGATGATCGACAGCGGGTCGACCATGAGATTGCGGCGGCGATCTCCCGCCGTCGTCACTTTGAGGTGGAATACCGTCTGTTGCATGCTGAAGGGGGCATCCGTTGGGTCCTTGAAACTGGGCAACCAATTGCCGATGCAACAGGGACCGTACAGCTCATTGATGGTGTATTGACCGACATTACTCGCCGTAAGCAATCTGAAACCCGACTACGGGATCTGGCTCGCCGCCAAGGATTAATCAATCGGATATCAACTCAAATCCGGGATTCATTAGAGATCGGTCCTCTGCTGGAGACGACCGTACAAGCAGTGCGCAGCCAACTCAATACCGACCGAGTTATGGTCTATCGGTTTTACAATGAAACTGCTGGGCGAATCATAGTTGAAGACGTGGAGCCAACTTGGCAATCCAGCTTAGACAATCCTGAAATTGATGCTGGCGCTCTTGTTTTTCCAGATCAGCGCCGTGTTTGTGGCGTTCATGACGTTTATCAAGCGGATCTAGACCCATGCCTTTTGGCAAGTTTGGAGCAACTCCAAGTCAGAGCGTATCTAGTTGTCCCAATTTGGCTACAGAGAGATTTATGGGGGCTGCTGATTGCCCACGAATGCCGCGGTCCGCGCCATTGGACAACCGGTGAAGAGGAACTACTCGTGGCACTGTCTGATCAAGTTGGTATAGCGATTGGTCAGGCTGAACTCTATCAGCAAGCCACTGACAACGCCGCCCACGCCCGGCAGCAGGCAGCGGATTTGAAGGCAACCTTGTTAGAACTTCAGCGAACTCAGTCACAGCTTGTGCAAAACGAAAAGATGTCGAGCTTGGGGCAGCTGGTCGCAGGGGTAGCCCACGAAATCAACAATCCCGTCAGCTTTATTGACGGCAATGTCCTTCACGCTTCGGAATATGCCCAGGATTTACTATCCCTGGTGGAGCAGTACCAGAAAATATATCCCGATCCGCCTGCTGCTCTCGTTGACCTCATAGATCGAATTGACTTGGGATTTTTAATGGAGGATTTTCCCAAGCTATTAGACTCCATGAGAATCGGAGCAGAACGCATCAAAGACATTGTGGCTTCCCTGCGGACCTTTTCTCGCACTGACGAAGCAGAAATCAAAGCCGTTGACATCCATGCCGGACTTAATAGCACGCTGATGATTTTGCAGCATCGCCTGAAAGCCCATGGTGATCGCCCCCAGATTCTGCTCCAGAAGAAATACAGCGACCTGCCTCTAGTGGAATGCTATGCCGGTAAACTCAATCAGGTCTTTATGAATCTCTTGAGTAATGCGATCGATGCGATCGAAGAACAACTTATCGACGGGAAACAAACTCATCCCCCAGTGATTGAAATCTTGACCGAGACGCTATCTGCGGATACGGTACAAATCACCATCAGCGATAACGGTTCCGGAATTCCCGAAGCTGCGCGCCAGCAAATTTTTGAACCGTTCTACACCACTAAGCCGATTGGCAAAGGTACTGGCATCGGCCTCTCAATTAGCTATCAAATCATTGGTGAATTACATCACGGCAACTTGATTTGTGACTCAGAACATAGCCAAGGTACAGCTTTTCGTATTCAAATTCCCGTTCGACAAGGCACTACATAAGCAATCGCTAACGGGAATCAATTGAGACGTTTTGCAGAGCCGCATTCTGAGCTATGTCGCTTCTGCCGGTTAATACGTTGGCGTTAGCGTTTTGATAAGCGACTCATGCTTATCAAAACGCTCTTTCTCAATATCTTCTTCCAGAATGGCGACTTTTCGCTGTGAAACTTGGAGGTTTCGAGGCGTATCCGAGTAACCAGTGCTGATATGGCGGCGTTGCCCTTGATAAGTAAAGGCCAGTTGCAAACACTGATTAGAAGGCTTGAGTTGAACGCTTCCATTAACAGCTTTACTCTTAGAGATTTTGACAGACATCCTGGCATACCGACTCTGTCGGCATCCATGCTAGTGAGTCTGTTCTATTCCTTTTTCCAGAAATTTATCCCAATAACCGCCTTGATCTGGCCTTAATGTTTCCATTTAGGGTCGTCTTTTGAGTCACTAAAGTCAGCCAAAAATGGCTTTGGATTCTCTTTGCTATTGAAGCCATATACCCTTAATATCAAGACTTTCACAGTACTCAGAGAAGTTAACATCGAACGGGACTGGCGCGATTCGAACGCGCGACCTACCGCTTAGGAGGCGGTTGCTCTATCCAGCTGAGCTACAGCCCCAGTATGTCTAATATATCCTGCTCTCACTAAGGGCTCAACAAGTAAGTCAGAGAGCTAAGCCTGCACAGACCCTCGATAAATTCTTTCTGACTGGGCAGTACTGAGACGCGAGGCTCCTGGCAAATGTTTTAACGTTGCAGGCATGGGATGTTCAGCTAAAAGCTTGCTATGGGGCGGCAGAAAAGCATGTGACTCAGCATCGTAAGATAAGACCTCGCCTGTCTCAATCTGATAAATCCAGCCGTGAATGGCAAGCTGACCACTGTAAAGCTTTGCACGAATAACAGGGTAAGTTTTTAGGTTGTCAATCTGACTCAGAACATTTTCAGCCACCAATGCATCAATCATTTCCTTTTTCTCCAAATGATTGTAATTGTTCAGCACAAGCTTACGAGTGGCTTCTGCATGGTGAAGCCATTCGTATACCAGAGGCATTTTTTCCTCCAGTTCACCTAGCTGTAGCAATCCTTTCATCGCTCCGCACTGACTGTGACCACAGACAATCACTTGCTTGATGTCTAAGGCATCGATCGCATATTCCATGGTTGCCCCTTCTCCCCCGTTGGTTGCACCAAAGGGGGGAATTAGATTGCCAGCATTGCGAATCACAAACAAATCACCAATGTCAGACTGCGTAATGATTGATGGGTCAACTCGAGAGTCAGAACAACCGATGAACAGAACTCGTGGACGTTGTCCTTTGCTGAGTTCTGACATGAGCGCCTTATGCGAGGGAACATAATTGCTCTGAAATTGTCGAATACCTTCAATCAGCTTTTGCATAACAGCCTTTCCAATCGATGCTGCATTTAACCTTATCTATTATCCTCCCATATTTGATATGTGATGGGAGCAAACCTTTGCTTATCGCTTTAATCGCGCTGGCTTCTTGATAGGCATTGTAGCTACTCACATGGTCAAAGCTTTCCAGAGCACCGCCGCTGACCACCGTATATAAAAAAGGACTGCTGTCAATTATTCGATGACTACACCCACACCCATAGCTACCAGCCAAGGCATGCTACAAGCATTAGCCGCGCGAGCTTCAAAATCAGAAATCATGTTTTTTGGGTATTGATTCATGATGCTGTCATCATTGAAGCGGTGGGTAGTTTAGCCTTATAAGACACCGGTCAAATCGGGCTCTGTCGAGAGTCAGCTCAATACTCGCTGACTTCGGCTTATTCTCTTTCCTACTGTCCCAAATTATCAGGTGATATGTCAGAAAATCGTCATCCAGAACTTGAGGGACATGAGTCTCAAGCACTTTACACATTTGAGCTGACTAATCAAGGAAAATCGCTACGAAAGAAACTACTATGGCTGCTCATTGGTCTGAGCATTGGTGTTGGCACTGCGCCCCTTCTAGCCAACGAGTTTTATGACCGGCGTGCCCAAGAACGCCGTAGCCAACCTCTGGCTGACGATCGATTTCATCAAGGATCGCGGCAGGCAATGACTGCTGCAGAACTAACTCAAACCGCTGAATTTCGAGAGGATTGGAGCCGAGTAGCTGTACTTTGGCAGCGGGCGCTGAGCCATATGGAAGCTGTGCCCGTGTCACACCCTAGTTATGAAACGGCACAAGTTAAGGTCGAAGAATACGCTCGTAATCTTCGCTACGCCCAGAGCAACGTGGATACACGAGCCCCAAGTGATACTGCTCAGCAAACTTATTGGACACTTGGCTCTAATCGTGAACTCGTTCTCAGCATTGAAGGGATGCCGTCACGCATCAGCAATTACAGCAGCTCGTGTAAAACAGTTATGCACTATGGTAATAGCTTTGTTGAGCTCAAAAACGGCTATGTCGTTGATTTTAGTGACCAAGATAATAATTTAACGGTGTTGGGCGATCGTCGCGCCGCCTTGTCGATGCAGCCCTCCAATAATACCTGGACTCTAGGCTCCTCCCAAGAGGAGATTTTTCAAGTGCAGGGGACACCGACCCGCACTAGTACGGTCCATGACACTATCACTTTGCACTATGGCGACAGTATCGTACAGCTTGACCGCAATCAGGTAGTTGGATACGTCAATGCCACGGGTAACTTGCGGGTTTCTGTGTTCCCAATGCCAGGGATTGCTCCTACGGCTCCGCCAACCTGGACAGTGGGGGCGACTCGAATGGCTGTGTTACAAGCGGAGCAAAAAACTCCCACGGCAGTTAGCCGCCTAGATCAAAATTGTGAAGAGATTTTCAATTTTGAGGGTAGTACCGTTACCTTTCGGCAAGGGCTTGTTTCGGAATACACCAACATTAGCAATAACTTGCAGCTCAAGTAAGTGGCCTGAAGCGTTAAAGGTGAAGATAGAGACTGCTACAGATAGCAAGGGAACGACTTGTTTTCACATCAATTCGGAATAAAAACTACGGGCAGCCAAACGTGGAGCAACTGCAGGGCAATCCGCGGAAACCAACGAACTTTAATCTGCAGGCTCAAAGAGGGCTCCGATCTTTTCCGAATCGGCTATCTTCGCGATTTAAATTTCAGCCCAGCTCCCGATGTCGAAATCTGGTTCCTCTAATGAGTCTTTACTGGAGAAAATATTTAGATACATGCATTCAAGCTAAGCTGGCAGCTCAGTACAGGGACAAAAGTTTTAGAGCCTGGTTGAATTCAGAGCGGCGCAGGGAGAAATCGGAGAACGTGCGCCGCCAAAAGTCACAGCCATAGCGAAACAAACTTTTTGCCTTACGCCCGTGGGCTTTCAGCGGAATGG
>JBHJHA010000037.1:0-58357 GCA_050331235.1 Leptolyngbyaceae cyanobacterium
GATTGCCACCTTGAATGTCGCTACCGGGCGCATTGACCAGGCGACGGTCGGCGACACCCGCACGGAGAAAGATTTAGAGGCCCCTCTCCAAGCCCTGCTCGCCCCAGTGGCCGAGGCCCCCAAAATTCATCTGGTGATGGACTGCCTCAATCCCCATCAATCAGAAGCTTTGGTGCGGCTGACCGCCGCCCTGGAACCCGCGCCCATTCCATTGGGGGAAAAGGGCAAATTCGGGATTCTTCAGTCGATGGCCACTCGCACCGCTTTCTTGACCAATCCAGAGCACCGCTTGGTCGTCCATTTCACGCCGAAGCATTGTTCCTGGCTCAATCAAATCGAAATCTGGTTCTCCATTCTCATGCGGAAGCTGCTGCGACGCTCCAGTTTTACCAGTCAAGCTCATCTCAAGGCTAAGATTCTCGACTTCATCGATTACTTCAATCGCACCATGGCCAAGCCTTTCAAATGGAACTATACGGGCAAGCCCTTAACCGCATAATGGCTATGCTTATTTGTGCCGTTGAGTACTAGAGGCAAACGCAGTGATACATGGGTCCTAAACCCTAAGGCATTACCATCCTTTCTCAACAAAGCACATCGTCTTTGGAAACAAGAAGATGTCCAACTCGCGGCTTATCATTTATCAAGGTATATACGAGCGAAGAAGTAGATGCTCATATCAAGTCTTCGCCGAACATGACACACCAAAAAGCGATAAAACACCATAATTAGCTCAAGGCCTTTAAAGCATACAACCCGGGGCAAATTATAAGATGCCGTAGCAAATAAGTACTGTTACTGCGCCTTTAGGATATGTAAAGACAAGGTCGTCACCTAAAATCTTGACTCATGCTGCCAATGCTAAACCGTTTATTTGACCGCCGTTCCGACGATGTTGTCGCTAACGTTGAGATTTACACTTGGCAAACTTGTCCATATTGCATACGGGCAAAGCTGCTGCTCTGGTGGAAAGGCGTTGACTACCAAGAATACAAAATTGATGGTGACGGGGGCGCGCGCATCCGGATGGCCAACCGGGCCAACGGTCAGAAAACAGTGCCACAGATTTTCATCAATGACGAACATATTGGCGGATGCGACGACTTATACGTTCTGGATCAGCGCGGTGGGCTAGACCCCAAATTAAGAACCGCCAGAACCTCGTAGCGAGCTGGCGGACCCGTCTGCAACTGGTCTGCAGCTAATTCAAAAATCTGAATGATTGGGTCTTAGTCACTGGGCTACGCGATCAAAATCAAGTGGATCAGCGGGCCAGCGAGCGCGTCCTTCCCGTTTGACGATTAGTGCCGGCAGTTGGCATCGTTCTCAAATGAGTGTCAGCGCAGAGAGCCACTCAACGATTAGCAGTAACGATTAGCAGTATTGAGCACTCTTTTGAAGAGTTGAAGGAAGAGACGCCCGTCTTGCAGAGCGATCGCTATCATCCTTCACAAACTTGAACGTGCCGAACAATTTTCAACGGGGTGAAACCGCTGTCTTCAAAAAGATGTAGCCGTCAAGGGGAGGGGGCATCACGGCTCCAGGAAAGGTGTCACAGGTTTGACACATTTCTTAAATACAGTGCAAATATCAAAGAATTTTAGTTTTTTGCATAGATGATTTGCCCCCGATGTTTCCAACAGTTATACCTCAATGTACGGTTAAAACTTTTAAGTATTGGCAAGAAGGCATTAAGGTAGCCATGTACCACCAAAATGAGTTTTTTACCCAAAGTAAGTTCTATGGTGCCAATGAGCGACTACGGGCTTATGAGGAGGCCTGCCAACTATCCGAAAACGGTATGCATGTTTGTATTACTGTTTCTGAGCGAGGCTACCGATTATGGAAAAATCTCAAGCATTGCTCTGATCAAGCTGTCCATGCTGACAGTTAAGACCTGCAAACAATTGGTCAGGACGACTTGATTATTAAACTTTTATAGAAATATATAGCAAAGTATTTAATCGCCAATGAAGAGAAGATGGTCAACATTCCCTTGTTAATTAATGAGTTTGAAGATGAAAAGCTGGAACAGTTGGGCGATGTTACTAACCTAGTTCTTCATGAATTTAGAACCCCACTAACTTCGATTCAAGGTGCCTTGAAGCTATTGCAAAATGAATACTACAGCGAGGCATCACCCGACACAGACAAACTACTCAAAATCGCGATTTCCGCAACCAATCGGCTCAATCGCCTAGCGGCCGCCCTTGAAGAGGGCCCAGAAGTCGTCGGCACAATGATTTCAAGGAAAGAAATTAGCAACCTGAAATTAGAAAATTCACTCATTCAAGGTTTAGAAAGACAGGAATTTTTGCTGCATCTTCAACCAATTCTTGCTATTGAAGAGAAACGCATTATTGGCTTTGAAGCCCTAGCGAGATGGCAACATCCTACGCTGGGGATAGTCCCTCCTGGTGACTTTATTCCATTAGCCGAAAAAAGTGGAATTATTAATGAACTGGGCTTGTACCTCGTCAGGAAAGCTTGTCAGCTCCTACATGATTGGCAAAGGCAGTTTCTTCATCAACCACCCTTTTTTATTAGCATTAATATATCTTCGATTCAGCTAGATGATCCCCGCTTTAGCGATGAAGTTGAAAAGATTCTCAGTCGCCACACTATTCAACCCCATACCTTGGTCATGGAAATTACTGAAAGTAGCCTCATTGAGAATAACAACGTTGCCTTGAGAACTATTTTAAAGTTAAAGCAAATGGGAATTAATTTTTACCTAGATGACTTTGGCACGGGCTATTCTTCACTCTTGCGGCTTCAGGAATTACCCTTCAGTGCCATCAAAATCGACAAATCTTTCGTGGCACAGCAAAACTGGACTATTAGTAAGGCAATCCTACAATTGGCAGATAGCTTGCAGCTGAATGTCATTGTAGAAGGTATTGAAACAGCAGAACAATTAGAGGTTCTAAGTGGCCTTGGCTGTAAAGAGATGCAAGGATACTATTTTTCAAAACCAATAGAGACTGACTGTGCTTACCACTTGCTGTCGAGTCAAATATAGCCGGTCAAGACGAGATAACCAATACGATCGCCCATTATTTCTAGAGCTGATAGACAGCTATTTGAGCAATATAAAATACAGGCCAAGGCTATATTATCAGTTGAGTAAGAAATCTGATTTTTTCTCAACTATTTAGTTCGAACTTTGAATCAGATTTATATGGTAAATTATCTTGGGCTGTTGCTGAGTTACAAAGCTAATTTAGACGCTCCATCCCAAAACTGTTTCGAGCTGATCACCCAGCAAACCAGGATCAAATGGCTTGGTTAAAATGCCTTTTATCCCTAAATCAGCATATTCCAGCTTCATCGCCAGCTTGGCAGTGGCAGTCAGTAAAACAACTGGAATGGCTGCTGTCTTTTCGTTTTGCTTTAGGAGCCTAAGAGTATCTAGACCACCTGTAATTGGCATGATCAAGTCTAATAAGATAGCGTCTAACTGATTATTGGTAGCAACTTCAACGCCCTCTGGGCCAGAGGGGGCGGTCAGAATATCCCACTGCTTGGTAATCGAGAGACTCAGTTTAGCAATTTCTCGAATATCAGCTTCATCATCAATAATGAGTATCTTTTTACTACCCATGCCACCTCCTAAAAGCGATCAATATCAAACGTATGAAACAGGGCTCATTGCCGCCAGAAAGTAACTCAGACCTGCTCTACTCAATTGGTTATTCCATCCTTTAGAGTGTAAGACTCGCGACGCAAAGGACAATTTTGAATTTATTTATTAACAGTCCTACGGCCAATGGAGCATTAATGGCGGCGAAGCTCGTAAGACGCTGAGCCGACGCCGGAAATTTTCATGTCCTTACGAGATCAGTTGAAAAGAACCTCCAATCTGCTCGTTGTCAATATAAAATAGCTTAGCTAGAGACGATATATCGATAAAAGGGTAGACGCAGTGGTTTTAGGGCCAATCACTTTTTCCATATTAGCTAAGTCGGCGGTAGAGTCTTGTTTTAGCATTCACTAGTAGACTTTTTGACAAAAACTTGTGAAAAATTTTTAGCAGCATTCAGAAACTGTATTCACATGCTTAAAGTCACCTCTTAACTCCTACAAAAGCAACCGACGCTGTAGAGACGCCCGATTCATAATACGAACCAGCAGTTCAGACCCATTCACCGGTTTAGTGACGTAGTCATCGGCTCCGGCACGATAGGTTTCCTGAATAATGTCAGAGTTGTCCTGTCCACTCAAAAAGACGATGGGTAAGTGCTGCCATTGTTTGTCAGCCCGTACAAGCTGGCAGAGTTCGATACCGTTGATATCAGGCATCTCATAATCGAGCAGTAATAGGTCAGGGTGAATTTGGTGGAGCACATCCCAAAACTGATAGGGGTCTGTAAGGGGCGTCACCTGGATGCCTGCAACCATCAATGGCTGTTGTACCGCTGCCAGCAGTAGGGGATCATCATCGACGGCTAAAACGTGCAGTTGTGCGGGAGAACGCTGTCGATGCCAAGCGATGACGCTATCCACTATTGTTTGAGACGCGGTTGTGCGAGGTAAACACATACAGCCTTTGACACGTCGGACGACATCCAAGCGAACTTGCAGCGTATCGGGCTCGACCAGCACGATCGCCGGTAGATCAGGATACTGATCGCCCAACCGCTGCAGATAGGTCAACCAGGACGAGTCAGCGGAGCAGGCAGCCATATCCAGTAAAATCAAAGCATCTTGATGAGTACAGGGAAGGTGGCTTTGCGCGAAGTCAGCGATCGAGAGTGGCTGAACCGGCATAGGAGCGATCGCAGCGAGATCTGCAAGCCAGCGTTCATCGTGACTCACAACCAGCAAAGTGGGCAGTTCACCCAGCCGGGTGGCGGCCATGGATACTGGACTAGAGGTCGCAAACTTATCCAATGGGGCTGCCGATGCCAGCATCGGACCAATCGCCTGATGCAGCTTGTGAGTCGCCTCGCGCAGGGCCGCAAGTTCTACCTGTTCACCAGACTGCAAAAGGGCTTCCACCTGGCGGCTGACCCTCGAGCCATCAGCCAGCCCAAACATCCCTAGAGATCCGGCTAATTTATGGGCTGCTTGCCGGGCTTGCTCAGGGGCAGGGCGATCGCCTCGAGCCAGTGCCGCCAAAAATTGGTCAATGGTGACTAACCGTTGCTGCAGTGGCCCTCGAAATTTATTGAGAGCTGACAGTGCTGCCTTTCGGGCCTCGGCCTGTTGGGCTGCCGATGTTGATGATTGAGAGTGAGGTTGCGGTGGAAGTTTTGGCGGATCTAAGCTAGGCGTAGTCCCTAACTTTGTCGCAGATTCCAGAACATCCTGGGGGGAAGCAATCAGGCAATATCCCATACCATAAACATTCTCAATAATGGGTGGAACTCCGGCTTGCTTGAGTTTTGCTCGCAGTCGTTTGATATGGGTCCGGACCGTTTCTTCTCCAGGAGTGTCTTCAAAACTCCACAGTTTTTCTAAGAGCACATGACTGCTAAAAATTCGCTGGGGATGGCGCAAAAATAATTCTAATAAGCAATATTCCTTAGGCGAGAGTGGAACTTCCCGTTGATGGTAAAAAACCTTGCAAATGCGGGGGTCGAGTTGTAGATTGCCATGCTGTAAAATCGTCTCAGCAATTTCCCTGGGACGCCGCAAAACTGCTCGAATGCGAGCCAAAAGCTCATCTAAAGTACAGGTTTTTACGATGTAATCATCGGCACCGGCATCTAAACACTTAACTTTTGAAGTGTCTTCATCGTTAGCAGTTAACAATAGAATCGCACCTACATAGTTTGCTTGGCGTAGGCTTTGACACAAAAAAATACCATCAGAATCCGGTAAGCTCACGTCTAAGATGAGCAAATCGTACTCGGATGAGTTGACATAATCCCAAACAAAGTGAGCTTCTGAAATAGTTTCGACAATGAATTTTTGTTTCGTTAAGCCTAGCGATAGCTGTTTAGCAAAAATGATGTCGTCTTCAACTAATAGAATCTTCATTTCAACTTTACTATTTAAGTTTATCTAGAAAATTTTTTGAGTGTGTCTCAGTGACATGCGAATCAATGTCATCAAGATTTTCCCGTGGCTAGGGCAGTTGTGCGCCGGCAATCTAGTAGAAAATACGCCCTTTTCTGAGCCACAGTTCAAAATATAATAAATATGGTTAATCTGGGAAGGTTGATTTGAGATGCCTGCTACTCAGGTCGCTGCGCTCCGAAAAGAAATCTTAGTGGTAGATGATGCTCCGGAAAATCTCCAGATGCTGTTAGATGCATTATCGGAACAGGGATACTCAGTTCGCTGTGCAAGAAGTGGCAACTTAGCTATTATTGGTTCCCAAGCCATTCCTCCCGATTTAATCTTGCTTGATATATTAATGCCCCAAATGGATGGTTATGAAGTATGCCAGCGGTTAAAGCAAGATGACAAAACTTGTGATGTCCCCATTATTTTTCTCAGTGCTTTAGACGACGGTGACAATCAAGCTCGGGCGTTTGCACTCGGTGGTGATGACTATATTGCTAAGCCGTTTAATATCGTCGAGGTCCTGGCCCGGGTCAAACACCAACTTGATTTGCGGCAGCGGCAACTGCGATCGCAGCAACGAATTGCCCGATATCGACGTACTAGCTACGAGCTCAGGGAAGCCTACGCTTTTATCAAGGACGTGCTCAACTGTCTGCCCTATGGCATCGCGGCCTTTCAGTCTGTCGTCAACGAAGCCGGTGATGTCACCGGATTTAAGTCAATCATTGCCAATGCAGCCTTTTGGCAACTTGCCCATGACGCCTCAGATGCAGTTTTAACCGATGTCGAAGAAACCTTGCAGGCGCTAGTTGCCGATCATTCTCAACTTGAGCTATTTGGGGTGTGTCTACAAGCCATGGCGTCGGAGGAAAGTATCCAACGGGAATTGCTCTGTCTCAACGAAAACCAACAGCAATGTTTCGAAGTCTTTGCGACTCAATTGCAAGGCACCGTCGTAACTTTGTTGAGGGATATTAGTGATACGAAAGCGCAAATCAGCACCCTCGAAACAACCAATCGTGAGCTTTACAGTCTGGCCACAACGGACGCGCTCACCCAAATCGGTAATCGCTACCAATTTGATTCTTACTTCTCGTTGGAATGGCAGCGATCGCTCCGGGAGCAACAGCCCCTTTCCTTGATCATTGCCGACATTGATAAATTCAAGCAGTTTAACGATGTGTGTGGCCATAGCGTTGGCGATCGCTGTCTGCAAGCAGTCGCCCAAGCTATACAGTCTGCCGTTCGCCGACCAACGGACTTGGTAGCTCGCTATGGCGGCGAAGAATTTGCCATCGTATTGCCCAATACCCCGCTGCGGGGAGCGAGGCAAATTGCCGACACGATTCAAATGGCCATCCATAGTCTGCATTTACTGGATGCACCAGCTTTAACCTGTGAACAAGTCCGGTTGAGTTTGGGCATTGGCTGTACTTTGCCCCAAGAGGGCCAACATTCACGAGCCTTAATAGAAGCGGCAGACCGAGCCCTATATCGAGCCAAGGCCCAAGGCGGCGACACAGTTTGCGTAGACATGATTTAAACCTGCGCCCAGCGAAAAAGCGGTTTGGTGGCATCATCTAGCGAGCTCGATTTAAGCTGGGTAGCAGTCCCAGAAAAAACCCCAAAAACAGAGTACGCCCCACCATTGCCACATTTCTAGCAGACACTCAAGATAAACCCCTGTTAGATTCAAAAAGAGTCCCTCGCTCCTCTGTGGGAAAAGCGTGTGGCTGCACTAGCACCAACCGCTAGATTGAGTTTATTTGTTAAAAGGTGACGGTCTGGGTGATGCCAAAAGGAAATTTCAGCTTCTGGCCGTACCCGAACCTCCATGCTGAATCCGGCAGAGGTTTTGACTGTAGGAGTTTTCTGCTATGACAGCCCCCGGCCCCAAGGTACTGTTTTTGCTGGCATCATCGGTAGAGCAGGAGCGTTGCCAGCAGCTGCTGGCAGAAGCGCCTACCTGGCAAGGAGCGGTGATCTCGCCGGGTGACGTTGCTGCTACGATCGGGATCGCCCCCGAAATTGTCGTAATGGATCGAGCCAGCGATGAGGCGTACTGGCAAACCGGGCAAACCGGGGCAACGTCACCCCTTGCCGTGGTCTGGCTGCTGGAAGATGAAGACACCTGGCGATCGCCGGCCGATGAACCTGTCGCTATTTATGACTATTTGTACAAATCTCAACTGACGGCAGCCCGCCTGGGTTTGACGATTCAAAACCTCTGGCGACAATGCCACTTACAAAGGCAACTCGATCACTGTCATCATCGCGACGAGGTATTGGACCATGCTGGGGTTGGCACCAACCAAGCTGATGCCTCTGGTCGATATATCCGAGTCAATCAACAATTTTGCACTCTGCTGGGCTATACCGAGGCCGAGCTGCTGCAGCTGACCTACCAAGCGGTGACCCATCCGGATGACCTCGAGGCCCAGGTCGAGATAGAGCGCCAGATTTTTGGAGGAAACCTGGCCAGCCACACCTTTGAAAAGCGGTATCTAACTAAGGCGGGTGACCCAGTCTGGGCCCGCGTCACCCTCTCGGCCATCTACGATGCCAATCATCGCCCTGTGAGTGATCTGGCCGTCGTAGAAGACATCAATATCCGGGTGAGTCTAGAAAAGCAACGTCATCAGGCAGAAGCTGATTTAAAGGCCCAGCGAGATTTTTTGCAAGTGCTGCTCGACCACTTGCCCATCAGCCTGTTTGTTAAACAGGCTCACCCCGATCGCTTCGGAGAATTTGTGCTGGTCAACTCGGTCTGTGAATCCTTCTTTGGCCAACAGCGGGAACAGATCATTGGCAAAACTGACTATGACCTGTTTACGGCAGAGCAAGCGGCCGCATTTGCCGAGGTTGATCGCCAGGTCATGGCCAGCCAAGACACACAAACCCTAGAAGAAGTGGTCGATCGCCCCCATGTGGGACTCCAGACTCTACACACCGTGAAAGTCCCAATTTATGATGCTGACCAGCGCCCTCAATATTTACTAGGCATCTCCTTAGACATCACTGCCCAAAGGCAGGCCGAGCACGCGCTACGAGCCCATCAGCAATTTGTCCAGCGGATTACTGAGAACTCCCCCAACGCCATCTACATCTACGACCTGACCCAGCATCGCTACACCTTTGTTAACCGCGAAATATACAGCCTGCTGGGCTACGCCAAGGAAGACGTGAACGAGCAGATGCAGGGGGCTGCTCTGGCGCTCATGCATCCGGATGAGCAGGAGCCGCTAACCCAGCACCTTGCCAGGTTATCGACCCTGAGCGATGGCGAATTTGCCGAAATTGAATATCGCATCCGGCATAAAAATGGTGAATGGCGGTGGTTTTTAAGCCGTGACCGGGTTTTTCAGCGCGATGAGGCGGGTCGAGTCACCCAAGTTTTGGGCAATGCTCAGGACATCACGTCCATCAAACAAAGCCAGCTCGCCCTGAAAGAATCAGAAGCGCTATACAGCGATATGATGTGTAGCCTTGACTCGGCCTCAGTTGCACGGTTTCGGGTGACGGCGGAGGGCCATTGGGAGCGTGAATATCAGTCGCCAGGGTGCGAGTCTGTGTTTGGCTACACCGCTGCTGAGCTGTGTCAAGACAGTACCCTATGGCGATCGCGAGTAGAGGCCACAGACCTAGAGCGGGTGATCGATCCGCTGCTTGACACCTTTTTTGACCACCGCACGGCAACCGCCGAATATCGATTTCACCATGGCGATGGCTCCCTCCGGTGGATTGCCTCTACCTATGTGCTGCGCTACGATGAGACCCGCCATCACTGGCTGGTTACGGCGATCGCCTACGACATCACCGATCGCAAACTGACCAAGCATGCCCTAGTAATAAGCGAAGAACAACTGCGCCTAGCCCTTGAGTTTGGTCATGTCGCCCTATGGGACTGGGATGCCGCAACCGAACAGATCACCTGGAACCCCATCGGTTATGAAATCTTTGGGTACCAAGAAGATGAGATCGAGCTGACCTACGACTTTTGGCGACAGTGCCTGCATCCCGACGATCGACAGGCCGCAGACGCCAGCATTACCCAGTCAATTGCCGAACAGCGGAATTTGGCACTGGAATATCGCATTCTCCGCCCAGATGGCACCCAGCGCTGGATCTTTGATACGGGCCGAGGCATCTACGACGATACTGGAGCATTCACACGGGCCATTGGCATTGCTCTCGATATTACCGATCGCAAACAGGCCGAACTCGAACGCCAACAGACAACCGAAGAACTTCACCGCTTTTTAGCCGTCGCCCTGGACCTGCTCTGCATTGCCAATGTAGACGGCTACTTTCTACGACTCAATCCAGCTTGGGAAGCAGCCCTTGGCTATGCCATCGAGGAGCTCACCCAGCAGCCGTTTATCGACTTTGTGCATCCTGACGATGTGCCCAGCACCCTCGATGCCATCGCTCAGCTGCAAGCACAGCAGGAAATCCGCAATTTTGTCAATCGCTATCGCCACCGAGAAGGCTCCTACCGATGGCTTGAGTGGCGTTCGATTCCGGTTGGCGACCTAATTTATGCGGCGGCGAGAGATATCACCGATCGCCAGCGAACCGAGCTACGGATTCGACATCAAAATGCCTTGCTGGCCCAAATTGCCAAGGGTGAGCCCTTGGCCGATATTTTGACAGCTCTCGTCCAGACCATTGAGCAGCAGCTCCCCAGCGTTCTCGGGTCCATTCTTTTGCTTGACGATAACAATCGCCTGCGCTACGGGGCCAGCCACAAGCTACCGGCCATCTATCTAAACCTGTTTGATGGGGTAGAAATCGGCGATGGCGTGGGCTCTTGTGGCACCGCCGCCTGGCGTCGGGCTACCACTCTGGTGGCTGATATTGCGCAAGATCCGCTCTGGCGCGACTATCGAGAGCTGGCGTTAAGTTTTGACCTGCGCGCCTGCTGGTCTTTTCCCATTACTGGCAGCGGCGGCCAGGTACTGGGCGTGTTTGGCATTTATACCCCCACCAGCGGCTTCCCCCAAGCTGAGGAGCAGCAAACGATTGAACAAAATGTCTCCCTAGCCAGCATTGCCATCGAACGGCAACGGTCTGAGGTTGCGGTGAAAACCAGTGAGGCCCGGTTTCGGCAAATTGCTGAAACTGTTTGCGAAGGGTTTTATGTCGTAGACCTGGAAGCTTGGCACGACTCCTATTTCAATCCAGCCTTTACCGCCATTACGGGCTTTTCAGAAGCTGCGATTTGCCACGATCGCGACTTTTGGCTCAACCATATTCACCGGGACGATCGCGATCGCATTAACGATATTGTGCAGCGCGACCTTATGCAGGGCCTATCGTTTGATGAGGAGTATCGCTTTATTCGCCTGGATGGGGAAATTCGCTGGTTGCGCTCCCAATGTTTCCCGATTGTTAACCAAAATGGCATCGTCACTCGCATCATTGGCACGGTAGAAGATATTTCCGATCGCAAACAGGCCGAGGCAGCTCTACGGGAGAGCGAGCAGCGTTACGCCACCCTGGCAGAGTTGTCACCCAATGCCGTATACCGCTTTGATGCCCAGGGCCAATGTGTTTATGTCAATCCCCGTTGGTGCGAAATGACTGGGCGGACAGTGGAACAAGGCTACGGCGACGATTGGATTCAGGTACTCCATCCCGAAGATCGAGATCGGTTGCTGGCAGGCTTGCAGGAGGCGTTCGACCAGAGAACGTATCTGCGTAACCAAGGCCGACATCTACTCCCCGACGGCAGCGTAATCTGGTTTGATGCCCAGATTGCTCCCGAGCTCGACGAAAAGGGCTATTTCCTGGGCTTTGTTGGGACTCTGACCGACATTACCGAAATCAAGCAAGCCGAATTTGCCCTGCGCGCCAGCGAAGCGCGCTTTAAGCGGTTGGCCGAAGCCTGCCCTGGCGTTATCTTTACCCTAGTGAGGGAGGCCGATGGTACGTTCCATTTTGAGTACCTTAGCCCAGCCTTTGAGGCACTGCACGAGATTCCAGTAGAAACCGCCTATCAAGATGCTGCGGTTGTTTTTAACCAGATTCATCCTGACGATCGCCCCGGCTACGAACAGGCCGCCCAGGAAAGCATCGGTACCCTACAAACTTTCCACTACGAATGTCGCTTTGTGACACCATCGGGCCTGAAGTGGCTCCAGATCAGTACGCAACCGTCCCATCGCGAGGGACAACAGGTCACCGTTTGTTACGGCATAGCGCTAGAAATCACCCACCGTAAACAGGCCGAACTAGCCCTGAGGGTAAGTGAAGAGCGTTACACCACCCTGGTGGAAAACTCTCCCATCGGGGTCTTTCGCTTCGATCCTGCTGGTGAGTGTGTCTACGTCAATCCTCGCTGGTGTGAAATGACTGGGCGCACCTTAGCAACGGCTGGGGGCAATCAATGGCCAGAAATTTTGCATCCCAATGATCGGGAACGGCTACTGGCAACCTGGAGGGCGGCCCTGGCTCAGCACACCAAATTTCGGGCCGAAGGTCGTCACATTCATACCGAGGGCAACATCGTTTGGTTTGACTGTCAGATGACGCCAGAGGTTGACCACCAGGGCAATTTATTGGGATATGTCGGCACCGTTTCTGACATTACCGATCGCAAGCAAGCGGAGTTTGCCCTGCATAACCTCAACGCAGAACTGGAAGCTCGAGTGCACCAACGCACCCAAGAGCTAGCTCGATCGGAGCAAGATCTGCGCACCATCTTTAACAACGTTTACGACGCCATTTTCCTGCACGATCTGGATGGCACCATTATCGATATCAACGATCGCGCCATAGAACTGCTGGGGGCAACTCGTGAGCAGCTCGTGGGGGCCTTTGTTGCCGATATTTCCAGTCAAGACGCCCCCGTGGACGACCTTCCCCAAAAATTTCAACGGGCACGGCAAGGAGAGTCACTACGGCTTGAATGGATAGGCCAACGATTGGACAATAACCACACGTTTGATCTTGAGGTGTCGGTCCGCCAGGTGACCCTGGGTGAGCAAACGGTCATCCTCGCCGGGGCCCGGGATATTAGCGATCGCAAACGCATCGAAGTTGCTCTAGCAGAAAGCGAAGCCAAATTTCGCCGCTTAGTAGAAGGAGCCAAAGACCTGATTTGGGCCTATGATGCCGATGCCAACTTTACCTATCTTTCACCTCAGTTTCAGACTTTATTTGGCTGGGAGCCCAGTGAATGGCTGGGTAAACCCGTTGCGGCGCTCGTCCATCCCGACGATTTGCCGGTCTTGCTGGCCGAATATCAGGGCCGGTTTAGCGGCAATGTCGCTCCTCAAGAATATTCGCAATACCCCGAACTTCGCCATCGCCATCGGGACGGTCATTACATCTGGGTGAGAGTCAGCGGTACCCCCATACATAGCCCTGATGGTGATTTCTTGGGTGCCCAGGGAGTGCTGTCAGATATTAGCGATCGCAAACAGGCCGAAGCCGCCTTGCAGGAATCCCGCAACATGCTGGAACTCGTGCTGAATGCCATCCCGCAGCGGGTGTTTTGGAAAGATCGCCACTCAACATACCTCGGCTGCAACAGCCCCTTTGCCCATGACCATCAGCTCGCCCCGCCAGACATCGTGGGTAAAGTGGACACCGACTTCTATCAGGCTGAGCGCGCCTCACTCTATCAGCAAGAAGACCAACAAGTCATATCAACCCGAGCGGCCAAGCTGAACTACGAAGAGCTCTTGACCACCCCCCAAGGAGAGCAACTCTGGCTTAGAACCAGCAAAATTCCCCTGACCAATAGCCAAGGTGAAGTCGTCGGCATTTTGGGCTGTTACGAAGACATTACCGATCGCAAACAGGCGGAGCTGGCCCTACAGGAAAGCGAAGAGCGCCTACGGTTAGCCCTGCTGGCCGCCAACCAGGGGCTTTATGATCTCGATCTAACGACGGGTGAGGTCGTGGTCAGTCCCACATATGCCACCATGCTGGGCCATGACCCGGCCAACTTCCAGGAAACTTTTACCAAATGGCAACAGCGGATGCATCCCGCTGATCGCGAACGCATGGACCAGCACGTCAAGGCATATCTCACTGGTCAGATTCCTGAGTACTATGTGGAGTTTCGCCAGCAGTTGCCGGATGGTACCTACAAGTGGATTTTGTCGATGGCCAAAATTGTTGCCTGGGACGAAGCGGGGCAGCCCCAGCGAGTGATTGGTACCCATGCAGATATCCAGGAACGCAAACAGGCCGAAGCCGATTTGCAAGAATCCCGCAACATGTTGGAACTCGTGCTGAATGCCATCCCCCAGCGGGTGTTTTGGAAGGATCGAAATTCGAAATTTTTAGGCTGTAATCCGGCCTTTGCCCATGATTATCGGCTAACCTCGGCTGACATCATTGGTAAAACGGATTCAGAACTTCCCTGGGCTGAATGGGCCGAGCTCTACAATGGAGATGATCAAGAGATCATCAAAACTCAAACTCCTCGCCTCAACTACGAAGAACCAGGGACTAACTTTCAAGGAGAACCCATCTGGCTTAGAACCAGCAAAATTCCCCTGACCAATAGCCAAGGTGAAGTCGTCGGCATTTTAGGCTGTTACGAAGACATTACCGATCGCAAACAGACGGAGCTGGCCCTACAGGAAAGCGAAGCGCGCTTTCGGCAAATTGCCAACAGCATCAACGAAGTCTTTTGGCTGACCACCCCTGACCACAAAATTTTGTACGTTAGCCCGGCTTATGAGCAGGTGTGGGGCCGTTCGGCTGAGGCGATTACTGCCGACTCTTGGCTCGAAAGCCTTCATCCCGACGACCGCGATCAGCTCCTCACTCAGGTCGATGCCGCACTCCCCCAATTTCCTGCCGACTTGCTAAAGCCCAATTCGGAGGTGGAGTATCGTATTGTGCGACCCGATGGTACGGTGCGGTGGATTCGCGATCGCGCCTTTCCCATTTATGACGACCAGGGCCAAATCTACCGCATCGCCGGAGTCGCCGAAGACATCACCGACCGTAAGTCCTTAGAGCAAGAACAGCAGCGTCTGCTCAGCATCTTGGAAGCCGCCCCCGACCACATCGGCCTAGCGACTCCGGATGGCACCGTCATTTGGAACAATCGCCAGGCCAAGCTGATTCGCGGCTTACCCCTAGATGCCGATGTCACACATTACCCCATTGAGAGCTATCACCCCCAGTGGGCTTTAGAAATCATTCAACAGGTCGGCCTACCCACCGCCATGCAACAGGGGTTTTGGCTAGGCGAAACGGCGTTGCTCTCCGCAGACGACACTGAGATTCCGGTATCGCAATTTATCTTGGCTCACCGGGGGCCGACTGGCGAGGTCGAGTATCTCTCCACCATCATTCGCGACATCAGTCTGCTCAAGCAAGCTGAGCAGACCCTGCGGCAAACCAATACCGATCTCGAAAACCGCATCGCCGAGCGCACAGCCGAGCTGCTTAGAGCCCGCGATGTTGCCGAAACGGCCAACCAGGCCAAGAGTATTTTTCTGGCGAATATGAGCCATGAGCTGCGCACCCCCCTCAATGCCATCCTCGGCTTTAGTCAGCTAATGGGCCGCGACCATACCCTGTCGAGTAAACACATCGAAAATCTGCAAGTCATCAACCGCAGCGGCGAACATCTGCTCGCCCTCATCAACGACATTCTGGAAATGTCGAAGATTGAAGCGGGGCAGGTGACCTTTAACCCAGAGCCCTTTGATCTGCCTCAGCTCTTAGCCAGCCTGATCGAAATGCTGCAGCTGAAAGCAGAGTCAAAAGGTTTAGCCTTGAGCCAAGTCAGCGGTTCTGAGGTGCCTCAATATATCTACACCGACAGCAATAAACTGCGTCAGGTGCTGCTCAATCTGGTCGGCAATGCCATTAAGTTTACGCAGAGAGGCTATGTGACCTTGCGGGTGACCCCGACAGACCTGGCTGGCCAGCCCGTTCCCCCTCAGCTCTGCCACCATACAGCAGGGCTGGGACCCACGACAGCGCTCCAGTTTGAAGTGGAAGACAGCGGCGTAGGAATTGCCCCCGAAGAACTAAGTCAACTGTTTGAGCCGTTTGTGCAGACCGCCAGCGGTCGATTATCCCAAGAGGGGACGGGTCTTGGTTTGCCGATCAGCCAGCAATTTGTGCAGATGATGGGGGGTGACCTGACTGTGACCAGCCAGCCCCATGTCGGCTCGACCTTCGCCTTCACGGTTCCAGTGCAGCTAGTCAAGCCAGCAGCAGTTGAGCTATCGGAGGTGCCGCGGCGAGTCGTGGCGATCGCCCCCGCCCAACCCGCATATCGCATCTTAATCGTTGAAGACAACTGGGCCAATCGATTGCTGTTGCAAAATTTGCTGGCCGACCTGGGCTTCACGGTCAAAATGGCGGAGAACGGGCAAGATGCGATCGGCCACTGGCAGCATTGGCAGCCCCATCTGATTTTCATGGATATTCGGATGCCGGTGATGAACGGCTATGAAGCCACCCACATCATTCGCCAGCGGGAACAGGGGCAGCAGCAGGCAACTAAAATTATTTGCCTGACCGCAGGCATCTTTGAAGATGCTCACACTGACTTTGATGCCGCTGGATTTGATGACTGCATTTATAAGCCGATCCAGCAAAGGGACGTTACTACGGCGATCGCCCAGCACCTCGGCGTGGAATTTCTGTACGAGACCGCAACTCCGGCCGCTCAGGCATCCTCAAATGCAGCTACGGTGGCCCTTACCGCTGAGACGCTACAGGTTTTGCCCCAAAACTGGCTTGTCCAGTTTTACCAAGCGCTCATTGAGCTCAACCAGAGTCAAATGCTGGTGCTGATTGACAACCTGCCCCCCGACCAGGCTGCCGTGGCCCAAGCATTGCGACACAAGGTGCGTGAATTTGACTTTGAGCCGCTGTTAGAGGCAATCAAAGTCATCGTCAATCCGTAATACTATTTCTGCCAATCACGACTACCCATAGAGTCTTCAAAGCCCCTTTTTCAAGAGGGCAGCGACAGCGGGGGCTCTTCAAATCTGTAGCGCTATTACAGAGCATGGGTACAACTCCCGCCCGTGCTTGCCAGTTGCGCCCTACCCCATGGCAACGATGACTCAACGGGGAATATCTTCAGGGCGCTGGCATGTCCTCCAACTTTGAGGCACCGATTTATTCCACTGGCTGGGCAGAGGCTTCTCCCTTAGCTCACATGTGCGCCCAATTTTTGCAAACCGACACTGGCCGCCTGACTTAACCCCGTTGCCCCTTGAAGCTGCATTCCCTCATACAGGCGATCGCCTTTCAGTCTGTCAATCCATTGCTGCTGCGGAACCGACCATAGCCACCCCGTACCGTCTTCACCACCAATGGCCAGAGTTGTTCCATCGGCACTCCAGCCGACCGTCCAGAGCAGACTGTCGGGATCAGTCAGCACCGTTTCACAAACATGGGTACTGACATCCCAGATGCGGACGGTGCGATCGGTGCCCACCGAGACCAGTTTTTGCCCATCGGGGCTAAACTGCACACTCCAAACCCGATTGTTGTGTCCCTGCAAAATCCCCAGACATTCTCCTGAGGCGACTTGCCACAACCGAATCGTGCGATCTTCACTAGCGGAAACCACCAAAGTGCCCCTGGGATTAAACTGTAGCTGAGTAATACGGTCCTGGTGGCCGGCCAGCGTGAGACCTAGCTCCCCGGTGGTAAGGTTCCACAGTCGGAGGGTTTGATCTTCGCTACCTGACGCCAACCACTGCCCATCAGGGCTAAACTGCAGGGTCATGACATCACTGGCGTGGGCCTGCCAGGATTGTAAGCAATATTGAGTAACGGGATGCCAAAGACAAATCGCTGCGTCAGCGCCCCCACTGGCTAGTAGATTGCCATCCGGACTCCAGGCCACCGTCCAGATGCGGTCATGGTGGTGCCCACGCAAACCGTGTAGGTGGTTGCCCTGGGAGACATTCCAGATATGGACCCAACCATCTTCACCACTAGATGCGAGCCGTTCTCCGTCGGGACACCAAGCGACCTGCCACACCTGCCGCTGGTGCCCTTTTAGTCGTCGCCTAGGGACGCCAGGGCCCCAACCCCAGAGCCACAAGCTGCCGTCTTGATGACCTGAGACTAGCGCAGGGCGGCCAGTGCTTAAAGAGTCCGCACCTGGCGAGACGATGGGGCTCCAAGCGACACTCCAGACGCTGGTGGTGTAGCCCTGTAAAAACATGAGGCTATGGCCCGACCGGGTATCCCACAGCCGCAGGACTTGATCAATCCCGCCAGACGCCAGCAGGGGTTGCTGGGGATGCCAGCAGAGGGCCGAAACACCGGTCGGGTGCGCGTCCCAGACTTTTGTCGGGTTGCCCGTAGCAACTTCCCACAGGCGAATGGAGCGATCGCGGCTGCCGCTGGCTAGAGACCGACTATCGGGGCTAAATTGCAAATCCCAAATCCACTCGGTATGACCGTGCAAGATTTTGGTGGCGCGATCGGCCTGAGGCTGCCACAGGCAAACAATACCGTCTTCTCCCCCGCTGGCAATCCATCGCCCATCGGGGCTCCAGTCCACCGCCCAAAGACTGTCGCTGTGACCTAAATAGGCGTGGCTTTCCCCCGTGGCGATCGCCCAAAGCCTTACCGAGCCATCAGCGCTGGCCGAGGCCAGCGTCTGACCATCAGGACTAAAGCAGACGGAGCGCACGCTATCAGTATGTCCTCGCCACACCTCTCGCGGGGCTCCCGTACTGGCTTCCCATAGGCGGACCGTGTGATCTTCGCTGCCGGTTGCCAGCAGCAGGCCATTGGGGTGCCAACTCACCGACATGACCAAATTTTGATGACCGACTAGGGTAGCAATGGCTTGACCGGTGCCAACATTCCATAGGCCCACACTGCCATCCATACTGGCACTGGCCAAACGCTGACCATCGGGGCTCCAGCTGATCGACATAACCCGGCTGCTATGCCCACGAAAGAGTAGCTGAGTCTGGAGATCTGTAATACGATGCAGCCGCACCGTGCCGCTGCTGTCCCCCATGGCCAAACATTCACCATCGGGGCTAAAGCTCAACGCCAGCACAATGCCAAAAACATCAGCAAAGCGGCTTTGGTGAAAGTGGGCTCCATTGAATTTCACCCGATGTAGGGGGGTTGCCTGTAAATAGGCCTGCCAGATGGGTAGGCCAGAAAAGTCATAGCCGGTCAAGTCCACCCCGAGGTCACTCAACAGGTCAATGCAGTTACCGGTGCCATAGCCCTGCTGCGCCCATTGTTCTAGCGGACGCAATTGGTTTAGCACTGTCTGTAGTTGCTGCTCTAGAACCGCCAAGGAACTGCACCCACGGCGTAAGCGCTGCACCAAAGGCTGCAGAATCAGGCGGACTTGCACCTGGCGAATGTAGTCCCGAACGGTCGTTTTTACCAGGGCATATCGGCTAATCATGGGCAACCGCAGCCCGGCCAGAGAGCAGTTTTGGGCGTCTAGCTGGGGCAGGGACGTTGCGCCTACCAGCTCGTTATACAGTCCATCCAGCAACTGCTCCAACACGTAATCCATAATTACTGGGAGCTGGCTGTAGCGATCGCCCTGATGCTCAACCAAAGAGCGCCAGTGCAAAGTCTCCAGGGCCTGCAGCACCTCGCGGTCAGGAACTGCCGGGAGTAAGTCGGCTACCAATTCATCGACCCGGGTCCCCTCTCGATTGATGGTCAACCAGTAACAAAGCGATCGCTCGAGCTCTGAAAGCCGCTGAAACTGCTTGTCGAGTAGCCAGCGGACCCCACCAAATATCCGCACTTCTTGGGCTAAAAACAATTCCAAATCGCCGCCATACAGATCGTGAATGGACGCTGCGATGATTTTCAACACCAAAGGGTTGTGGTCATACTGCTGACTTAGGCGTTGTTGCTGCGCCTCACTCCCGATCAGCCCTTTGGCGGCCAATATTCCTTGACCCACAGCAACGGAACCCGTTAGCGGCAAAAGCCGCACCGCACCATCCACGGTGCGGGTTGTCGCGATCGCTACGGGTTGCTCACGGCTGGTGATGATCAAGCAGCTCGCATGCTGAGCGCCCCCGACGGCCTGTAGCAGGTCGCTATAAAGCTCACAATTGGGTCGGTATTGACCATCGGCGCATTCCGCCTGTAGCACCGCATCAAAATTGTCTAATACGACTAAACAACGTTGATGGCGCAGCTGCTGCATCAACGTGGCCAAGGTGGGCGGCAGAGACTGTTGGCCTGACGAAAAGGTCACAAGTTCCTGCAGCAGTAGCTCGGGGGGCGGCACCTGACGCAGCGATCGCCAGATGACGACATCAAATAGGGGGGCAATCTGGCGGGCCAGTTGCGCTACCAGCGCCGTCTTGCCCACGCCGGCCTGACCCAATACAGTCAGAACCCGACAGCCCAAATGCACCCATTGCGTTAACTGATGAAGTTCTTGCTCTCGACCGTAAAAGGAATCGCCATCCGGGGCGGTGCCCCAGTCAGTACGAGGCAGAGGCGGCTGTACCGCCGGAGTAGCAGGTTCCTGAACGGCGGGCGGGCGAGGATAATCTAAGTCATCGGGTTGCAAGGGCACCTGAAACGCAGAGAAACAGAGTTCTAGCGTGCTGAGATCAACGCAGGACTGACGTTTCAGGACCTTCCTAACGGTTTTTGGTGCAATCCGAATGTAGTTTCCCAATTCCTGCAGGTTTAGTCGCCGCCCTTCAAATTGGCGTTTTTCGACAACCCGAATGGCCGCCCGCAGGCGTGTGATGCCACGGGAGGAGAGGATAGCCCCCCGCTGGCGACGTGGAGCTATTTCAGAAGTTGGTTCAGTCATTCACAATTTGCCGCATAGGAAACAGTAACGGGCCGACTTGAGGGCTCACCATTCAGTGCTCAGCAGTGATGGCGTCCGGAAATCATTCTATAAACGGTTTCGAATGATCGAGGCTGCCTGCCAAGCTTGATTCTGAAAAGTTGTCTTGACTTAAAAGGGTCCCTAAGAGGGCAATAACGCCTAAGGGGATAAATGCACTCATTGATACTATCGGTAGGAGGAGCGATCGACTTTAAGGTTTCCTAAAGCAACGTTAGGGATCTTTTTCACCAAGTAAAATTTCACGGATTATATGTTTTGTTGTCTTATTCAGGAAATTTTTAATAGGAATGTATCTCAACTTCACTAACCCATTGAAGTAAGATACGCCCCGATAAATCCGGCTCAAATATCCTCACATTTCTGCCCCTTAGGTCAAAGGTTTATGACAATAATTTGCAGTAGTCAAGACCCAAAATCGCCACCAATTTGTCCGATCGCAGCTTTGATATGGGTCGGCCTGAAATGACTGGACCCACGAATCAGCCTGGCAATCTGTGAATCTACTGAGGTGTCTATAGGCTCGCAACCGCGCGCGCTTTTTTACCGATGGAATACAGTTCACTAATATTAAGAATTTTTGATGTTTAAAGGAGTCAACGGCTTGATATTGCTCCAGAATAGTTTGAACGTTGTTCAAATTTTGATGCTGCTCAGCAGTGACAGGGTAACTTAGGATTACTGACCGGAGCTCTAGTCAAGATGTAGAGCTGATAAAGTTACCCCGTTTGATTTTGTGTTTCTCAGTAGTTTTCCCGAAGACTGTCGTTCAAGTTAAATCACGGTATTGGCCAAACTCGAGCTTTTGTAAACCGCAGTAATCAAATATACGTTGCTGCCCTACGGCCGGCTTGATGATGCCCAGGTGAATATGTCCTCAGCTGCGATCGCCAACTCAACGATTAATCTAAGCGTAGAATCCGTCGCCAAAAATATTTTGATTGTTGATGACACGGCGGAAAATCTGCGCTTGTTAGTCACTGTGCTGTCTGCGCAAGGGTATGAAGTGCGTACGGCGCCCAATGGAAGATTGGCGTTGATGTCGGTACGGCAGCGATTGCCTGACTTGATCCTGCTGGATATTCGCATGCCGAAGATGAGCGGCTACGAAGTTTGCCAAAACTTGAAGTCCGAAGAGCAGACAAAAGATATTCCCATTATTTTTTTGAGTGCTCTGCAGGCGGGCAACGATAAGGCCAAAGCGTTTGAGGTGGGAGGCGATGACTACATCACCAAACCGCTTCAGGAAGAAGAAATCATCGCCCGGGTAAAGTATCGGCTACGCATGTTGGATTTGCAGCAACACCTCCTCCTCCAGCAGCAGCAGTTGGCTGAACAAAATCAGCAACTACAAAGGGAAATTCGCGATCGCCGCCGCATTGAGTCCGACCTTCACCAGGAGAAAATCCTGCTGCGTAGCTTACTGGATGCCATTCCAGACCTGATTTTCTTCAAAAACCAGCAGGGCCAATATATTCTTTGGAACCAAGCCTTCGAAACGTTTACCGGCTTAGCCCCCAACACCATTTATCAGCGGACAGATGCCGACCTGTTTTCTCCCAAAGCCGCCAACTGGATGCAAAACCATGACCAGCAGGTGTTCACCACGGGGCAAGCCCTGCGCCTTGAAGAGTGGGCCACCTATCCCGATCAAGACCGCCGATTGCTTGACACCTATAAAATTCCGGTGCCGAGCTCAACCGGAGAACTATCAGGACTGCTAGGAGTGTGTCGAGACATTACCGACCGGTACCGAGCAGAGGATCATCTCAATCGCACAACCTCCCGGCTATCGACGCTCATTAGCAGCTTACAGGCGGCCATCTTAGTCGAAGACGAACAGCGGCAAATCGCCCTGACCAATCAGTACTTTTGTGATCTCTTTGGGCTGCCACTCACCCCTGAAGATCTGCTCGGGCAGGATTGCCGCCAACTAGCCACACAGAGTGCTCACATTTTTGCCGATCCTCACCAAGCCAGTGAGCGCCTGCCACAGATCATTGAGCAACAACAGGCCGTCATCGGCGAAGAAATTGCCCTTGCTGACGGCCGCATCTTAGAACGGGACTACATCCCAATTATGGCTGGCACCAACTTTCAGGGGCATTTGTGGCAGTATCGTGATATCACCTGCCGTAAAGCCAGTGAGCAGGCCCTGGTTAACACTTCTCAAACCCTCTCCCAGTTCAGCCAGAACCTGAAACAGATTCATCGTCTTAATCTCAAAAGCTTCCATGATTTTGCCGAACTATTTGAAGACTACCTGACCACTGGCTGCCAGATTTTAAACTTCGCTGGGGGTGCCATTGGGTCTCTGCAGGGTCAAGACTACGTGATTGAGGCGCTGTCGCCCCCCCAGGACATCCTCTATCCGCAATATCGGTGTCATGCTGATGAAACGCTCTGTCAGCGAGCAGTTCAAACCCGACAGACTATTACCTACGCCCATATTGGTAACCTACCGGAGATGCAGGAGCACCCAATCTACCAAGCTTTGGGGTGGGAGTCGTTTATCAGCACACCAATTTTTGTCAACGATCGCGTATACGGCAGCCTCTGCTTTTTCTCCCGAGCACCTAGGACGCAAGGCTTTGTCAACCATGAACAGGAAATTATCGAGCTGTTGGCCCAGAGCATTGGTAAGTTTATTCGCTCTTGGGAAATGGAGCAGCAACAGCAAGCAGTGGAAACGGCTTTGCGGGAAAGCGAGACCCGATTTCGGCAGTTGGCCGAGCACATTGAGAATGTCTTCTGGATCTTTGAGCCCGCTCAACAGCGATTTACCTACGTATCCCCTGCTTTTGAGCGAATTTGGGGCCGTTCGTGTGGTGACCTTTTAGCGCGCCCTGACCTATGGCAGGAGACCATCCATCCTGAGATGGCCGATCGCGTGACGGCTCTGCGGCAGACCGGGCAACACTATGACGAAAAGTACCGAATTTTACGCCCCGATGGTCGTCTTCGCTGGGTCCGCGATCGCGCTTATCCCATATTTGATGAGACGGGCCGAGTCTATCGATTAGTCGGGCTGGCGGAAGATATCACTGATCTCAAAAACCAAGAGCAGGCCCTGCGACTGATATTCGAAGGTACAGCTGCCAAAACCGGGCAGGAATTCTGCCAGTCGCTGGAGCGCTACTTAGCTGAGGTGCTTCAGGTCCGCTATGTCAAGGTGGGACGGCGCATCGCTCCCCATCGGTTGCGCCACCTAGCGTTTTGGGATCATGACTGATTTGAAGAAAACCATGACTATGAAACCATCGGCACGCCCTGCGAACAGGTAGAACAGGGAGAAATGGTCTTCCACCACCAGCGGGTAAAAGCGCTCTATCCCCAAGATTCCTTCCTGCAAAGTCGGGACGTAAGCAGCTATTTAGGGCTCCCCTTGACGAACGCAGACAATCAAGTGATTGGCTATCTGGCAGTAATGGACGATCACCCCATGCCGCGCAGTCAGGTGCGGGAGCTGATCCTGCAGATTTTTGCCGGCCGGGCTGGGGCAGAGCTTGAGCGCCAAATGTATGAGCAAGAGCTGCAGCAAGCTCGCGACCTAGCTGATACCGCAAACCGAGCAAAAAGCGAATTTTTGGCCAACATTAGCCATGAACTGCGCACCCCGCTGAATACCATTCTCGGATTTAGCCAACTCATTTTACGAGAAGCCACCCTCGCGACCCAGCCCCGCGAGTATCTCAACACCATTAACCGCAGCGGAGAGCATCTCCTCACCCTGATCTATGATGTGCTGGAGATGTCCAAAATTGAAGCCAATAAAATTGTTCTGCATCCCCAACCAACGGATTTGCCTGGGTTACTGGCTGACCTACAGGAAATGTTTTCCCTAAAAGCTCAGGCCAAAGATATTGCCATTATTTTAGATTGTGCTCAAGCGGTGCCTGCCTGCATCGAAGTGGATAAGAGGAAACTGCGGCAGGTTTTAATTAATCTCCTGGGCAATGCGGTGAAGTTTACCCAGCAGGGCCATGTACGACTAGCGGTGCAGGTCGTCTCAGCCCAGGCTCCGGCGGCGGCCACCCCAACTGCCACAAAGTTGTCACAATACTGTCCTATGGTGTTGGCATTCAGGGTCGAAGATACGGGCCCCGGCATCTGTCCTGAGGAGCTACCAATGCTGTTTCAACCCTTTGTGCAAACGAGGGCCGGGCAGCTTTCCCAGGAAGGAACAGGGCTAGGATTACCCATTAGTCAACGGTTTGTTCAACTCATGGGAGGCAAGATTCACGCCCAAAGCGAACTAGGCCGAGGTACAACCTTTGCCTTCGAAATCGAAGTCGTCCCCCTCTCAGAGGAGGCGGTGATAACGCCGGACGAGGTGCAGCAGCCAGTGCAATGCTTGGCTCCGGACCAGCCGGAATATCGGGTGCTGGTGGTAGAAGATCACCCAGAAAATCGTCAGTTGCTAGTCAGCATTTTGGAGTCAGTCGGATTTACCGTTTACACCGCGGAGGATGGCGTCGCGGCCATTGAGCAAGCCAGCCATTGTCAGCCTCATATTATTTGGATGGATATCTGTTTACCCCGGATGGATGGCTACGCCGCTACTCAGCGGATCAAAGCCTTAGCCTTACAGCCCTCGCCTGCAATCATCGCGCTAACGGCTAGCACCTTTGAAGATGAACGGTTGCGGGGAGCGGCCGCCGGCTGTGATGACTTCTTGCGCAAGCCCTTTAAAGCCGAACAAATTCTTCAAAAGATCGCGGATTTCCTCCCCGTCCGTTATCTCTACCAGCGCGATCGCCCCGCCCCAGCGGCAGCTACCCCACCCCCCCCAGATGAGTCAGGTCACCATGACCAGCTAGTCATTGAGCTGATGACCATGCCCCCCCTGTGGCGACAGACCCTACACCGAGCCGCCCGCCGCGGGTCTGACGAGCAGATTGTCCAGCTTGCTCAAGAACTTCCCCCCGCCCAAAACACCCTGGCCGCCGCCCTGGCCACCTGGGCTCAAAGCTTTGACTTTGAAAGTATACTTAACCTCCTGACGCTTGAGCCCCGCCCCTAGAACTGTTAACCGCAAGTCCTATCTCCAGAAGCTAATTAGTCGAAATCTTTATTTGCGGAACCGTTGCTGCCATGTTGGATAGCTTCCTATCCCAAACCATTAATTTTCAACCGATTACCATTGGGCCTCAAACCTCCCTGCGATCAGCCATTCTCGAGAGCAAAAGGGCTAGCTTCACCGCCCTTTGGGTGACGGAACCGGGTCTGGGGAATCACCAGAAACTGATGGGTGCGGTGTTTCCGGATCAGCTGCTAGAGGCGGTGACCACAGCCGACCAGCCAGTCTCTGCGCCTGTAGCATCGTTCATGTTGAAAGGATTGCCTCTAGTCCAACAACATCAGCCCATTTCACTAGAGGCCTTGCTGGAGTTGTATCAGCAGCACCAGGTTGATATCTTGCCAGTGGCCGGTGACCAAGAGCAGTTTGTCGGTACTATTGCCCAGCGAGATATTCTGTGCTGCTATTGCCAGCAATCCTCTCCCAACCTGTTGGAGCAGCTGTTTGATCAGGAGCAATATGGCCTCTTTTTTATGATGAATGATTCCCCCGTAACCTGGAATGCATCCATCGATCAAGAAGCTACCCTAGATGAGGTTTTTGCCCACCAGCATTTACCCAAGGTCAACCCAGCGATGCTGCAACAGTATGGGGCTACGGAAGCACAGTTTCTCGGTCTTACCCCAGCGGATCTCTTTGCCCATGACCTAGCGGCCGGACGACAACTGTGGCGGCGGTTGTTTGATGATAAAACTTTAACCGCCATCACCCAAGAACGCCGTCTGGATGACCACGCCGACATTTGGATAGAGGGTCACTATATCTGTCTTTACAATGCCGCGGGAGATATTCTGGGCCATCTAGGGATTCAGCGTGAGATTACTTACTACAAAGAGATGGAAGCACTCTTGCTGCGGCGAGAGCGATATCTAACGGTAGTGGTGGCCATTCAACAGCAACTGTTGGCGAAGGAATGTATTGCTCAATCCTCCTTCCCTCGGCCCCAGGATAATCTTCCGGGGCCGAGGGAAGCCCTATGGGGAGCGGATTCCATAACCTCACAGGCGATGTACTACGAGATTTTGCAGCAGCTGGGAGAAACGGCTGAGGCTTCCAGGGTATACCTGTTTGAGAATCTTCAAAACAATCTCATGAGCCAGCGAGTAGAGTGGTGCGCCGCCGGCATTCGTCCAGAACTTGACAACCCACAACTGCAAAATCTCTCCTACGATGATTTTTTTCCTCGCTGGTGGCGGACTTTGAGCCAAGGGCAGCCCATCAACGGAGTCGTCAAAGAGTTTCCCAGCGAGGAGCGGGCGGTTTTAGACTCCCAAGGAATTTTGGCGATTTTGATTTTGCCCTTGACGGTCAAGGGCAAGTTTTGGGGCTTTATCGGCTTTGATAACTGCCGGCAGGCCCGGCCGTGGGAGGCAGCAGAAGTGAAACTGCTGACGGCGGCAGCCGCAGCCCTGTCCTTATATCTAGAAAACTGTCAGGCGGAAATCAAATTACATCGAACTTGGCAACGGGAGCGCCTGACTCAGCAACTGGTGGAGCACATGCGGCAGACGCTGCAGGTGGAGCAAATTTTTGCGACGACGACAACGGAACTGCGATCGCTACTGGGATGCGATCGCACCCTAATCTATCGGTTTAACTCTGATTGGAGTGGTAGTTTTGTGGCGGAGTCGGTAGCCCCTGGTTGGCGGGCTCTGTCACAGATTTACGCCGGCTCACCCCCGCTACAAAATAGCGTAACCGCCCATGCGGCCTGTCAAGTACAAACTTGGCAAATCCAAATGCCCTTCGAGGTGGACACGTATCTCCAAGAATTTCAAGGGGGAGACTATCGACAAGGCAAACCTTTTAGCTGTGTTGAGGATATCTACCAAGCTCAGTTCGAAGCCTGCTATCTAGAACTTTTGGAGAAAATACAGGCCAGAGCCTATCTGGTAGTCCCCATCTTCTTGAACGATCATCTCTGGGGGCTGCTCTGTAACTATCAAAACAGCGGTTCGCGCCAGTGGAATAGAGACGACATCGACCTGGTATTGCATATCACGGCCCAATTGGGAATTGCCCTGCACCACGTTGAATTGTTAGAACAAACTCGCCGACAAGCCCTGGAGTTAGCTAAAGCAAAGTCTGCGGCAGAAGCCGCCACTCAAGCTAAAGCGGAATTTTTAGCAAACGTGAGCCATGAGCTCCGCACCCCCCTCAACGCCATCTTGGGTTTTGGGGGGCTCTTGGCGGACGAAATGAGCCCTGCTACGACGGCATCGGCGGCGGCCTCGAGTCTGGCTGAGCAGCAAGAATACATCGACATCATTAACCGCAATGGTCGCAACTTGCTCAACTTGATCAACAACGTTGTCGAAATTGCCCGTTTAGAGTCTGGGCAAAGCCAGCTCCTTGCCGTGGCCTTTGACCTCCATCAGCTACTCCAAGATGTTGAGGCGATCTATACCAAGCGTGCCGCCCAAAAGGGCCTGCAGTTAGTTTTTCGACTCAGTCCACACCTACCGCAAATAATTACGTCCGATCGCGACAAGCTGCTACAGGTGTTGCTCAACTTGCTGAACAATGCGGTGAGGTTTACCGAGTCAGGTGAAGTAACGCTCAAAGCTAGCGTGCAAAATCAAGTGGAAATTGATCCCCGTCTGTCTCGCGTCAATTTAGCCTTCACCGTTGAAGACACCGGGACCGGCATTGCTACCGAAGAGCTCGGCACGCTGTTCCAACCCTTTTCTAAACCTAAGGCACAGCAAATCAGTCAAGGACCAGCCCTCGGACTCGCCATCAGCCGCAAATTTGTCAACATACTGGGCGGTGATATCACCGTCACCAGTACCGTTAACCACGGTAGCCAATTCAGGTTCAATATTTGGGCGATCGCGAGGGCTGCATCTGCGCCTAAAGCCGTGAAATCGCAGTCTGTGTCTATTGAGAAAAACGCTCCATCCGTAACGATTGGCCGGATTCTGATCGTCGAGTCTCAACCACAAGACAACTATCACCTAAAGCAAGTACTGTCGCCACTGGGCTGTGATTTCAGGACGGTGACTAGCCCTCAGGAAGCTTTGGCTCTCTGGGCTAACTGGCAACCCCACTTGCTGTTTCTCAACCTGGATTCAGCCTCGGCCGAGGCTCCAGAAATTATTCAACAAATCCACCTGCAGGCCGATGCTTTAGGCTCAACTACAGCGTCTGTCGTCACCAAAGTAATCGGTTTGCTGCCCCCTCATTCAATTTTATCGACCAATCCGCCGCCGTCCGGTTACGATGAACTCCTGTATTGGCCAGGCCCACACGCTGATCTCATCGATATCGTTAATAGGTACCTCAATCTGTCTTTGCCGTTGCTTACTCCAACGTCTTCAAAGTCGAACGAGGCCAAAGCGGCGATCGCGGCCACTGTTCAGCCGACTCAGTTGCAACAGTCATCCCTATTGCAGGTCCCCTTTGCCTGGCGACAACAGGCGTACCAAGCAGCGCGCACAGGGGCTGATCAAAAGCTATTTCAGCTCATCGCTCAGCTGGAACCAGACCATGAGTATCTGCGCCAACTTTTGAGCAATCTGACCGAAAATTTTCAGTTCGACCAAATTATTGCGCTGCTCTCAGATGATTAGGCTACGCTGCCTGCGATCGCAGGCGACTGACACTGACGTAAAGTATACTTTCGCCCATTAAGAACAGACCCAAACCCAACCCTTGTTAGCTTTAATTCTGAACAGAACTTCAGGAGTAATTATTGACATTTAGTATTCCTATCGAGATGTATTCCTCTTTAATAAAACACTTGAGTCAATCAGCTCTGTTTAACCGTCTCAGAACTTTAAGCAGTCAACATCTCTCACTCCAGACAGTGAGAAAATACTTTTGGGTTTTCATACGTCGTTAGCCATGCTCCTTGGCTGGTCAGAGAAACTGAAGCAAGTAACATTTCAGGAGGCAACTCGTTGCTTGAATCGCCCATTCAATTAAAGACCCACAATACTATGAGGTCATCTATTCTCTGAAAACTGCGGTCCTAATTTCTATCTTGATTTATTTGTCAACATCGTCAGCACTATCTATCATGAATGACCCTTTAAAAGATTCGTCCAAACAAGAGATTCTCGTTGTTGATGATACGCCAGATAATTTACGTCTCTTATCAGCTATTCTGACCAAAAAAGACTATGAGATTCGCAAAGCACTTAGTGGCAAGCAGGCTTTAGACTCTGTAAATGCTGATGCACCTGACCTGATTCTCCTGGACATTAAAATGCCTGGCTTAGACGGTTATGAAACCTGCCGAGCACTCAAAGAGAATCCCGCCTCTAGTGCAATTCCCGTTTTTTTTATTAGTGCCCTAGATGATGCTCTCGACAAGGTTAATGCTTATGGGGTAGGCGGCGCAGACTATATTAGCAAGCCGTTTCAGGAGGCAGAGGTATTGGCACGGATTAAACATCAGCTCCATCTCCGAGATTTGCAACGGCAATTAGAAGTCAAAAATCAAAAACTGATTCAGTCTAACCAAGAACTTGAGCAATTCGCCCACGTAGTGTCCCATGATCTACAGCAACCTCTACAAAGCATTACTGGCTACACCAGAATTATCGAACTACGATATTCTGACTTGCTGGATGCCGATGCCAAACAATATTTGACCAATATTTCAGATGCAGGCGATCGTATGCATCGGCTAATTCAAGATCTGTTGAGCTATGCCACAGTCGACAAAGAGCATGACATTTCTGCCGTTGTTGACTGCAATATTGTATTAGCCAAGGCTCTGAATAATTTGGAAATGCTAATTCAAGAAAGTACAGCCTGTATCCAGTATCCTGAACTGCCTAGTATTTGTGGTAGAGAAACTCAACTGATTCAACTTTTTCAGAATCTCATCAGCAACGCGATTAAGTATTCGCGACCGGATATTTCTCCGCAAATCAAAATCGACGTCTCGTTAAACTCTGATGGGCATTATACATTCGAGTTTCGAGACAACGGCATCGGGATTGCCCCTGATAACATTCACACCATTTTTCAGACGTTTTCTCGCCTTCATTCCAACGCAGAGTATCCCGGATCAGGGATTGGTTTAGCGACGTGCAAAAAAATCGTTGAGAGTCATTCCGGCAAAATATGGGTTGAATCAAAGCTGACAGAAGGCAGTGTTTTCTTTGTACAACTCCCGTGTGCCCTCCCCGCCCATGATGATGCTTAGTCCTTACAGGCTTTGCCAACGCACCTGTGAACCTGGATTGGCAAAATGTATCGTTTGACTTAGTTGGATGTCTTGTAATGCCTGCTCAGCCGCTCACTCAGTTTTTGAGCCTTGCCCGTTGGCGCTGAACGAGCCCGGCAAATACGGCGCTAGAGGCAAACATGATCAAGCTGTAGATAGCCGCCGGAATAGCCATGCTGGGCATATCGAGAAAAACTGGACTACTCGCAATGGCGATCGCTAACGTCCCGTTTTGAATCCCAACTTCGACGGTAATCGCCTTGGCGCTATTAAGCGTCAGTTGACTTAGACGGGCGATCGCAAACCCCAGCCCCATGGTGAGCACATTCAACGCTAGCGTCACCCCACCGACTTGTAAGAAAAAGCTAACCACATTGGCGCGCTCCTTCGCCAATAGGCCCACAACAATCAGCGCCAAAAAAACCAGCGACAGCCACTTTACCTGACGCTCAACTTGAGCCGCCAAGTGCGTAATATAATGGTGGAGTACCATGCCCAAGGCCACGGGAATCAGAGAAATCACGGCAATTTGAAGAACCGTTTTTAAGAATGGCAGTTGCAGGGCAATGGCTTCTCCCATAAAGTACCGCATGGCCCCATTCACCAGCAGCGGAATCGTCAATACCGTGACCAGGCTACTGATAGCCGGCAGAGTGATGGATAAAGCTACATTTCCCTGGACTAGGTAAGAAACCAGGTTAGAGGTCGGGCCACCCGGACAAACCGCTAAAACTACTATCCCCACTGCCAGCTCTGGCGTAAGAGGAAAACTGGTTGCCAGCAAAAAGCCGATAACGGGCAACATCACTAGTTGAGCCAGGAGCCCTACCACAATGGCTTTAGGCTCTGCAAAAATTCGCTTGAAGTCATCAATGGTTAGCCCTAACCCCATGCCCAGCATGATGATGAATAGGGCCATTGGCAGAAAAACTGTGGTCAAAAAACTGGCTTCCATCGCTCCCCCTTCACCGGTTAAATGCTTGCACGGTCCTTATCATTGCACGGTGAAGAGCCCAAGCTTGGGTCAGAATGGCTAGGCAAAAGTGCACCGCTATGCGAACGATGCGGAGTATGGTGTCATCTCAACGGATACCACTTGAGATAGGCTGCTATGGCGCTTAGGATACATAATTCCTAAGCCTGCTGGAAAGCATTTCAACCAGTCCAGTAGAACGCAATCCCAGAAATCACATTCGAATAAAGCCTCCTCAGGCAAAACCTTGAGGAGGCAGGAAGTGTTTGAGGAACGTCGCTGGAGTGAAGCTTACTGTTTATCAATGATGCGTCGCTGTTCGTTGTAATCAGTTGCGTCTTTGTCTAAGTTCTCACGGCGCAATTGGTCAAAGTTGACCGCGTCCTTATCAAGGTTTTCGCGCCGGAGTTGGTCAAAGTCAGTAGCGGCAAAAACAGCGGGGGCGTTAATGAGACCGCCGGTTAAGGAAAGAACTAACGCAGCAGCGGTCAGGGGAGTGAGTGAGTGAGCGATCCGTTTCATCATGAGAACTCCTTGTTTGGGGTGATTAAGGTTTCAATCATCTTGAGTTCTATAGTGGAAGCTGGCCCTGAGACTTTCCTGACCTCAAACTTAGTGAGACTTAATCCCTCTCTGAGAAAGCTGAGAACGGTTAAGTCAGGATAGGGCGATCGCCCTATCCTGACAGGGGCAGACGACTAGGCGCGATCGCTTGTCTTCAAGTAGATGTCTATGCAGCTCGAACCCAGTATTCAACTCCTGGACTGGCTGCTCCGGCAGCGGCGCCCCATCAGCGACCTTACCCTGCCAGAAATCCAACAGCGCAACACGGCTTCGCTTGATGGAGTGCTGGCCTGGTTAATTTTGGGTCCCAAGTACCCATTACCCCGGGTAGTCAATCAGACCATTGACGGTCGCCATGGACCGATCCCGACGCGGCTGTATTATCCCGCGTTGCAATCAGGGATTCCGCTGATTGTGTTTTTCACGGCGGGGGCTGGATAACGGGAAGTTTAGAAATCCACGATCGCTTTTGCCGGCGCATTGCCCTCGCGACCCAGGCTCTGGTAATGGCCGTCGACTATCGCCTGGCCCCTTGGCACAAATATCCCACTCCGCTGGAAGACTGTTACGATGTCGTGCTCTGGGCCGCAGCCCCCGCTGCCAAGCTCAGGGCTGATGAGCATCAGCTCATTGTGATGGGAGACAGCGCCGGGGGTAACTTGGCCGCAGGGGTTTGTTTAATGGCACGCGATCAAGCCGGTCCATCCATTTTGCGGCAGGTGCTGCTTTATCCCGCTGTGGATGGCACGCTGTCTTATCCTTCCCATCAGCGCTATGCCAACGCTCCCCTGCTCAGCCAAGAGGCAATTCACTTTTATCGCGATCGCTACCGCCAAGTTCCTCAAGATATTCATGACCCTTATTTCTCCCCGCTGTTGGCACCCGACTTGAGTAACCTACCGCCAGCCCTAATTTTGACGGCTAAGTACGACCCCTTACGCGATGAGGGCGCCGCGTTTGCCCAGCGGTTGGCGACCCACAGCGCAGTTGTGTATCGCGACTATGCTGGCATGGTGCACGGCTTTATGAGCCTTTCCCCGCTTTTGTTCGAGGGCGGCGGCGGCCTTTGCCCTGGTGGGCGCTGATATCGAAGCTGTGACCACTACCACCTAAAATGAAACGCGATCGCCCATTTGGCTGTTCAGCATGTCTCAGTTACGAAATGCCACCGTTTTAATAACTGGCGCAGGGGGCGGGTTCGGACAAGCGCTCACGCGGCAGCTACTGGCCAAAGGCAGCCAGCTCATTTTGACCGACCATCCGGCAGTCAACTTGTTGGCCAAAGTGCAAGCCCTACAAGGCTCCGAGGCGACACCCGCCGACCAAATCCTCACCTGTATCGAGGCTGACTTAGCCCATGCTGCCGGCTGCCAATACCTGTACGACACCATTCAAACAAGCGGACTTGTACCCAACATTGTGATTAATAATGCAGGGGTCGCCCTTGTGGGAAATATGATTGACGTTCCCCCTGAGCGGTGGGAAGCCATGTTGCAAATCAATTTACTCGCTCCGATGCACCTGAGTACGCTATATGCTCGAGATATGCAGGCGCGGCAACAGGGGCACATCGTCAATATTTCTTCTTTAGCAGGATGGATTGCGCCCCCTGGTCTCACTGCCTATGCCACTAGTAAATATGGTCTCCGAGGGTTTAGTGAGGGCCTGCGGTACGAACTTGCCCCTTATCACGTTCGGGTCACCACGGTGTATCCCTTCTTTAGCCGCACGCCGCTGTTGACCGCCCCTCGGTTTGGCCGGCTGGCCGCATCAGACCAAGCCCTCCCCGCCGCTTTAACCACTGACCCGGAGCAAATTATGGCCAGAACGATCCGGGCAATTGAGCGCAATCAGGCCGAGGTTTTCCCTGATAAATTTGCCCAAGTGGGACAATGGCTAAAGCGATATTTTCCGATCGCCTTTGGCGGTTTAGGCTGGCTCAAAGTTTAGAGATATCGGTGCGATCGCTCGATGCATCGCGTCTAGGTCCCATCCATAGCCCAGGTTTATGCACGATACGCAACATCGACAACTCATCATCGGCGCCGGATTTGTCGGGTTAGGCATGGCCCAGGCCCTCAAAGCTGTTGGCATTCCCTATGACCAGGTCGATGCCAGCGACAATATTGGTGGCAACTGGTACCATGGCGTCTATCACACGGCCCATATCATTTCCTCCAAGCGGGTTACAGAGTTTACGCAGTTTCCGATGCCCGCCAGCTATCCTGATTTTCCTAGCGCACAGCAGATTTTGGCCTATTTACGGGCATTTGCAGCGCATTTTGAACTGCGCGACCATATTCGGCTTCGATGCCCAGTAACCGACGTTCGACCGGTGGTGGGCGATCTCTGGGAGGTGACCTTTGAGACAGGGGAGCAGCACATCTACAAAGGCGTTATTCTTTGCAATGGGCATCACTGGTGCAAGCGATTTCCGGAGTTTGAGGGGCATTTTGATGGCCCCATTTGGCATTCCAAAGATTATCGCCATCCCGATCAGCTCCGCGATCAACGGGTGTTAGTCATTGGTGGCGGCAACTCCGCCTGTGATATCGCGGCTGAAGCAGCCAGGGTCGGCAAAAAGTCAATCCTCAGTCTTCGAGAATCTGTGTGGTTTATTCCCAAGAGCTTTGCGGGGGTGCCCATTGCTAACTTGGCTCAGCCGTGGACGCCAGAATGGATGCAGCGGCTGATGGTGTATGCCATCATTCGCCTCAGCTTTGGTTCTCATGCTAGTTATGGTCTGCCCCAACCAAATCATCGGATTTTTGAAAAACATCCTACGCTCAATAACGAAGTACCGTACTACTTGCAGCACGGGCGCATTACCCCCAAGCCCGCCGTGCAACGACTAGCTCAGCGCCAAGTGCACTTTGTAGACGACAGCATCGAAACCGTCGATATGATTATTTGTGCCACAGGCTATCACCTTGCCTATCCCTTTTTGCCACCGGAACTGCAGCGGGTGCAAGGGGCAATCGTGCAGTGCTATGGAGGCTCGTTTTTAGCCGATTACAAAGGGCTGTACTTTGTCGGTTGGGGGCAGGCCCGGGGCGGTGTGGGCTCTCTGATGGCAGCCTATGGTCCAGTGTTTGCGCGGCTGCTACAGCTACAGGATGAGATCGAGATACCCATCGGTCGAGTCTTTCAGGAACTGGGTGTCGCCCAGCCGAAGACTCACTTGTCCGATCCACAGGCAATATTCAACCAATTGCGGCTGTTGCGATGGGCGTTTCCCTGGATTAGACGCCGCGCTTTGCAAATCAACCAACGCTGTCGCCCCTTTGCAAATCAGCCGATTGCGATCGCCCCAAGCGTCTCTTCCCCAGTTGTGTCTGGCCCAAAATGATGGGCCCATCATCCCGTCGATTAATTTGGCCACCCTTGGAGCAACAAGGCCTAGATAACTGTTCTTTGGGCTGGATTTGCGAGCCCTCTGCAGAAATCTTCCGCTCTCTTTGAATGGACAGCTCAGTCACTAATCAACAATTTCGGGAAAAAGCTCCCAGCATGGTGGAACATAGTATTCGCGATCGCAGAGGCTGTCGCATCATACCAATTTTATTTAAACTCTTTTCGTCTGTTATCTGGGCAACGGCAATAACGTTCTAATCTGCTTCAAAGCCGATCAACTCTGCTATGAGCGACTTTCAATCTGCTGTAGAAGACCGTAAAGCCAAATTCATGTCAGCACAGAAACATAAATTTTCCGTGTTGAATTATACAATCAATTAACGGGCAGGGCATAGTGAGATTATAGAAAGTAGATTTTGTTCGCCCGCTTTATGAATGCGCCACTGAATACCAATGAGAGCCAACGTCTAGCTAAGCTGCTCAGCTACGACATTCTCGATACCGAGAGCGAAGTTGCCTACGACGACATTACTCAATTGGTAAAGCAAATTTGTGATGTGCCCATCGCGTTGATTAGCTTTGTCGACAGCGATCGCCAGTGGTTTAAATCCGTTCAAGGACTGGATAGCCGACAAACCTGTCGCAACGTTTCATTTTGCACCCATGCCATTTTACAGGCCGAGGTGATGGTTATACCCGATGCGACTGCTGATCCTCGGTTTTTTGACAATCCTTTGGTTACAGGTGAGCCCCATATCCGCTTCTATGCCGGGGCACCGCTGATTACCAGTGATGGATTTGCGCTGGGCAGTCTGTGCGCTATCGATACTCAACCTCGCACATTCTCAGCGGCCCAGCGCGAGTCATTGCTGTCACTAAGTCGCCTGGCCGTTAACCAGCTAGAGCTGCGGCAGACTTTACAGCAGCGGCAGCAGGCAGAAGAAAAACTGAAAGCTCAGCAAAAAGAATTTGAGCAGTTGAGTAACAAAGCTCCTGGTATGCTATTTCAACTGCGTCGCACCCCTGAGGGTACTCTGTCCTTTCCCTACGTAAGTAACCGGGCTGCTGACCTGTTTGGGGGCCTACAGCCGGCAGAAATGATTGCCGATGCGGGGACCCTGAGCCGCCTGGTCAGACCAGAGTTTAAGGCTGAATGGCGACAAGTCATTGCTACGTCCGCTGAAACTTTAGACGACTTAGATTGCATCGTGCCCATCATCGATGGGCAGGGCTACGAAAAATGGATAGGCGTGCATGCGACAGCGGAGCAGTTGGTGGATGGCACTATCCTCTGGCACGGTGCGATGACTGATGTGACGGAGCGCAAAAAGCTTGAAGCAGAAGCCGCAGCCAACCAGCGATCGCTCCAGCTAATTTTGGACACCGTTCCCCAAGGGATCGTTTGGAAAGATCGCAACTCCGTTTTTCAAGGGTGCAACCATCGATTTGCGGAGATGCTCAACCAGGCTTCACCCACAGACATCGTAGGCAAGACTGACTACGACATTACCCCCGTGATCGAGCAGGCCCAATCGTTCCGAAGAATTGATCGGCAAGTGTTTGAATCAGGTCAAGCACATCTCAATGACGTAGAGCAACTGACGACTCCACATCAGACCACCTGGATCAATATCAATCGGCTGCCAATTCGAAACCAGCAGGGCAAGGTCGAGAGCATTTTGATGACCATCGAAGACATTACTCCCCTCAAACGAGTTCAGCAGCAGGTAGCTGATCAAGCCGCTGAACTACAGCAAACGCTCCAGACGCTCCGGAGTACCCAAACCAAAGTCATCCAAGCTGAAAAAATGGCCGGTTTGGCACGACTGGTGGCAGGAGTCGCCCATGAAATCAATAATCCTGCCGGGTTCATTATGGGCAACATTGACCACGCCCGTAACTACACCGCAGAGTTGTTGGAGCTGATTGATACCTATCAGACCTATCACCCGCTGCTCCCCGATACAGCGCTGACGACCATCTACGATAAACAATCAGAAATCGTGATCGATTTTTTACGCCAGGATCTACCCAATCTGTTTGACTCCATGAAAGCGGGTACAGTGCGAATTAAAAATATTGTGGATTCTCTCCGCACATTTTCCCGCATAGATGAAGCCTCCTTTAAAGAAGTTGATATCCATCAAAGTTTAGATAGTACCCTCACACTTTTACAGCACCGGCTGAGAGGGCGTGGTACTCGCAGAGAGATTGAAATAGTAAAGCACTACGGGCAATTGCCGCGGCTTGATTGTTATGCCGGGCAGCTCAGTCAGGCATTCATGCAGATTTTGAGCAATGCCATCGATGCTTTGGATGAATATCAACCAGCCGCCCCTAAAATCACTTTGACGACGAATCGAATTGATGATGGCTCAATTGAAATTGTCATTGCCGACAACGGTTCAGGTATTCCTGATGCGCTGCAAGATCGAATTTTTGACCCCTTCTTTACTACCAAAACTATTGGCAAAGGTACTGGAATGGGACTCTCCATCAGCTATCAAGTCGTCACCGATACCCATGGCGGCGAGCTGATGTGCAACTCCTCTCCAGGGCAGGGCAGTACCTTCACAATTCGGTTGCCACTCCGGGTGAAATTTATGCCTCGTCAGGAAGTTGCTTACGTTAACTGACCAAAATTGGCCAGGCAGCGACTCGAGCCAGTTTGGTGTGTCTATCTTCCTCTAAACAACTACTAGGTGACAACTATGGGCTCCCAGGCGTGCCCGCACAGAGCAAAATAAACTAACCACAGAGGTTATAAACAGCGCCGCCAAAGGGGCAAGAAATTTTCTCAAGAGTCCGGCCTCAATGAGCAAGTAGATCGGCTTTTAGCCAAAGCAATTTTCAACCTTGCTCAGCATTATGAAGCAGGCAGCATTGTGCTCCCTAACTTGACTTATATTCGGGAAATTATCGAGGCAGAAATTAATGCTAGGGCTCAGTCCAAAGTTCCAGACTTTGTAGAAGGCCAGAAGCAGTATCCCAAGCTTACAGGACTCAGGTTAATCGTTGGGGCTACAGGAGACTCCAAGCAGACATCAGTAGCAAAGCAGGTCAGGCTGGTATCGCTTGAAAGCGCATGGATTGAGACGACTCCTCTACTGTGGACTCACAGGGAAGTCGTTGGATGCAATATGTTTTCAGCGACACTAATTCCGGAACGACGACAAATAAATCCGGATAGTAAAATTGTACAGGCAGGACACCTGTACGGTCCGGATTTATTTGACACTTTACGGAATTAATGTCGCCGAATTAGACTAGATCATATATACTATTTTTGAACGAATTTCTAGGCTTTGAGGCTCGTTTAGGGAGTATTTCCTGTTTTTGAGTGGGGCTAACACTCAAAAAGTCTATTCCGCATTTGAGTGTCGCCTTTTTGCAATTTCCGGAATTGAGTGTCGTCTTATGGAGCAAGAACTCAAAAACGCCGACATACCAGTTACCCTGACGGATCAGCTAAGTTCTAGGGCTCAGAAAAGACTGGAAAGTATATTACGTCTCTTAGAACCCTGCCCATCTCGGAAGGAGTATGGACGGCGACTTCGGATTGAGGCGCAGAAACTCAATGTCAGTGTCAGGACAATGCAACGCTACATCAGTACCTGGCGCGAAAGAGGGTTGGTCGGACTCCAGGATGATGTGCGCTCTGACAAGGGCAAGTCTCGAATGGCTCCGGAGCTCACAGAACTTGCTGTCAAGCTGTTCAAGAATCGTAAGAGAAACGGTCTTGTGCTTAATCGGCTAGATATCTACAAGCGAGTTCGGCAGAGAGCTGTTGAGTTAGGTTTACAGTCTCCTAGTCGCACAGCAGTGTACGACTTTCTCAAACCGCTCTATGAGGAAGAGGAGTCGAAGCGTTCAGTTAGAAGCTCTGGATGGCAGGGGGAGAAACTGATTCTCAATACTAAAGGGGGAAGCAATCTCGACGTCACTGAAAGCAACCAGGTCTGGCAAATTGACCATACCCCAGCAGATATCTTGGTGGTCGATGATGATGGAAATTTGCTGGGTTGTCCTTGGTTAACTGCCGTAGTTGATTCATATTCACGCTGCATTGTTGGCTTTCATATTGGTTTCGATGCGCCAAGCTCGAAGGTGGTCGCTTTAGCCCTACGTCATGCCATCTTGCCTAAGCGCTACCCAGACATTTATGGATTGAAAGAAGAGTGGGGTACGTTCGGTGTACCGCGCCATATATACACAGACAATGGCAGAGATTTTCGATCAGATCATGCCAAGCAAGTCGCCGGGCAGCTTAGATTTTCCTGGCATTATCGATCCCGTCCTCCAGAAGGTGGAATTGTTGAGCGTTTTTTCAAGACGCTCAATCAACAAGTGTGGTCAAAACTGGAAGGCTATAAGGGCTCTAACGTACAAGAGCGCCCGGAAGGAGCCGAGAAGTCTGCCATTTACACATTAGAGCAAGTCCGTAGGGGCTTAGTCAGATACATCGTCCATCAATACAATCAGGATCTTGATCACAGAACCAACCAGAATCGCTATCAACGTTGGGAGGCGGGATTACTTCACACGCCAGTTTTACCAAGCGAACGAGAACTGGATATTTGCTTGATGAAACAGGCCACGCGCAGAGTCCAGAGACATGGACATATTAGCTTTGAGGGCATTACTTACAAAGGCGAAAACTTGGCAGGTAACGCGGGTAAGCAGGTCGCGCTTAGATATGACCCAGACAATCTTGGCATCCTGTATATCTACAGCTATCACCAAAACCAGGAAATCTTTCTGTCACGAGGTTTTCCACTAATTGCAGGTTTAGAGAATCGCTCCTTAAAAGAGTGGAAAGCTGCAAAAGATGTACTTAAGAAAAACCAGAAACCTGTGACTTCTGAGAATGTGACTTCGCATTTTGAGCAAAAAGATGTCGCTCCTCAGAAGACTATGCGTCAGAGACGACGGGCAGCCCAGAAAGGGCATAAGCAAACCCTTCCAACTGTCAAAGCTGATCTGAAAAAAGCGTTTGATACTGAGACCGCAGAAAATCCCTTGTTGGATTTAGAACCTGCTTATGAAGATGACCTGTTCGAGTAATTGACGCATGCAAAATCAAGTTGATCAAATTGCATCTGCTCTTGGGGCTTTACCAGAGCTATCTCCTGAGACTCATCAGGAGTTGGCAAGGTTATCAAAACCCCCCTATTTCCCGTTACCTAAAGTCAAGAGCTGTCATGCATTTTTAGAGGAGTGCCGTCTGGGTAACGCCCATGGTCGAATTGTGGGTGACAGTGGTGTTGGGAAAACAGTCGCAGTCAAAGCTTACGCAAAACGCCTGACACAGGTTTCAGGTGGTCAGGGGGCACTTTATGTCTTGCTAGATCCAAACTGCTCACCTAAAAGCTTTTACGAAAACATCCTTGGAGCACTTGGATTTTCCTACACCAGGGGCAGTATCTAGGACTTACGCAACAGAACATGCCAAGTCCTATCGAGTAGGCAGATTAGGGTTCTTTTTTTGGATGAAGCCAGTTTTCTGAAGAGGGATGCGCTGGGAGAGCTTCTCTACCTGGAACAGTCTGATGCCGTGCCTTCCATTTTTCTGATTGGGACAGATCGGCTGGATGCTCTGCTAGGCCCCAACGAGGAACAAGTCAATCGCAGATATCCCCGGTATCAATATGGCCGTGTTTCTAATGCTGAACTAAAGCAATTGGTCGAACTTTGGGAGGCAAAAGTCCTCTGCCTGCCTGTGAAATCCAACCTAGCCTCGAAGAAGCCCATGAACTTGTTGATCAGCTCTACATCCGGTTGCATTGGCAAGATGGACGAAATTCTGAGAAGGGCGGCGAGAAAGGCTCTAATTTCAGGAGAGTCGAAAGTTAGCTACGAGATTCTGCAAGAAGTTGCTGGGCAGTTTTAAGGGATGGAAAATGAATTGGCCACTCAATGGCATCTCAGGCCGGAGCCGTTCGAGGGGGAGAGCTTTAGCCATTTTCTAGGGCGTTACTGTGCGGTGAACTATATAAGTCCCAATATCCTGGCTGAACATATTGAAGTGGGTTCAGCAGCTGTTGGGCGGTGGCGGAAGCTGAGGTATAGTCCGCCGCCCTCCGAGCGGCATTTGCAACGGTTGGCGGAAGTGACGGGAGTGAGTCCGGAGAGGCTGTTAGCGATGCTGCCTCAGGAACCAATGCAAATTGGGACGATCCGACTGTGTGCGGCCTGTTTTGGGGAAGTACCGCACCATCAAATGCATTGGCAGTATAAATCCACCCAGTTTTGCCAGAAGCACTACTTAACTCTCCTGTCCCGCTGCCCCGTTTGCAAAGCGCCTTTTCCCATACCGGCTGAGTGGACATCGGGAATTTGCCCAAGATGTGGCACTGCCTTTACTGATATGTCAAAATTTCAAAAAACAATCACGGCTCTCAGGTAGCCACGGCGACTCGACAATAACACTTGAATTGATGCAGCACTGCTACATTGAAATACCCTTCTCTCCCCGAAGTGTTGAAAATGGCAGAACGCCGAATCCCAGGTTACACGAGCAGTCTTTGGAAATAATTCGGGTCTTTCCGAATCTGAGAAATCCTATCTGCAGCAACGTGGCGCTATCTTTCAAGATTCACCAGGATCTGACATTTTCGATAGGAGTCCAGTAAGGCGATAGCTCTCTATTCTGTCCAGGTCTGCAAGTTGCAAAATCGCGCCAACTTCGGCATCTGAATCGCATCAACTTCGGCAGTCAAATCGCGCCAACTTCGGCACCTGAATCGCGTCAACTTCGGCAGGTCATGTCTAGCCCATTTGGATGTACTCATACCCTTAGCTCAATCAAGCGTCAGCGGGATGAGAACAGCCATGGGTCGAAGTGGTCAAGGAGCCAAATTGCCGATGGTGAAATTTCGAGAAATTATCCGCCTGCACGAGTTGGGGTATAACCAAAGCGAAATCGCGCTGAGTTGCACCGTTGCTCGCTCGACAGTGCAGGACTATATCCGGCGAGCGAGTGGCAAAGGACTGAGCTATGAGGAGTTGTCTCAGCTTAGTGATAGTGAAGCGCAAGCCCGACTGGGCAAAGGCAAACAGCCCAAAGTTGAGACAGCGATTGATTTTGCCGGTGTGCATCGTGACTTGCAAGGTAAAGGAGTGACATTAGCGCTGCTGTGGCAAGAGGGACTTGACCAGCAGCAGTGGAATCTGAGCTACGGTCAGTTCTGTCGGCGCTATGGCCAATGGAAAGGGCAACAAAACCTCTCAATGCGCCAGACTCATCAGGGCGGTGAAAAGATGTTTGTCGATTACTGTGGTCAAACCGTCGCTGTCTATGACCCGGTGAGTGGGGAAACGCAGACGGCGCAAATCTTTGTGGCTTGTCTGGGAGCTAGTAACTATACCTTTGCCGAAGCGACGCCGACGCAAAGCTTGCCGCACTGGATTGGCTCCCATGAACGAGCCTTAGCCTTCTTCGGAGGGGTGCCCAAAGCCATCGTTCCCGACAACCTCAAGTCAGGTGTCACCGACCCTTGTCGGTATGAACCGGGTGTCAACCAGAGCTATCACGCTTTTGCCGAACACTATCAGGTGGCGATTCTACCGGCTCGCTCGAAGAAGCCTCGCGACAAGTCCAAGGTAGAAAAAGCGGTGCAGGAAGTCGAACGGCAAATCTTAGCGCCGCTACGCCATCAGCGCTTTACCAGTTTCACTGACCTCAATGCCGCCATTCGAGAGCGCTTGGAGAAGCTGAATCATCGGCTGATGAAAAGCTATGGCTGCTCGCGCCGCGTGCTGTTTGAGCAAGTTGACCAACCGGCGTTGCAGCCTTTGCCGACTCATCCCTTTGTCTTTGCTCGTTGGAAGCAAGCGAAGGTGAATTTGGATTACCACCTAGAAGTGGACAAGCACTACTACTCCGTCCCCTACTGGTTCGTGCGTCGTCAGGTCAACGTCAAAGTCAGCGAAAGCTTGGTGGAAATCTTCTTTGAGCATCGCCGGATTGCTGTTCATCCCCGTTCTGGTGCTCCCTATCGTCACACAACGCTGCCGGAGCATATGCCGCCAGAGCACTGGGCTTACCAACAACAATCGCAAGAGACCTTCCTGGTCTGGGCACAGCAGGTCGGTCCCCAAACGCACCGCCAGGTGACGGCTATCTTTGCTGCGAAAGACCATGAGGAACAGGCCTTTCGCACCCTCAAAGGCTTGCCGTCGCTAGCTACGCGCTATGGCACTCAGCGTTTAGAAGATGCCTGTCGGCGCGCCAACACCTTTGAGCTAGTGGGCTATCGACGGCTCAAAGCCATTCTCAAGGCCCAACTGGACCGGCCTGTGCCACTTCTAGAAGTTCCTCAAGCACCCTCAGCGCGACATGACTATGTGCGCGGCGCTGATTACTACCACTGAAACTGACCCACTATTCAGAGTTCTTTGCGATGCAACAAACCTTAGACCAATTGAAAACCCTCCGCCTCATCGGCTTGCTCGTTCGCGCAGCGTGCCCGAAGGGCTTAGCCTGGCAGGAACAACAGGGACAGCCTACCTATCACGACCTCACCTTTGATGAACGCTTTGCCCTGCTCGTTGAGCGGGAGTATCTCAGGCGGCAGCACCAACGACTGCAACGACGACTCAAGCAGGCACAGCTTTCTACTCCAGCGACTCTGGAGGCAGTTGATTTTCATGTGCCACGCGGCTTGAAGAAAACTCAGTTCCTGGAATGGGCTCAGGGCCAGTGGTTGGGCCAGCACCTTAATCTCATCTTGATGGGGCCGACAGGCGTGGGAAAAACCTTCTTGGCTTGTGTTTTAGCCGACCATCTCTGCAAGCAGGGCTATACCGTGCGCTATTTCAAAACTGCTGAACTGCTCTCAGAATTGAAGTTCGCCAAACTCGATGGCTCGTTCCCCAAACTGCGCAAACAACTCGCAACCTTTGACCTCATTATTCTCGATGAGTGGCTGCGCGATGCCCTCGCGCCCAATGATGCCCGCGAAGTTCTCGACTTCCTCGATGACCGCTATCGACGTTCCTCTTGTCTGCTCGCAACCCAATTCCCCATCAACCAGTGGCATCCCCAAATTCAAGACCCGACGTTAGCCGATGCTATTCTTGACCGCTTGGTGCATGACTCCCTTCGCCTGGCCCTCAAAGGTGAGTCCATGCGCAAGCTCACCAGCCCGCTCAAGGGCGAAACTGATCTGATTGCAGAGGAAAACGCCATGTCTTAGAAACGCCGATCACCGTTGTCGTCAACTGACGACTATTAGACGACAATGAAATTGACCTGCCCAATGACCGCGAAATTTTCTCAGGTTTTCAGGGGTGCCGAAGTTGATGCAACTCGGTGCCGAAGTTACGAGAATACGCATGGGTCCGCTCGCTAACGTATAAGGCCCGTACCGATGTTCTTGATGCTCGACATAGAGTTCGTTGTCGAAGAGTCCCCACCACAGCACCACGGTTTCTCCTGCTAAATCCGGGTCTACTTCATACGTCGCCCCGGCTACCGTGACCCGAGCATCACTGCCAACTTTTCGGGTTTCCGGTTCACGCGCAAAGGTGCAAAAGCGCTCCCAATTGCACATGCCCCGAATCCCAGCCGCGGGTAATCGGCTGACCCAGTCTTCCCTCCGGGAATGGGGCTCGCTGCGATGTTTCAGGCTGTTGTAATGCAGTAAGAACCGACATAACCAGGCGTTCGCCTCCACTTCCGTCTCCGGCTCATGGAGGTGATAGAGGGTCTCGTGCATTTCCTTGACGCTGCGAAACGGGCGTTCGACTTTCCCTTTCGAGCGAGCGGTCACCCGCCGACCATCCTTGCCTTGGGGCATGTGAGTTCGCACCTCAATGCCCAGCGCATCCATCACGCTTTGGAAAACCTGGCTCCGCGCAATGGGGCCGTTATCCATGTAGAGCATCTGAGGAATTCCCTGGAAGGGGAAATCCTCCACCGATTTAGGCGACATGGCCGTAAACAGAAACCGTAAGGCCGCCTCCACATCCTCTCCATACACCCCGTGGTATTCCTGATAAGCCACCCCACTGCGGTCATCCACGACGCTGTAGAGCATCAGCAGCGGACGCCCTCGAGCGGGGTCCATCCAGACGGGGGTTTTGACATGCTTAAGATCCGACGGACTGAGATCAAAGTGCCAACAGTCATTGCTGTGTTCCGCCTGGAAATGAACCACAGGCGGTTGGCGAGTCATCCGCGCCTGGTCATAGCCCCACTGCTGCAGATAGCGATTCACAGTCGTTTTCTTCAGCAATCCTGGAGGGGCCTGAATCAGTCCCTCCGGGGTATCTACCCCGTGCTCTTCCAACAGCCGAATTGCTTGCACGGTTGAGAGATGGCGGCCTTTGCCATTGCAGGTGCGTACTTTCAGGGCGGCAATCGCCTCACAGTAGCGTTCCATATTTAGTTTTGACATCACCCGGGGGCTGCCCGCATCGTCACGGCGAGCCGAACGAACCCATTTTTGCTCTCGCAGCGTGCGATATAAGGTGGCCTCTGAAACGTCATAGAGCTGCGCCGTTTTCTGCACCAACTGCCGACGTTCGGCACTGCGGACGGGCAATTGATCCAAGCGTCGCCGTAAGTCCAGTAAGGTTTCGGATGGAATCTGCTTGCCCACGGCTCCCCCTGGTTATCCCGACGAGGGACGAGAGTGAATCTGGCGACGCTTGAGCCAGTCGTAAAGCGTCGAAGGTGCACAGTCCACTAATTTGGCAATCGACCGCTTACTAATCCCTTTGGCCAAGTAATCCCGAATCTCGGTTTCCTTATCATCCAGCTTCAAATGCTGGGACTGACTGCCTTTCGGGCGGCCCAGTAATTTCCCCTCGGCCTTACGTTTCGCGAGGGCCTCAGTGGTGCGCAGGGAAATAAACTCCCGCTCAATCTCCGCGGCCAGACCTAAGACCGTAGCTGTAATACGACTTTGCATCGAGCTGTCCAGGACCATCTGTTGCTTGGCGATATGCACCGTAATCTCCCGCTGCATGGCACATTCCAGCATTTCTAGAACTTGTAGAGTGGAGCGGGCCATGCGGCTGATTTCGGCAAACACCACAGTGTCACCAGTCTGGGCGGTTTCCATCAGGAGTTGACCAACCGCTCGTTCACGCCATTTCACGCGACCTGAGACGCTATCCTCGACAAACTGTAGGGGACCTAACTGATGCGTATTGGCGTACTCCAAAATGCCGTGGCGCTGATTAGCTCCGTCTTGATGTTCACTGGAGACGCGGAGATAGGCGTAGGCGGCCATAAATGTAACCGTTTCCAACAAAAACGGCTTTGAGGCTTAATTCAAACAGATACGTTCTAATTTAAACCTAAAGAAGCGCACATATCTGTTTGGATTAAACCATCGTTAAATTCAAATATGCAGTCGTTGAAATACTCAAAGATTCAAAAGTTACATTGACTGTCCTGCTAAAGATTTCTGATTCGTCAAACATCATTCTTCACTAATCTTGTCTCCTTATTAAGAGGTTCATGCCATGGTAAACCGATCGCAGAAAGTCATCCGACGCGCTTTAAAACCCTTCTTTTACAGCCTGATGGGAATGCTAATGGTTTTGGCGATCGCGGGGCTTTCCCAAATCGGCCTTGCCCAAGCGCCCTCCCGCGTGCTGTTTGAAAACGTGCGCATTTTTGATGGCACGTCCCCCGGTCTGTCTGACCCGGCCTATGTGCTGGTGGAAAACAATAAAATTCAGACTATCTCAGACGAACCCCTGGCTGTGACGGCTGTAGGAGATTTGACCATTGTTGATGGCAATGGTCGCACCTTAATGCCAGGACTCATTGATGCCCATTATCACTTCAACGTTGCCACCTTAGCCCTTGAAGATCTGTTAGACCCCAATATTTCTAACGAAGCCGCCCGTGAAGCCATTCTTCAGACCGCCCCCATCGAAGCCAGCAACTATTTGATGCGCGGCTTCACGAGTGGGCGCGATGTCGGGGGGAATGTGTTTGACCTCAAGCGAGACATTGATGCAGGTGAACTGGTGGGACCACGCATTTGGCCCAGTGGTGCTTCGATTAGTCAAACCAGTGGTCATGGTGATTTTCGCTTTCCTGATGAGCTCCCCCGAACGCCGACATCGCCCCTCTCTCGTACAGAGGTGCTCGGGGAAACCATCATTGCCGATGGTGTGCCTGAAGTGCTGCGTCGAGTGCGCGAGCAGCTCAGACAAGGGGCCTCCCAAATCAAGGTTCACGCTGGTGGCGGTGTTACCTCATCTTTTGACCCCCTGGATGTTTTGCAATATACCGAGGAAGAGTTACAGGCGGCGGTCGATGCGGCGGCTGATTGGAACACCTATGTGGCGGTGCATGCCTTTACGCCAGCTTCGATTCAGCGGGCGATCAAGGTGGGTGTCAAAACCATTGAACATGGCCATTTAATCGATGAGGAAACTGCTCAGCTGATGGCTGAGACGGGGACTTGGCTGAGCATGCAGCCCGTGCTAGATGACGAAGATGCGCTCGTTCCCGAAGGCTCGGCACCGGTGAACCGGGAAAAGTATTTGCAAACGACTGAGGGTACCGAAATTACCTACCGCTTAGCCAAGCAATACAACGTCAAAACGGCTTGGGGCACGGATGTGCTGTTTGACCCTCGGCTCGCTTCTCGTCAGATGTTCCAGCTCACCAAAATGGTGCGTTGGTATGAACCCTGGGAAGTGCTGAAAATGGCGTCCCATGACAATGCCGAAATGCTGGCTTTATCTGGCCCACGCAATCCTTATCCTGGCAAGTTAGGCGTTGTCGAGGAAGGGGCACTGGCCGATCTGTTGCTGGTCGAGGGTGATCCCACCGAGGACATCACTGTGCTGGAAGATGCTGAGCAGAATCTACTGGTGATCATGAAAGACGGCAAGATTTACAAGAATCTGCTGTCGTAACGGCGGACCCGGAGAAAGGTGATGAAAAAGCGCTTGGTCTTTCTCCTGAGCCTATGCCTTGGCCTGGTGCTCAGCACGCTGCTAGCGGCACCCACACCGAGTCTGGCTCAGGATGTCCGCCCGATTACCTGGAATGATTTGCTGGAGCAAACCGCGATCGAGTTTGACGACCCGTTCGCGGCGCTCAGCGAAGAGCAACTGTACCAGGTGTCAATGATTGCCCGATATCGCCTGCTACGGCAACAAGGCAAAGCGGGATCGAATACCCCATCTGAAACAGAGCGGGAATATTTAGCGACGTTGCAGGCCCAGAGCATTGACGTGGATTGGTTGCTGGCCCAGCGAGAGCGGGTGATGCAGGCTCGGAAACAGCAGTTGAGTGCGCCTGCGACGGTGAGTGGGGAGCGGGTCGCGATTTCTGGCTATGTCTTACCCTTGACCCAAAAGCGGCAACGCGTGACGGAATTTTTGCTAGTGCCCTGGCTCGGAGCCTGTATCCACACGCCCCCGCCCCCGCCCAACCAGATTGTTCATGTGACCTTTCCCCAAGGCATGGCGGTTCACGATCGCTTTGACCCCATGACGATTGCGGGGTTACTCGATACCGCCTTTGCATACCACGAGCTTTTTTTAGTGGATGGTAGCCGGGATGTGGGGGTGACCTACACCCTGGCGGCTGAGGCGGTGACGGCCTATGTCCCTGGCGAGACAGATCCGCTGTCTCAAGTGGTGATTCCGGAGGAAGCTCTGGCTGGACAACATTTTTGGCAGCGCTGGCAAACCCAGGTATCTTTACTGTTTACGAACACGATGGCTGACATTCAGGGCCAACCTCTGTCCCGGGCGTTTCTCATCGGCGTGGTCATTGCTTTTGCCTATGGTGTGATCCATACCCTTGGCCCCGGCCATGGCAAGGCGGTGATTGTTTCGTATTTTGTCGGTGAGGGCGGCAGTCTGCAACGGGGGCTATGGATGGGAGTGCGCATTGCTGTGCTGCATGTGTTGGCTGCGGTGGTGCTGGTGGTCGCGACCGATGTCGTGGTACAGCAGGTGGGCGGCAGTGCCGCAGGGAACTTTCGCATCATGCGCCTGGTGAGCTATGGCGCGATTGCTAGCATTGGCGGTTGGATGTTGTGGCAGGCGCTACGGACTTATCGAAACGCGGCTCCCTTGCCCCAAACTATGGCATCGGCTGCTTTAGAACAGACGCCCACCGAGACCATTATCTATCCCCGCCTGAGCCAAGCCGTTCTAGCGCCGCCACCGGACAAAACTATCTTTAATCACACTGCGAATTGGGGCTGCTCCTGTCTCAGTTGCCTTCCCTCCACCAAAACTGGGACATGGTTATCGATGGCGGTTGGGGCGGTGCCCTGTAGCGGCGCGTTAATTGTGCTCCTCTACGGTTTGGCGAACAATATGCTGTGGGTTAGCGTCACCCTAGTCGTCGCCATTTCAGTCGGCATGGCGATCGCCCTTTCCACCGTTGGAGTTCTCGCGCTTCTCGGTCGACAAACGCTTGATCAACGCCTGCTGGGCAGTGCTCGCCAACGCACCATCGCCGCTGGTCTCAGGCTCATGGGCGCAATCGCTGTGTTCTCCGTAGGTCTTTTTTTATTTGTAGTGACCTTAGCACCTACAGCATGATGACTTGCCCATTTGCAGGCGAATGGGAATTCCCGTGTAAGCGCCTTATTTGCAAATAATATGGGTCAGACCGGATGTTTGCAGGTTCATTTGCAGGAATGCGGGTCCATTCTCAAATAATGTGGGTCCAAACCCTATTTTCATTTGCAAATAATGTGGGTCGAAAATGCGATGTTTGCGGGTTGAGGCGATTATGTTTGCAGGTCGCAACACTTAGAGAACTTTCGTTTACTCAATTACGCGGAGATTCTCCAGGTCATCATTCTCTTTGGCGCAGTTCTTGGCAGCCCGGAAGAGCTGGCCACGGTTTCTGGACTTTACACTCCGGAAGAATAAACCAACTAGAATCAGATTTCCTTAAGTAATGTCGTAAATTGACTGATGGAAATCAGTTCTTCCCAGATCTTGAACTTAACTCCAAGCTGGCTAAATAGTACTGATGAGTATTCAAATTCAATCGTGTATTCACACCGAAGTTGACGATATTCATGACCGCGAGTCAGGTTTTTGTATCGCGGGCAAAATCCTTCATGTCGAATGCGACCTTGACCGCGATGATCTCATAGAAGTACAGGTCGGTCATATTGTGGCCCATCAGATTGTCGGCACCGTTGATGAGCTGACAATTTGGGCTGACAGTATCAGTCATGATTTATCTGATGCTGTTGTATGGCTACAGGATCTTTGTCGGAGCAAAGATGATTTAGCTTGCTTGAGTAGTTATTTATTTGTCGAAGAGCTTGAAATCAATCCTAAATGGCGTAGACGCGGAATTGGCCTCAAAGCCACCGCTGCCTTTTTGGAGGTACATGCCAACAGAGGCTTTGTCTTTTTGAAACCGATGCCTCTTCATAAGCCAGACTCACCCGAAGAAAACATCCGGGAAATTGAAAGGCTGAGAAGATTTTGGCAAAGATTGGGACTTGACCATTTCGATAGCGAAGCTAATTTCCTTTGGAATTCAGCTTGGCAATGTCCCAGGGAGTTGGCAGGAACTGAGGATCTTCTACCGTAGATTGCTTGACAGCTGCGGTATGGGGAAGGATAGAATTTTCGGAAAAGTTAGTACGCATAAACTATGGGCCAGAAGACAATTCGCTGCCGCTTAATTGCTACGGAGGAAAGCCGTCAAGCAATCTGGCAACTAATGGCTGAACGCAACACTCCCCTAATCAATGAAGTGTTACAGCAGATTCCAAAACATCCAGACTTTGCCAAGTGGCAACAGAGAGGAAGTTTGCCAGACAGTGCAGCTAGGGTGATCATCGATAGGCTAAAAAATGACCCACGTTTCAGCGGTCAGCCTTCCTACCACTACATCTCAGCCCAGAAGCAGGTGACCTATACCTTCAAGAGTTGGCTTACTATTCAACGTCGCAAACAGTGGAAACTAGAGGGCAAACGTCTGTGGTTAGAGATTTTGCAATCTGATACAAAGTTGGCAGAGCTCGCAAAATGCAGCATAGATAAACTGCATACAGAGGCGGAAAAGATCCTGCGTCGAGTGACGGGCCAAGATTCCTTTAAGCGCCTTCTGGAGCGGTACAAGAGTGAAAGGAACCTGCTTTGTAAGTGCGCCATCGCCTATTTACTCAAGCGAAACTTGAATATTGAGGCTGAGGAAAACCCCGAACAGCTAGAAAAGCGACACCATAAAACTGAGGTCCGGATCAAGCGCTTGGAAATCCAACTTCAAGCAAGTCTTCCAAAAGGCCGAGATCTATTAGGAGAACGTCAAGCAGTAGCCCTCGCCCAAAGTGTTTTAGCTCCCCCTGAAGACGATCAGAGCTACGAAATCTGGAGAAATGCCCTAACAAGGGAGCCTGCTCAGCTTCCCTTCCCAATACTTTATGAGACTTCCGAATGCTTGCAATGGAAAAGAAATGAGCATGGGCGATTGAGTGTTAGCTTCAGTGGTTTGAGTGAACATATCTTGAAGGTTTACTGTGATATGCCACATCAGCACTGGTTTAATCGCTTCTTTGAAGACCAAGAGACCAAAAGATCAGGAAGTGATCAGCACTCTGCGGGCTTATTCACCTTGCGCTCAGCTAAGTTGTCATGGAGACCTGATCCAAAGCATGTCAACGCTTCTGCTCCTTGGAATCGTTACTATCTGAATCTTTCCTGCACGGTTGATACCCGTTTGTGGACACAGGAAGGAACTCAAACCGTCATCCAAGAAAAGGCTGCAAATACAGCAGTAAAGCTTGAGTCGATGCGAGAGAAAAGCAATCTCAGCCCAACGCAAGAAGGATATATCAGGCGGTTGGAGTCTACTTTAACCAAACTACAAATACCCTATCCTCGCCCCAGTCGAAGACCTTATTCAGGGAAAGCGAATATCCTGGTTGGAGTCAGCATGGGACTAGATAAGCCAGCGACAGTTGCAGTCGTGGACGCCCTTACTAGTGAGGTATTGACTTATCAATCAACCAAAAAACTATTAGATGACAACTATCGGCTCCTGAGGCGTGCCCGCACAGAGCAAAATAAAGCTAGCCACAGAGGTCACAAACAGCGCCTCAGGGGCGGCAAGAACTTTGCTCAAGAGTCTGACATCAGTAAGCAGGTAGATCGGCTCTTAGCGAAAGCAATTGTCAACCTCGCTCAGCATTATGAAGCAGGCAGTATTGTGCTCCCTAACTTGGCTTATATTCGTGAAATTGTCGAGGCGGAAATAAATGCTAGAGCTCAATCCAAAGTTCCAGACTTCGTAGAAGGCCAGAAGCAGTATGGCAAAGCTTACAGAACTCAAGTACATCGTTGGGGCTATGGGAGACTGCAAGAAGCCATTAGTAGCAAAGCAGGTCAGGCTGGCATCGCTATCGAGATAACTCAACAGGGTTCTTCAGGCAATTAAGCTGAAAAAGCTAAGGATTTGGCTTTAAGAGCTTTTGAAAGCCGCAAAACCGATGAAGTCAAGCTTGGCAATAAGAATTCTGATATCGCCACCGTGAGAGTGACAGGGTAAATTCTCCGTAATTAGCTATTTGAGGACCAAGTAGCAATCCAGCAAGCTAGTATATATGTACAAAAGCGCCGCAGATCATGCGCAAGCCTCTGTTCTGTGAAAAATGAGGGTTTGTATGACTGTGTAATAACAGTCATACTTTCTGGCCCTGGTAGCTGACCACTCCGATGCTGCTGTTGAAAGTGAACTCGCCTAGACTTGGACACCTAACAACAGGAAAGGGGCGCACCCAGCAAGAGAGGACGGACTTACTGTAGTGTTGGCTGCTGAATCAACTCCGAACAAGGAGTAATCCATGCACTCATACCCAAATAATACCCGCCGCGAACCCTGAGCAAGGGAATTTTTCCTGGAAGGTTCGCGCAAGCGTAGAAGCTTTGAGCAGTGGTCTTTTCACATGTTCTTTGCTTTCAGGTTCAAGCCAAATCTATCCGCCTTAATTGAGGTTCGCGATTGGAAAGGCTGGAGCCGTTCATTTGAAAGGGTTCTAAATGAGCGCCGACGCCATGAGCTATCCAGGCTCATGAGGATTGAAACTGAAGAATTTAGTAAAGGAGTACTCATATACTTACTGAGTACTCCTTTACTATTGAAGTGCATGGACTGAAACGACTCCTGTACTCTGGAATCGTAGGTTGTTGCTAGATGTATCAAGCCTTTAGCGACATTAATTCCGGAAAGCGACATTAATTCCGGAACGACGACAAATAAATCCGGATCGTACAACACCCCGATCATCAGCAGGGCAAATGAAGTCCAGGGTACAGGAGTCGAACCTGTCTAAGGCGAATTATGAGTTCGCTGCCTAATCCGCTCGGCCAACCCTGGTCGGCCTTACCATTTTATGCGAGAACTTTAATTTGTTGTGGGTTATATTAGGCAATCTGTTGCGGTTTGGCTCAACGGATCTCGAAACGTTCAGAGGGGGTCAGTTCTTGGCTAAGGTCAGTGGCCCCGATCTCGAGTTCCAATTCTCGTCAGAGCGCTCGATCCGGAAAATGCTCGACGCACCTACATTTGTTTGGCAGGGCTGGAAATTTACCATGCCAATTGGCGTTGAGCGTTTACCAGGAGGCCAACTGGGATGGAGCAGCAACATAGAAATGCCGACCTCGATGTTTCGCTAATCCTTCTTGCCAATGGGCGATCGCCATGTTTCAGCAAGCTTTTGAATATGCCTTTTCCAATAGCGACAAGTTCATCGCTGCCTTACACCAGCATTTATTGCTGATGGCGGTGCCACTGATCATCAGTCTGCTGGTGGGACTACCATTGGGGCTGTGGAGTGCTCATTCTAAGCTGGTTGCGACTTTGGTTATCAATGGTTTCAATGCACTGAGAGTGATTCCCAGTCTGGCGGTACTCTTTCTAGCAATTCCTGTATTGGGCCTAAGTTTTGCTTCGGCTACTGTGGCCCTGACTTTGCTAGCCATGCCGCCAATCTTGATCAGTACTGACGTCGCCTTTCGTAATATTGACCGCGCTATCGCCGAGGCTGCCACCGGCATGGGCATGTCAACGGCACAGCGCCTGCGCCAAGTAGAAGTGCCCCTGGCTTTGCCTGTCGTCATCGCGGGTATTAAAACTTCGACGGTAGAGGTGATTGCCAGTGCCACGCTTGCGGCTTTTGTCGGTGCGGGGGGCCTTGGCGACTTTATAGTTTTAGGCTTTGCGGCCTATGACCCAGCGATTTTACTTGTAGGGGCAGTTCCCGTGGCGCTAATGGCGCTGGTGGCAGAAGTCAGCTTGTCTTTAGTGCAGCGATCGCTGCAGCCACCGGCTCATAAATGAGTCTCGTTCCTTAGAGAAAATCAGTCAAAGGGATGACGGTCAGCTATCCCACCACGGCTTGATGCCAAACATTCGAGGATTCGCAAATTGCACTAAACTCGTCCTGTTAAGGATTCAGAGATAGGTTATGCCAGCACAATCAATAATCCCAATTGTAGTGAACGGTGCCTGCGGCAAGATGGGGCGGGAAGTTGTCAAGGCGATCGCTCAGGCCGATGATATGACGCTGGTGGCCGCCATCGACAAAAATCCGACAGTATTGGGACAGGATATCGGTGAGGTAGCGGGATGCGGACCGCTCGAGGTGCCTGTAACGCCCGATTTAGAAGCAGCCTTAGTGCAGGCTCAAAGTGAAGGCCTAGCCGTCATGGTTGACTTCACCCATCCCGATACCATTTACAACTCAGTACGGGCAGCGATCGCCTATGGTGTGCGTCCCGTTGTAGGCACCACAGGATTGAGCCCTGAACAGATCAAAGATCTGGCCGAATTTGCCGACAAAGCCAGTATTGGCTGCTTGATCATTCCCAATTTTTCGATTGGCGTTGTGCTTATGCAACAAGCGGCGCAGCAAGCGGCGCAGTACTTTGAGCATGTCGAGATTATCGAGCTGCATCACAACCAAAAGGCTGATGCACCTAGTGGTACCGCTATCCAAACGGCACAAATGCTCTCTAGACCTGATGCCACCTATAACCCCGCCCAGGTAGAAGAAACTGAAAAGATGTCAGGAGCACGGGGCAGCAGCACCGAAGACGGCATTCGCATTCATAGTGTCAGGCTGCCGGGTCTGATTGCTCACCAAGAGGTCATCTTTGGGGCCCCAGGTCAAATTTATACCCTCAGACATGATACGAGCGATCGCGCTTGCTACATGCCAGGCGTACTATTGGCAGTGCGGCGGATAATGCCGCTCAAGTCACTTATTTATGGCTTGGATAAAATTTTGTAGCGAGATCCAGCCTGTCTTGATTAAGAAATAGCCTGACCCTAAAGCCCCCAAGGGTCAGGCATCTCACCTGTAAGGACGCCAAATGCAGAATGGTGAAACCGCTCTAAATTGCCCCCAAGAGTGGCTCTTTCATGCCTGCGTGCGTTCTCCAGAATTAACTCTATTGTGGTCTGCAGGCGGTGGAATGACTTCACAGAAACCACGCAAATGTGCATAAATTGCTGCTGAACTTTAGGTCTGTAGTCAGTGTATTCACGTTTGATATGGGTTGAATTCCAGGGAAGGTGAAGTCCTCTGATCAAGAAGGGTATAGAGACTGTTTGAGATATCCTCACCATGCACCATTGGCAAGTCCTACGAACGCTTTACCAGGCACGTCCGTGACAGAAAGTCTGCCGCTGGTTGAGTACGTTAGGGTTATAAGGCTTTAGTATGAACGGTTATGGATCAGTATTTTGCAACGGTGGCACGGGGGCTCGAGGCAATCGCGGCTGAGGAACTTGATCGGCTGGGCGCTGTCAATTCCCAGCCGGAGTTCTGCGGCGTCGCTTTTGCTGGAGATCACGAGCTGCTTTACCGAGCCAATCTTTGGGCCCGACTCCCGTTTCGCATCCTGGCAAAGGTGGCAGAGTTTCCCTGTCGGGATGCGGAGGATCTGTATGCTGGTGTCCAAGGGATTGATTGGGAGCAGTACATCCATCCTCAGTTGACCCTAGCCGTTGCCGCCACAGGCAAGACAGCTGCGTTAAATCATACACATTTCACGGCACTCCAGGTCAAAAATGCCATCGTCGATCAGCAACGCGATCGCTTCCATGAGCGTTCCAGTGTCGATATTCATCAGCCCGATGTACAGGTCAACGTACACCTGTATCGCGATCGCGCCACCGTGAGCTTAGATAGCTCGGGGGAGAGTCTCCATCGGCGAGGCTATCGACCAGCGGTGGGCAAAGCACCGCTCAAAGAGTCTTTAGCCGCAGCGCTGGTGTACTTATCTGGGTGGCAGCCCCAGCAAGCATTTTGTGACCCGCTCTGTGGCTCGGGCACTTTGCCGCTGGAAGCCGCACTGATGGGGCTTAATCGAGCTCCTGGTCTATTTCGCGATCGCTTCGGCTTTGAGTCATGGCCAGATTTTGATGAAGCGCTTTGGCAGCGCTTACGCCAGCAGGCGCAGCAGGATCAATTAGCAACTCTCAAGGCACCAGTCGTGGGCTGCGATCGCGATGCGCAGGTGGTCATTCAGGCCCGGAGCAACGCCAAAAACTGCCAAATTGCTGACCAAATCACTCTACAGGTGCAAGAGTTGGCGGAGGTCGAGGCCCCAGCTTCTAGCGGTGTGGTGTTGTGCAATCCGCCCTATGGGGAACGGCTGGGCCGGGGGGAAGATTTGAGCTCTTTTTACAAATTGCTGGGAGACGTTTTGAAGCAACGATTCAAGGGGTGGACCGCGTTTGTGTTGAGCGGCAACAAGTCGCTCGCCAAATCGATTGGCCTCAAATCGTCCCAGCGCATTCCCATTTTGAATGGCAATCTGCCTTGTCAGCTGATGAAGTACGAGCTGTACTAGCCATAGCAAACCGCAGATAGGTTGAGCTGATCCTAGGTATCAACAAAGGCCTGGTCAACGACGGCTCGGAAAGATTCACCGGCCTGAATTTTCTTTCGCATTCGATTCTTCAAGACGAACCACCAATGCTCAATCGGATTGAGGTCGGGCGAATACGGTGGCAAGTACAGTAGACGACCCCCCGCTTGCTCTACCAGCGATTGAATCCGTCCGCCTTTGTGGAAGGTCGCGTTATCGCAAATGATCACCGTTCCCGGCGCTAAGGTCGGCAGCAATGCCTGCTCCAACCAGGTCTCGAAAACGTTGCGGTTGCAGTAGCCTTCGTAAGTCATCGGGGCTAGCATGGTCTCCTGGCATAAGGCTGCGATAAAACTGACCCGCTCGCGACGACGGCCTCGTTGCTCGGCGGCAAACCGCTCACCGCGCTTGCACCACCCGTAGCTGTAGTCCTCTGTATTATCGATGCCCGCCTCATCGAGATAGACACAGTTGTGTGGCTCAAGTCGTTCCATCTCAACTAGAAACGCTTGACGCTTGTTGGCATCCCGTTCGTGGCAGGCG
>JBHJHA010000038.1:0-42051 GCA_050331235.1 Leptolyngbyaceae cyanobacterium
AGGTTTTAGAGATGAAGTCTTCCAGAAAGAGTATTCGGAATTATGTTTAAATTTGCCTGTTTCTAATGGGATCTTAAAGAAAATCAGAAACAAATATCATCACTCAAGAGGTCTTGGAGTAAGTCTGAGGGATAAAGTTCATCTCACCAAAGATGGTGAAAATTGGATGAAATTCGTCGGTTTTGATAAGGACGAGTTGATCTCAATTATGCAAGGTGATGATGAAAGAGACTCAAGCTTTAACCAAATAGAACTTCATTGGCTTGAAAACTTTGCTCCCGATAATGTTGTCGACATCAAAAAGCTTGTGGTAGATCACTATGATGCATACCGAATTTTTCTTAGAGAATACAATCATAGTTTTGCATCTTTAGTTAGACGAAAGACTGGTTGTGAATTCCGACTATTCATTTAGCCATGAAAAAGGGAGTTGGTAGTTGCTTTTTGGGAGTTGCTTAAAATTGAGTTCGGAGGTGTCACAACTTGAGCATTGAAACGCCAGGAATTTAGTTGGCTGTTTGAATCGTTGCTTAAGAACGCAACTACTCACTTGAGAGTGTTGCTTTTTGGTTAACAGTGGCACGAGAGAATGAGGGTTTGAGCTGTGTGCCAGTTGCTCTAAATAGGCCGGTTTTAGTCCAGTAGTGTAAGCTGACCCAATACTCAATTCGTATAAGTCCTGACCAAATCAAGCATGGAATGCTATCCAAATACTTGATGGCACAGCTAAAGCGACCCGCGATCGCCACGGTTCTTGCGTAAGTCCTGTTAGGGTTAAAGCGAGATCAGTTGACGGGAAACTACAATGACCCTCTCTCAAGCCACCGAGATTACCATTGAGTCCAATCCTAGCCGCGATCGCCTCGCTGCCTTGGGCGTGTATGACTGGCCCATCTGGACCAAAGCTGTCTCGACCTTTCCCTGGACCTATGATGACGCCGAGACCTGTTACTTGTTGGCTGGTGAAGTCATCGTTACCCCAGAGGAGCGCACCCCCATAAAAATCGGAGCCGGTGACCTTGTGCGGTTTCCAGCAGGGATGAGCTGCACTTGGGAAATCCGTTCGGCTGTCGAAAAACACTACATATTTGGAGAGTAAGTCACTGTCTGGAGACTGATTTACCCGCTAGTTACTCATTCCTCACACCCTGATTTAGCCCAACATGCGCTACCTGTTCCAAGGATATCGTCGCCTCCTGACCCATCCCAAATACGGCATTTGGGTCCTGCTCGCTTCGGTTCTATATTTGATCAGCCCCATTGATATCTCTCCTGATTTGATCCCACTGCTGGGGCAAATCGATGATGTGGCGCTGATCGTGCTGATGGCTACTGCAGCCAGCCAGTGGCTTAGTCAGCAGTTCCTGAGCGAGCAACCCCAAGATTCAGTCTCCCAAGATGAATCTGTGCGGGAGACCGTCGATGTAAATGCGGTAGAGATTGAATAGCCCGATTCAAGGGTTTTTGGGATAGCTGCTCAGCGCGCCAAGATATTGCAGCTAGCCAAGGGCTGTTTTTGCTGCATCAGACCGTACTCCAGTCCCTCTACTACCGCTTGATAGGAAGCTTCAATAATATTGCCCGAGACGCCAACGGTCGTCCATCGCTGCTGACCATCGCTAGATTCGATCAGCACACGCGTCTTAGCATCAGTTCCGGCCCGACCGTCTAAAATTCGCACTTTGTAATCGCTCAGGTGAAACTCCGCGATCGCCGGATAAAAATTGACCAGCGCTTTTCTCAGGGCTTTATCCAATGCCGAGACTGGGCCATTGCCCTCGGCAGCATCGAGGATCTCCTGATCATTAATCATGACTTTGACCGTTGCAAGCGATCGCGTCTTCCAGTGGATTTCTGACGGCAGGTTGTCGCAGTGGACTTGAAATCCGCGGAGCTCGAAAAAGCTAGGACGCTGGCCCAAGACCTCTCGCATCAACAGCTCAAAACTGGCTTCCGCCGCCTCAAATTGGTAACCCTTATGTTCTAGTTCCTTCAACCGAGTGAGCAACTGGCGAGAAGCGGCATCTTGCTTACTCAGTTCAATGCCAAAGGTGCGCGCCTTAGACAAAATGTTGCTGAGTCCAGCCTGATCTGACACCACAATCCGCCGCTGATTGCCGATCGCCTCCGGTGTGATGTGTTCGTAGGTTTTGGGATTTTTTTCCACAGCGCTAACGTGGATACCGCCCTTGTGGGCAAAGGCGGAGAGGCCCACAAAGGGCGCATGATCATCAGGGGCCAAATTAGCCAGTTCGCTAATAAAGCGACTGGTGCTCGTGAGTGACTGCAAACGCTCCGTCGGGAGGCAGGTTTGCCCGAGCTTGAGCTGTAAGTTAGGAATCACTGAGCACAGATTGGCATTGCCACAGCGCTCGCCATAGCCATTGATTGTGCCCTGCACCATTCGAGCTCCCTGCTGTACCGCTGCGATCGCGTTGGCCACGGCCATATCCGAGTCGTTGTGGGTGTGGATGCCGATTTGGGGCAGGGCGGCAATATCGACCGCCGGAGATTGGGTAGATAACCAAGTGTTGACGGCGGCAACTATCTGCCCAATCTCATGGGGTAGGGTGCCGCCATTGGTGTCACAGAGCACCAGCCACTCGGCCCCTGCCTGTAGTGCACTTTCTAAGGTTTGCAGGGCGTAGTCAGGGTTGGCCTTATAGCCGTCAAACCAGTGCTCAGCATCGTAAATAATGCGCCGTCCCTGCGATCGCAAAAACGCGATCGTTTCGCCAATCATGGCTAGGTTTTCAGCCAGGGTGGTCTGCAACCCATCTACGACATGAAGGTCCCAAGACTTGCCAAACAAGGTTACCCAGTGGGTTCCCGCCGCCAGGATGGCCTGTAGCATGGAGTCTGTGTCGGCCGCTTTGCCCGGACGTCGAGTCGAGCAAAATGCCACCACCTCAGCCTGTTGTAGGGGCACTTCTTTGAGCTGCCAAAAGAATTGCACATCCTTAGGATTGGCCCCAGGCCACCCCCCTTCGATAAAAGGGACTCCCAGCTCATCTAGCTTATGGGCAATGCGCAGCTTGTCTTCAATGGACAACGAGAGCCCTTCGCGCTGAGCGCCATCGCGCAGCGTGGTGTCATAAATCCAAACTTGGGGAAAAGCACCGGACATAAGCTAAATCGTCGACTTCAAAGTGAAACGGCAAAATTTGCGATCAGTGGCTCAGCGGCCTAGGGGCAAGGTTGGTTGAACGGATGGAGCTGGAAGCGTGACTGGCAGCCAAGTCATGCTTCCAGCCGGGTTCTCCAGCCCGCGGCAGTCTTGGTTGAAATTTGCTTCTCGTCATGGGTTGCCAGCATGAAATTAGCAAAAGCACTGACAAGGTCATCTTATCGGCTGTGTCAGCCGTCTCAAAAAACATTATTGAAAGGTAAATATTTGCGGTTTGGCGATCGCTAAGGGGGCCGACGCCCTCTGGCTCCCCGCGATCACGGCTGCCGCTGCGCACTCGTTGACTTTTTGGCACAATCCAAGCAGAAGCTTTGCTGCCGTGTGCACAGATTATGAGGAGCCTCGACTATGCCCAAGATTACCGCCCAGGGAAAAAACTTTGACTGTGAAGCAGGAGCCGATCTGCGCCAAGCATTGCTAAAGCATGACGTGGACTTCTATAACGGTCAAGCCCAACTGATTAACTGTCGTGGCATCGGTACCTGTGGCACCTGCGCCGTTCATGTCGAAGGGAAGGTGTCGGCGGCCAATTGGCGCGATCGCGCCCGGCGATCGTTACCGCCCCATGAGCTGCAACGCGATCGCCGCCTCGCCTGCCAAACTAAAGTCTTAGGTGATATTCGGGTGACTAAGTACAGCGGATTTTGGGGGCAGGAGGCGAATCCCGTCTGGACGCCAGAGCAAGCGTGATTAATCAGTAAATTCGCACTATTATGAATATATGCCGTATTTAGGGCCATGACAGAGAGGACTGCTGACGATGAACCGATATCTATTAGGCCTATTACTTGCGGGTATCGCAGTCATGACCGCCTTAGGCATTGAAAATAGTCAAGATTTCTTGCGTCAGGCGACCGACGCCTCCCGAGAGAGCATTTCGGCAACGCCGTCATCGGCAGCTGAGCGAACCGGCATCGAGAGTGCAGGCCAAAATGTCACTCGACAAACCTCTGATGAAGGGATGGCGCGAGTGGACTCTGCCCCAAACACTGTGAATTCGACGACCTCATCCGCTCAGACAACAGATACAACTAGGTCCGCTGGGTCAACCGAGACAGCTACGCCACCGGTCGAGCCAGCAACGGCTTCCCAGCCAGCCACCATTCCGGCCACGCCAGCCACTGACCAAGAGGCCATTCCGGCTCTGTGGTAGCGCGCCTGAAGTCTTTTGGACAACCAGATTTGTCCTGCGCTGAACATCTTGATAGCTCAAGCCTTCGGATCTGCCCCTGCAATGGCTCGGGTCGTTTAGGATCGATGAGTCGTTAACTTGCGCTGAGGTGAGTAAACCGGATAATGGGGTCTCCAGACATCCTGATTATTGGTGGCGGCGCCATTGGACTTGCGATCGCCCTTAAACTACGGCAGGCGGGGCTGGTCGTAACTGTCCTGAGCCGCAATTTTGCTGAGGCGGCGAGTCATGTAGCGGCGGGGATGTTGGCCCCCGGTGCTGAGGATCTTCAACCCGGCCCACTTTTGAATCTGTGTCGCCAAAGTTTAGAAAGATATCCCGACTGGGTGCAAAAGCTCGAAACCCTCACCAGCCAAAACATTGGTTACTGGCCAAGCGGTATCTTAGCACCGCGATACCAGTGTCCCGAGGACACCCATGATCGCCCTCACACCGTCGGCAAGTGGATCGAAGCGTCGGCATTGGGGAATTACCAGGCGGGGCTACCACCCACATTGGCTGGCGCTTGGTGGTTTTCCGAAGAAGGACAAGTCGACCCGCGATCGCTATCCCAAGCATTGCTGACAGCAGCCCAGGATGCGGGGGTCAATATTCAAGAGGGCGTCACCGTCCATGGCTTAGTCCATCAGGGGGGCCACGTTCAACAGGTACAAACCAGCGCTGGTAACTGGCAGGCCGATCACTATGTGCTGGCCACTGGGGCATGGTCTAATGAGCTACTGCCCATTCCCGTACGACCGCTCAAGGGGCAGATGGCGGCGGTGCAGGTGCCTTCCCACCATGGGCAGTTACAACCACTGCAGCGAGTGCTATTTGGCGAAGACAAAATCTACATCGTTCCGCGGCGCAACGGTCGGATTGTCCTTGGTGCAACCAGTGAAGCCGTTGGCTTTACACCAGGCATCACGGCGGGGGGAATGGCTCATCTGTTTCACCGTGCGATCTCACTTTACCCCGCGCTCAGGGACTTTCCCGTCCAAGAAACTTGGTGGGGCTTTCGCCCGGTCACCCCGGATGCAGCCCCCATCCTCGGGCCCAGCGCCTATGAAAATTTGACGCTAGCGACGGGGCATCATCGCAACGGCATTTTGCTGATGCCGATTACCGCAGAAATTGTGTCAGACTACATTCTGCAGCGGCAGTCACCCTTCCTTTCCGCCTTCTCTTGGGAGCGGTTTGAGTCCACGTCTTCATCACCCGTTCTTTTACCAGCACAACCTATGGTGAGCTTATCTAGTCCCGTTACGTCCAATTCCGTGCAGCCGACGCCACGGGATACGCCTCTCGTCATTGCTGGACGGCAGTTTCAATCTCGCCTCATGACGGGCACTGGCAAGTATCGCGATTTTGCTACGATGCAGCAGGCGATCGCCGCGAGCGGGTGCGAAATTGTCACCGTGGCCGTGCGCCGGGTGCAGACGAATGCTCCGGGTCACGAGGGCTTAGCGGAAGCGCTAGACTGGTCGCGCATTTGGATGTTGCCTAACACCGCTGGTTGCAAAACTGCAGAAGAGGCCATCCGGGTGGCTCGCCTCGGCCGCGAGATGGCCAAGCTCCTGGGCCAAGAAGATAATAACTTCGTCAAGCTAGAAGTCATTCCCGATGCTAAGAATCTGCTGCCCGACCCCATTGGTACGCTAGAAGCGGCGGAACAGTTAGTTAAAGAGGGCTTTGCGGTATTGCCCTACATCAATGCCGATCCCATTTTGGCGCAGCGTTTAGAAGCTGTAGGTTGTGCCACGGTGATGCCCCTGGGGTCTCCCATCGGCTCCGGTCAGGGAATTCGCAATGCCGCCAACATTCAAATCATCATTGAAAATGCCAATATCCCGGTGGTGGTGGATGCAGGCATTGGGACCCCGAGCGAAGCCGCGATGTCCATGGAGTTAGGCGCTGATGCCCTATTGATCAACACGGCGATCGCTAAGGCCCAAAACCCTATTCTGATGGGGCAGGCCATGGGCATGGCCACCGTCGCGGGGCGTCTGGCTTACCACTCTGGCCGCATTCCGGTCAAAGTCGCCGCTGCTGCCAGCTCTCCCTTGACCGGCCGGATTACTGATTAACCTTATCGAGTCGGCATCCCTGGCAACGTAGCTGGTTAAAGGGCGGTTTAAGTGAGGGAACGATAGCGCCGCCGCTGAATGGCAAAATATCGATTCAGCGCAGTGCTGTTGAGCAAAAAAACAATAATGCTGATGCTGAGGACGATGAGTAACAGGCTGCCTGCAATAAGCAACAATGACAGCTCCGATCCTAGTAAGAAAAATAGAGATAGCAGGGCAAAGACCAAGAGCCCTAACAGGGTAATTAGCACCCATTTTGCCCAACGTCGGCCGCGCACGACAAAGAACATCACCATGATGATGAATGAGAGGCGACCGATCGCCCAGATATCTGCAGACAAAAAAACGAGGATCGCATCCAGCAGACAAAATTCAACGAACAGGCTCAGCAGGATATTACGGGCGCGGAGAGCATCAGAGTCAGGCGGGTTCATCGTCTTAGCTAGGGAAGTTCTTGAATCATTCTGCAATATACATCACGATTCCTCGGCCCCTAGCCAGTAGGTTAGTGAACTTCACGATTAACAACGAGGGCAGCAATGATGCTGACATGCCAGTCTCTCAAAAGTGCCGCGTCGGGAATTAGCGATCGTATCGGACGGGGCGTTGAAACATAGGCTAATCCCGCGCCTAGCATGACACTCATGGTTAATCCCAATATGACTATAGTCCGATTCATCACGCGCTGTCACAGCACCTAGCCAACCTCTTGCGAAGTTTTCACCTGGGGCTGAGCCTGCGGTTGGAACTGGAAGAGCGTGTACACCACATTCCGGCGGATGCCCGTCATCATGTCGAGGAAAACCTCATAGCCTTCGCTCTTATACTCAATCAGCGGATCCTTTTGTCCGTAGCCTCGGAGTCCCACCGTTTCCCGCAGCGCATCCATCTGCTGCAGATGCTCCCGCCAGAGGGTATCAATTTGCTGGAGAATAAAGAAACGCTCAGCCTCCCGCATCAGACCCGGTTTCATCTGATCAACTTGGGCTTCTTTCATGTCGTAGGCGGTCCGCACCTGCTCATGCAAGAAAGTCTTGATCTCACCGACTGAGAGGTCTTCGAGCTGCTCTGGTTCCAGGTCGGAGAGCAGATAGACAAACTCCTTCACCTTTTCCACCATTTCCGGCAGCTTCCACTCTTCAGGCGGTAGTTCAGGGTTGATGTAAGCCTCTACGATGTCATCCATCGTACGCATGGCGTAGGTAATCACCAATTCCTTCAAATCTTGTCCCTCAAGGACACGCCGCCGTTCAGCATAAATGGCTCGCCGTTGGTTATTCATCACCTCGTCGTATTCAAAGACCTGCTTCCGGATGTCGTAGTAGTAAGTCTCGACTTTTTTCTGAGCCCCTTCCAGGGAACGAGTCAGCATGCCGGATTCGATAGGCATGTCCTCTTCTACACGGAACATATTCATCAGGCCAGCCACGCGATCGCCCCCAAAGATCCGCAGTAAGTTGTCTTCCAAGCTAAGGAAGAAGCGGGTGGAGCCGGGGTCGCCTTGGCGGCCAGCCCGACCACGCAGTTGGTTATCAACCCGGCGGGACTCGTGACGTTCAGTACCGATAACGTGCAGACCGCCCGCCTCAATTACTTTGTCGTGCTCGGCTTCGGTATACGCCTCATATTCTTCAAGGATACGCTTGTAGGCTTCCCGTAGCTTTTGAATAACGGGGTCTTCGGTCGGCGCTTTCTCAGCCGCAACGGCAACTTTGTCTTCCGCTTCGAGCTCGGGCAACGCGCGATCGCCATAGGTCTCAACGGCAAAGTCAACTGTCTCTTTCAAAAAATCATGGGTTTCCCCCGACAACTCCGTCGGGAAGATGTCTGGAGAAGCCTTCCAGGTTTTGACCTTCTTTTTGCCATCGCCAAAGCCTTGGGACTTGCTGCGGCCCTGGGCCCCTGGCACGGACACCATCATGTCGTCATCCTCGGGCTTGACGATACGCGGCATTAAGTATTCCCGCAGCTTCAGGCGGGCCATGTAGTCGGCATTACCGCCTAGGATAATGTCCGTCCCGCGACCGGCCATATTGGTAGCGATCGTCACGGCCCCGCTCCGTCCGGCCTGGGCAACAATTTCCGCCTCTCGCTCCACATTTTCCGGCTTCGCATTGAGAAGATTATGGGGAATCTCACGCTCAGCCAAGAGGGCGGACAATAGCTCGGATTTCTCAACGCTAGTAGTACCGACCAAGACGGGGCGTCCAGTTTTGTGCATTTCATCACACTCAGAGGCCACCGCTTTCCACTTCGCCATCTCAGTCTTGTACACCACGTCGGGCAGGTCACGACGCTGAGAAGGTCGGTTAGTTTCAATAACCGTGACTTCGAGATCGTAGATTTTCTCAAATTCAGCTTCTTCAGTCTTCGCCGTACCCGTCATTCCCGACAGTTTGGGATACAACAAGAAGAAGTTTTGATAGGTAATGCTGGCTAGGGTTTGAGTCTCGGGCTGGATCTCGACGTGCTCTTTAGCTTCGATCGCTTGGTGCAGACCATCGCTCCAGCGGCGACCCGGCATCACTCGGCCAGTAAACTCATCGACAATGACCACTTCGCCATTGCGCACGATGTAGTTCACATCTTTTACAAACAGTTCTTTAGCCTTGACTGCATTGAAGATGTAATGGGCCCAGGGATCCTTTGGGTCAAACAGATCCTGGACGCCTAAGAGATCCTCCGCCAAAATGAACCCCTCATCTGTGGGAAGGACGTTGCGGGCTTTTTCATCCACTTCATAATGGTCTTCGGGGTTAAGCTGCTCGGCCACCTGAGCCGCCTTAGTGTATTTTTCCCCTGGACGCTCCACTTGCCCTGAAATGATGAGCGGCGTTCGCGCTTCATCCACCAAAATGGAGTCCACCTCGTCAATCACGCAGAAATTGAAGGGGCGCTGTACCACATCTTCAATTGCCGTCGCCATATTGTCGCGAAGATAGTCAAAACCAAACTCGCTGTTGGTACCGTAGGTAATGTCGCAGGCGTAGTTCTTTTTGCGCTCTGAGGGGCTCATCCCCTGCTGAATCAAGCCCACTTCCAACCCGAGGAAACGGTGGATTTGACCCATCCACTCAGCGTCTCGTCGCGCTAGGTAGTCGTTAACCGTAACTACGTGAGCGCCTTTGCCAGTCAGAGCATTGAGGTAGGTCGGCAGCGTCGCTACCAGGGTTTTACCTTCCCCGGTCTTCATCTCTGCGATCTGCCCTTCGTGGAGCACCATACCGCCAATGAGCTGTACATCAAAGTGCCGCATGCCCAAAACGCGACGGGAGGCTTCCCGAACAACGGCAAAGGCTTCCGTCAGCAAATCATCTAAGGACTCCCCCTGTTCTAAGCGCTGCTTAAACTCGCCGGTCTTAGCTGCCAGCTCCTCGTCTGATAACGGCTGGATTTCTTCTTCCAGCAGATTAATTTCCACTACATCTGGTTTGTAGCGCTTGAGTTTGCGAGCGTTTGGATCACCAAGCAGAGCTTTGAGCATATGTCCGGAGACGATGAAATGACAGACCTTAAGTAAAACGAAATTGTGAGCGCTTAACAAGGGGCGATCGCCGCACCTCATCACCTCAAAACTTCTTTTTATATTCTATCGATCCTACCACCTGAGTTTAAAGATGAGAAAACAGTGACTTTTGCGCGCAATCTTTATAGTTTTTAACAAGATTCCATGCTTAGAATGATCACGACTGAAATTATTGGCCTCAACAGTCTCAAACGGTTATGCCCTTAGCCTCTTTATCTACAGAGAGCAGCCTCGCGCATCAAGCCATGGTCTGGCCACGTCTCTACGCGCTCTCAGTCAACTTGGCGACCCATGCTCTGACGCGAATGAAAGCTCAGCGTCAGGCTGGTGGACGACGACAGTGGTGTCGTGATTAGTTCTTGAAACTTCGCCCCAGCATTTCACAGATTTTATGGTTTGCAGTTGCCCCTGGCAGCTTTTAAGCATTCGGCTATCGCCGTACGTCTCTGCTGGAAGCTATCTGCAGATTATCCACTGTCACTACTTTTTGGCTTTAAAAACATGGACTGTAGCCACATTCAATTTCAATACACCGACGCCCTCAATATCGTTCAGCTTGAGCAACTGATGGATTTATTCCAGGCTGCGGCCTTTTGGGCCAGCGATCGCACCGCTGAGGATATGGCCCTGGCGATCGCCCACAGTCATCCGGTGGTAACGGTTTGGGATCGAGGCGATTTGATAGGGTTTGCGCGGGCAACCTCTGACGGGGTCTACCGCGCCACCATTTGGGATGTTGTCATTCACCCGGACTATCAGGGGGCCGGCTTGGGACGTAAACTCGTACAAACCGTACTCGGCCATCCCATCATGAGCCGTATTGAGCGAGTTTATCTGATGACCACCAATCAGCAGGCGTTCTATAAACGTATCGGATTTCAAGAAAATCAAACAACGACAATGGTGCTATTCCATCAAGAGATTGAGCCTATTCCCACCCTTGCCACTAACGAACGAGAGCAGGCGCCACAGTAAACCCCAGGGTCGCTACTAGGCCTTAGGTGTTGGCGTTCTCAAACCCACTGCATCGGAGCTGTTAAAGTCTGGTGCAGCCGGGCCTCATCTATTGATAGAGACCACAGCATCTATTCATTGCTGTTAGCGGGGGCGGCCCACCAGGCCAAGGCATAATCTTGGGCTAATTCGTCTTGCACCTGTTGGCGGTAAAGGACCCGGAGCTTATATCGGCCCGTATCGGGAATTTGCGCAAAGATATGCTCGACGCTGTCTACTTGGCTGACGGAAGACCAAATGCTGTCGGCAATATCAGTATCATCAGCTCGCATTAGATACAGATCAAGATTGTTGATGCCTCGATCCGTAAACGATTCAGCCAGATCAAACACACCATTGCCGTTTTCGTCGTTGAGCGTCACTAAACGCTCCCATACCAAGGTCGCTGATAGATAGCTACCGCCTACTAATGGCCCCTCGATGACGTAGTCCCGATACACCTGAGTCATTGCCGTGCGGGGCAAGTCAGGAGGCAGTGGCGACTCCACTGTGTCAAAGCTCCAGCCGATCGCAGCTACAGGCCCAGCCGCTGACCATTGCCCCCCCTGTAGCTGCCGCAGGGCTCTCGTCGCATTGAGGTGACCAGTCCCCAACTCCGCGTGGAGGGGGCGTGTCTGGTCGGCATAGGCGTCTGACTGTAACCAAGTTTGATTGCGCTCGTCATACAGGGTGCGGCTCATACCCAAAAGGAGCCCATCTCCCTGGTCGGCCAGCTTATCCGCCGAATTGAGCAAGACGGCTTTCATGACCATGGGCTCGCGGGCTTCTAGGCCCCAGCCAGCAGCAGAGCGAATCTGGCGGTCAACCCATTCCTGCAAAAGAGCGATCGTTGCAGTCACATGGGGCGCGGCAAAACTGGTGCCACTCACCGAACGAGAATCACCGTCGGGGTTGATAACCGCAATTTGGCTGCCGGGGGCAACGAGGTTAATTGAGCGGCGATCGCCCACATTGGTTTCTGGAACTTGCGATCGCGGACCATTAAAATCGGGTTCGCTGCTGAGGTTAGCAAAATCGACCTTAACAAACTGACCGTCCACCTGACGTGAATAGGCCACATTGATCCCATTGAAGTTGTCAGTGGGGATAGGGATACCACCACCCCCCTGATTGCCCGCAATGACGTACAGCACATCATGCACCCGCTGCGACCAATCGATACACTGAGTGAGCAAGGCGTTCCCATCTAAACGAGCATCCGGGCGAGGATCCCGAATCAACGGTTCTCCAAAGCTAAAGTTGATGGCCCTCACGTCGCCGCCGTTACTGAGCGCGACCTGCTGAGAGGCAAAACATTCGTCAGGCTGACCACTGCGTCCTCGAATGGGACCCACAGCCGCCGCAAACAAAGTAGCGTTGGGTGCCACACCTGTTAAAGTTTTATCTTGGCTCACCATCACGCTTGCCACATTGGCCGCGTGGTCGTCCACATACTGATTGGGATTAGGCTGCTCATCCAGGTAAAAGACCTGCCCCACCTTGACCGGCAAGTCAGCATTCGCCACCTTATCCAGACCAAACTGACTGGGACGACCAATCTCCACCTGACCAATGGCAATTTTGCGCCCCGTCAAAAAATACGGCTCACTATGAAGCCTGAGAGCATCGATGCCGTTAGTCCCAACTGAACTGGATAAGGCTACGACCGGTAAGCTGCCAGCCAACGTGCTGATCGCGACCCCCGCACAAATTCGTCCAGACCGGATCAGGATTGAAAACATGGGTGAAACCATTCAGACAGTGAACTCCCAAGTAGCAAATGTGTAGCCTAGCCCAACGAGAAAAATGAGCGTGTAACTCTTACCTCAACTAGGGCTTTCTAGCTGGGTAACTGGCTTTAGGTAGTAACCAGTTCAGTTCGTGCTCAGATACGCTAGAGCGCGTTTGCTCCTGCATATGGCAACTGCTCCCAAGCTGAATTTCTGAAACCCGATACAGTCAGCAGCGATCGCTACTCTGTCATTGCCTCATAACAGACAAAAAGCAATCCCTGAGGCTCAACAGCGCGCGCATCCTAGCTCCAAAAGTCTTTTCTCAAAGGTCTAAGTTGCTCTTATTAAAGCGTAAACAACTCAAAAACGGGTTTAAATTCCAGGGAATGCAACCTGTTAAAAAGCTAAAGATTTTGTTACAATAACTACTTCAGCATTTAGGAGAATTCCTCAGCTATGGTTCAAACCCAGTCAAAGAAATCAGTTGTTATTGCACCATCAATTTTGTCGGCTGACTTTAGTCGACTGGGCGATGAGGTTCGTGCCATCGATGAAGCTGGTGCTGATTGGGTCCATGTAGATGTGATGGACGGTCGTTTTGTCCCTAACATCACCATTGGCCCTCTAATTGTCAAAGCGCTCCGTCCAGTGACTCAAAAGCCCTTGGATGTGCATTTGATGATTGTAGAACCCGAAAAGTACGTTGAGGATTTCGCCAACGCCGGTGCCGATATCATCTCTGTCCATGCTGAGCATAATGCTTCGCCTCATTTACATAGAACGCTGTCTCAGATTCGCGAGCTAGGCAAGCATGCAGGCGTTGTGCTCAACCCTTCAACGCCCTTAGAACTTATCGAATACACCCTTGAGCTATGCGACCTCATCCTGATTATGAGCGTTAATCCGGGCTTTGGCGGTCAAAAGTTCATTCCCAATGTGGTGCCCAAGATCCAAAAGCTTCGCCAGATGTGTGATGAGCGAGGGCTCGATCCATGGATTGAAGTTGACGGTGGTCTCAAGCCTGAAAATGCTTGGCAAGTCATTGAGGCTGGGGCCAACGCAATTGTGGCAGGCTCGGCAGTCTTTAAGGCCCCCGACTACGCTGAGGCGATCGAAGGTATTCGCAATAGCAGGCGCTCGACTCCAGAATTAGCAGCGGTCTAGCCCTTGATTTGGGAGAGAAGTCCGTAAGCCTAGCGAGCTAATTTCTCTCAAATGTAAATTTTTGAGTAAGAACCTGAAAAATACTAACTGAGCCAGGAGAGCGATCGCTTTCCTGGCTTTTTTAAATCTCCGTATTGCTACGGAGAGCCAAGCTGGGTCTGTTGTCAATGGACTGACTTGACTGAAGCTATCCGTATTTTCTCGATCCGGGGAACGATATAGATTTGGTTAACTCGTCTGAGTCCCTCTCATAATGTTGAGGCTAATACCGATGCCGCCATCAAGTGAAAAGAAATACATTGGAATTAACCAAACGCAGGCAATTCAGGACTTCGAAAAAGGCCGAGAAAAGCTAGCAACAGTGCCCTGAAGGCATTGTCTAGCGCTTCAGCATGTGAAGAAGTTTTGGGAAACTCAGAAATTGTCCCTGTTCCTTCAGTATTTTTCTTTGGAGCAATCAGGAGTGCCCAGATTATGTTCAACCTAGAGACCACCATTGAGAAGATTTTTGCCACGCGCCGGATTACCCGCCACGATCAGCAACTCCTGATGTGTTCATTTTCCCAGGGTAGCCTTTCCGAGGCAGAGAGAGATTTATTAAACCGAGTGTACGAAGCACTCCATCAGGGCCGTTTAAGGGTTGTCGACTGACGTCATCCGCCGTCAGGATGCTGCAATAATTGACCATCCGGCCGAACAAAACTCCAGCGGCCATCAATTTGTACACGCGCCCTTGATTCTGAGAAGCGACCGGCATTTTGAAAGGTTGGCGCGATCGTAACTTCTCCTGTCGCATTGATGTACCCATAGCTGCCATCGATTTGCACCGCTGCCAACCCCTCAGAAAAATCGGCGGCATAGCTAAACTCACCGGTGATGACGATCGCGCCCTGCGGGTTAATGTAACTCCACTTCCCAGCGTGCAAAACGACCGCCATCCCTTCGGAAAAATCGGAAGCATAGTCAAAGTCTGGGGCAATGGCCCAGTTTCCAGCCGGGTCAATAAACCCCCACTTGGCCCCCTGACGAACTCTAGCGAGGCCTTCGGCAAAGCTAAAGGCCCCGTCAAATGTCAGTGGAATGGCAATACTGCCATCAGGAGCTAAATAGCCGTATTTATCATCAACCTTGACAACGGCCCGCGACTCAGAAAAGGACCAGGCATCCTTAAATTGGATCGGAATGGCATAGCCACCTTCTGGATTGACATAGCCATATAGCCCCGCCTGCTTGACGACGGCCACACCTTCAGAAAAGCTCTCAGCCAAATCGAACCCGGGCTCGATGACCCACTGACCTCGAGAATTGATAAACCCATACTTGGCCCCGCCTTGCACGGCAGCTAAGCCTTCGGCAAAAGCCTTTGCCTGCTTAAACTGAACAGGAACGGCCCAGTCACCAGATTGATCAAGATAGCCGTGATAATCCCCTGCTCGGGCCACCGCTAGCTGCTCAGAAAATGCCCCTGCGACCTCGACATTGGCATCTGCGACAGTGGTCACCCAGGCCCCTTCAGCATCGATATACCCCAGAGCCTCACCCTGCTGTACAGCAGCCGTTCCCTCTGTAAAGTCGTTGGCAGTATCGAACAAAAGCGGTTCTGGCATGGCCTGAGCGGGATTAATCAGAGTTGGTTTTATGAACTCTAGCACCACAGGGACAGCCAAGGGCGATTTTTGAGCCGCGAGGGGATAACAGCTGCTCAGGGTTAATAAACTAGTCCCTATCAGGAAGGACTGCAGCCAGGGAAAAGAAACCATGTCATGAGAATGCCGGGGTGCATTCGAGTGCAATATCTTCCAAGATGACGGGATAAATTACCGATGGGTAAGAATTGCACAATTATTCAAATCACTTTGTAATTTAGAAAATCCGGCTACTCAGCGATCGCCTCTTCGGGTGACAAACAGTCATACCGGTAGTCGCCATAGCTCATCTCAGCCCCGCACAGCAGGGCTCCCTCAAAGTTGGCATCGACTAAGACAATATCGCTCAGATCCGCACCAATCATCAGCGTATTGACAAATCGCGAATCCTCGATAAAAGCGTTGCCAAACTGAGTGTTATAGAGGGACGCGTCAGTGAAATCCGCCTTAAAAATAATGCTTTCATCTAAGTCAGCGGAATTGAGGTTAGCGGCGATCGCCGAGAGTTCGGCTAGATAGGCCCTAGTCAAATTAGCACCGCTCAAATCAGCATTATCCAAATTGGCTTTATAAAAGTTTGCATCGCTAAGGTCGGCCTGTTCAAGATTGGCACCGCTGAGATCTAGTCGCCGTAGATCAGCCCCCGACAAATCACAGCGTGGACAGGACTTAGTTTGGACTAACTGGTCAAATGCTGCAGCATCAAACGTATAGCCAGGGGTCCCCATAGCCCAGCTGCCTAAGCCAACCGTAGCAGTCAACCCAACTCGGCTCAAACAGAGAATAGGGGACATCCTTTTTCCGCTGAGTCTCATCATCTAAACCTTGAACTTTTACTTCTTGCTTAGGATGCCCCAATGGGCGCATCGCAGCTAGCTGCGACTGGCGTCACTGAAGGGAAATTGTTATCCGGACGGAATTTCCTAAGAATTTTGAAAGAAAATCCAGTCCGACAAAAGCTTTGATCTCATAATAGCTATGCACAACGTTGAGTGGACTCCACAGTACCGGAGTAGCTCTATTAACCTTTTCTTTACTCAGCGCTGATAAAAGCTATAGCGGTTGACGCTATCGCTGCTCTGATGGGCACTCAAGCTTTAATCAAGCGTCTCTACACGTATGAGATACAACGGAAAATCATGAAATCAAGGCAAGCATTTAGATTGGTGGCTGCAGCGGCAGCGGCGACAATTGGGGTTTTGGGCAGTGTATTGACTGCTAATTCGGCAGACTTCGAGGCGGTAGAAGTCGATCAGGATGCGTTTCTCTCAGTGGCCATTCCGGCTGGCTCTTTAGTTCCCTATAAGCTGTGGCTGATTCGTGAGACTCAGCCTGGTGCTAACTGTTGGGCCGTCAATGGCGATAACCCTGGCGTGGTTGATCCAATTTGGACAGCCAACTCGACTACCTGCGGCACCACCTCCGCCACTAATGGATACTCTATCCGCGTCGGCGGAGAAGAGCTGCGCTCCGAATATGCTCTCACGGTGGAAGAGTCTAACGGTGAGTTGGTATTAATTGGTAAGCCACTGCGAGGCAAGTCTTTTCTTATCGGTCGCACCGGTGGCATCACCGCCGATGGCTATTTAGAGATTGATTTGGAGCCCGGTTGGCGCATTACCCAGCGGACCTTTGAAGGCGATCGCCTAAGCCACTTCTATTACACCAATGACGCTACGCTCGCGTCTTTGTTAGAGGGCGAAGATATTGCCACAGGGCCATCGCCGACGCCGACGCCGACGCCAGAGGTTGATTATCCCTTCCCTGATATTTCTCGTGACCCTTATGCCCAAGAGATTGCGGCAGCCTTTAGCCTAGGTATTGTTTCTGGACAGCAAAACGGCACCTTTGCGCCTACCCGCCCGGTGACCCGCGAAGAAGCGGTATCTATCGTGGTAGAGGCTTTAGAAAACAAAGGCTTTGTGGTGAAGCCGGAGGTGCTGGTGGCCCCCTTCCCTGATGTCTCCGTTGACCGGTGGAGTGCTCCCAAGATTCAGGCGCTCAAAGAAGCGGGCATCGTCACCGGCGACCAAAACGGCCTGTTCCGTCCGGCTTCAACGATTACGCGGGCTGAGCTAATGTCTTTGGTGCGTCGGGCCGCTGAGGTGAAGGTATCGGTTGGCGCTGACGGCGTGCGGCCCGAGCAACTCACTCCGACCGGCGAGGTTTTCAACTTCTCTGATACCGACGGTCATTGGAATGAGTCGACCATTGACACCATGTCTGCCTACTGCGGCGTAGCGACCCCCTATAACGAGCGGGGCACCGAGTTCCGTCCAAATGCGGATTCGCTGCGTAACTACACAACCGCTGCGGTCTTCCGCGCGATCGACTGTGGTGCAACTCCGCTCAACTAACTCACAAAGGGGCGATCGCCCCTTTGCCTACTGACGCCAAGCCCCTGGGAGACAGATATCCTAGGGGCTTTTACTTAGTGGCGGCGATAATGCCATAGCGGATCAAACCCCGCTGAAATCCCCAGCGCATCAGCCCCAGCGCTAGCGCCCCCTGAATAGCGGGCCAGCCGGCCTGGACCAACCCCGTGATGGCTTCCCACTGCAGTGCCGAGGCAATCACTTGATCCCAAAATGGCGCAACCGCTTCGGACCAGTCGGCGGTTCGTATTTGTTGCAAGCCGGCCTGCTGTGCCAGATGGGCATAGTCAGGCACGGACAAAACGTAGGGCAAATGATAGACCTGATAGAGCCAAGAGAGATGTAGCTGCTCAGACTCAGTGAGGTCTCCAGCGAGGGATTGGGTGGGACGATGACACCAAGTTGCCATCAGTAGCCGCCCCCCTGGTTTTAGGAGTCGATAGCTTTCTCGAAAAAACTGGGCCTTGTCTGGGTAGTGTTCGCCACTTTCCATCGACCAAATAAAGTCAAATTCGCCGTCGCCAAAGGGCGTATTGAGCACATCCACCACTTGGAACTGGGCGCGATCGCTCAATCCGGCAAGGGCGGCGCGCTCATTGGCTCGCTGAGCTTGGGCCGGACTAAGGGTCACACCAATGACCTCAGCCTGATAGCGATGGCACAGATATAAGGCACTGCCGCCGATGCCGCAGCCTGCATCCAAGATATTTTTTGGCGGTTCAATTTGGGCCCAGTTGAGCAATTGGTCAATCAAATCAACTTGGGCTTGGGAGCGATCGCCCTTTTGCTGGTTACCCGTGGGACCATAATATCCATGGTGCATATGCTCGCCCCAGGTATTTTCCCAAAGCGCAGAGGAACTATCGTAAAAAGTCTGGATATTCTGATAAAGATCTGAGCTCATGGTATTTCTTTGACTCCTAAGGCAGTGTAGTCTTCTGCTGCAACTCATGGAAAGATAAGGGGCAATGTGCCAGATTCGCCTACACATCAAGAGTCTTAATGGACAACGGTATATCCCTGTATCGGATCAATTTTCATGGGTAAGTTTGAAATGACCGTGCCGCGCACGATCTGCGCTGGTTTCTTCGCGTTGATTGCCCTGGGCACAATCCTACTGTGGCTTCCCCTTGCTACGGCCACCGGACAGTGGAACGACCCTATTGCAGCCTTGTTTACCTCCACTTCTGCTGTGTGTGTAACAGGCCTGATTGTGGTTGATACCGGTAGCTATTACTCGGGGCTGGGGCAATTGGTCATTTTGCTGCTGATCCAAATGGGGGGGCTTGGCTATATGACCATGACCACGGTGCTGGTGCTGATCCTCAAGCGGCGCCTGGGCCTGAAAGAGCGCTTAGCCGTGCAGCAGTCCATGGATATTCAAGCTCTGTCTGGAACGCGATCGCTCATTATCTCAATTATCAGCATGACGCTGCTTTTTGAACTGACCGGGGTATTGTGCCTTTTGCCCACCATGACCCGTGACTATGGAGTGGGTTTTGGCCTTTGGTCCTCCATCTTTCATAGCATCAGCGCTTTCAATAATGCTGGATTCAGCCTATTTGAAGACAGCATGGTGCAATACGCCCGCTCTACATGGATCACAGTCGTCATTACAGGGCTAGTAGTCTTTGGTGGCATCGGTTATCAGGTGATTATGGAAGCCTTTTTGTGGGGCCGCGATCGCCTGCTTGGGCAGCGCCAACACATGGGCTTCTCACTTAACTTCAAAATTGTGGTGGCGAGTTCCATCATCCTGTTGGCCATCGGCACCTTTGCGCTGTTAGTTGTGGAGTTTAACAATCCAGCAACGTTCGGAGATTTTCCTTTCAGCGATAAGCTCACTGCAGCCTGGTTTCAGGCTGTCATCACCCGCACAGCCGGATTTAACTCAATTGATATTGACAGTATGCGCAGTGCTTCCTTATTTCTAGTGATCGCGTTGATGTTTATTGGTGCGAGTCCGGGGAGCACCGGCGGGGGCATTAAGACCACGACTGTGGCAATTTTGTTTATCTGTACGCGCACCGTACTCAAAGGCAATGACGAAGTTTTGGCCTTTCGCCGGGAGATTCCGGCCGTCCGCATTCTCAAGGCAGTCAGCGTTGTCTTTGGCTCCGGCATGGTGGTGGTGGGAGTGACAGTCGCTTTATCGCTGTTCAATCCTGAGCTTAGTTTCATCCGTCTACTCTTTGAGGCGGTCTCCGCCTTTGCCACCGTGGGCCTATCCACCGGCATCACGGCGGATTTAACCATACCCTCACAGCTAGTAGTCGTCGGTACGATGTATGTGGGTCGAGTCGGGGTACTGCTGTTTATGGCGGCTCTAGCGGGCGATCATAACCCCAGCCTGGTGAAATATCCTGAGGAAGACATGCTGGTAGGCTAAAGTTAGTCCGGGCAGTAGGTTTTAGACTTCATGAAAGCTGTAGTGCCTGTGCTATCGCAGAGCACAGTATCCAGGTCATTTTGAGTTGGATCAAACCAGACCTTGCCCATAAATTGCTTGAGGTCAGCCTGCTCGGGCAAAGCCCTAATGCGGAGGCCAGAGACATTGACTCCGGCAGCCGTCTGATGATTGGAGAAGGTGTTCACTTGGACGCGGTAATTTTCGAGATTGGTCTCAAGGGTGCCAACGTCCTCAATGGAAAACTCTCCTAGCTCTACGTACTTGACCTGCTGTTCTCGAAGCCAGGTGCCAAGATAAAGCTCCGCCTCAGCGGTCCGAGCTCGGTTAGCCTGACCGAGGAAAGACGGCAATGCAATGGCGCCCAAAATACCGACGACAATGATAACGACTAGCAGCTCAATCAGCGTAAATCCACTCTGACTATGGTGATGTCTCATTGGTCAGGACCATAAGCTTATTCGACTCAGCGTTATTCACAGGTTTACCAATTCACCCAGGTATATCTGTCAGCTCATATAAAACTTTCACGCTACGAGCGCACTCTTTGAAGCTGAGATAAATCCCCGGCGGTAATTGCAGCGGTATGTCGGTAGATCAGGCCTGGGTAAAAGGTTCTAGATACAGTATGTGTGCCGCGGATTCACACGCACTGCCGGGTTCGCGGACAATCGTGATTTAATGCGGGCGATCGCGTTTCCTACCAACCCGGGCCCAAGTGAATCTGGGCAAAGGATTTGATGTACTTTAGAAAAGTCTTCACGGTTCGGGAGGCTTATGCTTTCGACTTTGCCGAAATGGGCGATCGCGGGTCTGGCATTTCCGCTCGTCGCGCTCAACGGTTGGTTGCTTTATCAACTGGGGGGATTGCTACAGCCCGTCCCAAGTATCGTAGTGACGGCCAGCTTAGTTGCCTTCTTAATCGACTATCCCATTCGCGTTTTAGAAAAACGGACCCGCTCACGGGGTTGGGCGACCGCCTTAGTCCTATTGACGGTACTAGCGTTGGCGATCGTGCTCGTCGTCTTCCTCGCGCCGTTGGTGTGGAAACAGCTCAATGATTTTGCGGAGGGGCTGCCGGGACTGATTGAGCGGGGTAAAAACGAACTCCTGCTGCTGAGCGATCGCCCATTCATTCAAAATGCTCCCGTAGACTTCGAGCAAGTGACCGTAGACGCAGCCAATCGCCTATCCGCATCGCTACAGTCGGCGACCAGCCAGGTGATTAACGTGACGTTGAGCACCATCAACAGCACGCTCAATCTGTTGGTCACTCTAGTGCTCAGCATTTTGCTGATTTTGAATGGAGGAAACCTGTGGAATGGTTTGCTCGGTTGGCTGCCGATGACGCTACAAACCGAACTCCGCAATGCTCTACAGCCTAGCTTTCAAGGATACTTCTCTGGTCAGGCGACGCTAGCGCTCATCTTGACGATCGCCCAGTCAATTGTTTTTATGCTGCTAGACGTGCCCTATGGTTTGTTGTTTGGCATTGTAATTGGGTTGGCAAGCCTGATCCCCTTTGGGGGCTCCATTGCAGTATTGGGCATCAGCCTGCTGCTAGCCTTTCAGACGCCTGCGTTGGGGCTTCAGGTACTCGTTGTGGCGGCGACACTCGGGCAGATCAACGACAACATAATTGCGCCACGTTTGATTGGGGGAGTAACCGGCCTGAATCCGGCTGTAGTTGTGGTCGTTCTGCTGGTGGGGGCCAAGTTTGCTGGGTTCCTTGGGCTCCTCTTAGCCGTACCGACCGCAAGCGTGATCAAAAAAGTAGCCGATGCCCTGCGATCGCCGACTGCTTCTGCGCCAGCTTCATCAAACTAAGGACGCACTTAGGGCATCTCACAGAGCGTCCAATACTTGTTGAGCGCTGCCATTACCTCAGCAAAGTTAGAAAAGGTAACGGGCTTCAGAATGTAACCTGCAACGTTGAGCTTATACGCCTCAATGCGATCCTGATCTTCATCGGAGGTGGTGAGTACCACAACCGGCGTCATGGCCAATTTTGGATCCTTCCGCAGCTCTTGCAAAAATTCAATCCCATTCATTTTGGGCATATTGATATCGAGCAAAATAATGCGTCGTCGCTCTGGAATGTTGAGATCTGAGCCACCGTTATTTCTCAACATTTCGAGTGCTTCCAGACCATTACTAGCCACAAAGAGAGGATTAGTGATGCGATTGCGCTTAAACGCTCGCTTCACATTCATCACATCGACCTGGTCATCTTCAACCAGCAAAATATTGACAATTCGCTCTTGCAAAAGAAATCCCCCTTACCTAGTCGCACGTCGACCAGTGATTTGACATCAACGACCGTGCATGAGACATAAGCCTATTGTCGCTAGAAACCCGATTCATCCTTCTTTAGGAATAAATTTCTTGATATTGTGTCCTTCGGATCGGAGAAGTTCCGTCAGAATTCGAGTAGATATTTCCCGAGCTGCCAGTCAGACGACCAAGTTAACCAATGGGCCAGGTAAATCGAAATGTCGTCCCGCTGCCCAGGGCAGAGTCAATATTGATGGTGCCACCTTCAGATTCCACAATTTTTTTCACCAGCGCGAGACCAATACCTGTACTCTCTTGCTCGTCTCGGGACTTCAGAGTCTGAAAGATAGTGAATATTTTCTGGTGGTAAATCGGATCGATGCCGGGCCCATCATCGCTCACGGTAAATTCAATGAAATCATCGTGAGGGGTTGAAGTGATACGAATCTTGCCCTGCTCGCGGTCGTGGTGTTTGATTGCGTTGCTAATAAGATTAGAGAATACTTGGCCAAGCGCAGTGCGGTTAGTTTGCAGTGTAGGCATGGTCTCAGGTAAATCAATCGTAAAAGCAGCGGGTGGGGCCAATAAGTCAATAATTTCATCGAGCATAGGCCGCACGTCAACGGTTTCAATCCGTCGCTCTTGGCGGCCAACCCGAGAAAAGGTCAAAAGTCCATTGATCAAAGATTCCATACGATGGACCCGATTTCTCAGCAGGGATAACTGATGCTGATTTTCATCGGGGATTTGACCACTCAGATCCTCCTCAATCCACTCTGAAAGATTCGCGATCGCCCGCAGGGGTGCTTTGAGATCGTGGGAGGCGACATAGGCAAACTGGTCTAGCTCCGTGTTGCGATTTTCTAGCATGGCATTAGAGACCGCCAACAAACCATTGACGCCCTCAAGCTCCTCAGCGCGCTGCTGTAGTTCTGAACGTGCTGCTTTGATATCGCTGATATCTTCGATGACAGCGATGAAGGAGATGATATCTTCATTGCCGTATCGTTCTGTCGAGACAGTAGCCATTACCCAAACCGGTTTGCCATTGCGATGGAGATAGCGCTTTTCAAACCGGCACGACTCAACTTCTCCATTAATGAGTTGCCGATAGTAATGTTCGTCCTGGGCAAAGTCTCCGGGATCGGTAAAGTCCTGAAAATGACGCCCCAGCATCTCCTCCGGTTTGTAACCGAGGAGTTCGCACAGCCTTTGGTTGACCTGTAGCCACTGCCCGGCCGGCGTCAGCCGCGCCATGCCCACTGCTGACTGCTCAAACACCGCACGAAACCGGACTTCGCTGGCTTGCAGAGCCAACTCAGACTGTTTGTTGACCGTTGTCTCTTGCAGTACCCCAAGCATGCGATAGGGCTGTCCGGCGGCATCAAATAGGAAGCGCCCCTGGGCCAATACCCAATGTAAGGAGTTGTCTGGGTGACGAACGCGATATTCTTCAGCAAAGATCGTCTGTTGCTGCTTCGCTTGCGCCAGGGCGGCCTCGACTTGGGGGCGATCGTCTGGAAGCACCCGTGCCTTCCAGAGTTGGGCCGAGGGTTGAACGATGTCTTCACCTTCATATCCCAAAATGGTTTGGGTTCTAGGCGACCAAATCTGAGTGTCATCTGCTAACTCCCATTCCCAACTGCCCATCTGAGCGGCACTCATGGCAATATTGAGCCGCGCTGCCGTGTCTTGCAGATTACTCAACGTCGTTTCTAACTTGCTCCGATACGCCTGCTCCTGCTGTAAAAGCCGTTCATTCGCTTCCTTAGCGGCGGCCAAATCCCCCGTGCGGGCAGCAACGCGAGCTTCTAAATCGGTATTGAGTCGTTGAATTTCCGCTTTAGCCGCTTTGTGCTCTTCAACTTCCTTTTCCAAAGAACCATTCAGGGCCGCTAGTTGGCTAGGACTCGGGAGATCTAATGCTGAAGGAATCAGCGGCACGATGGTGATGGCGGTGTATACAGAGACGAAGGCCGTGATTGCCTTAGCCGTGCCGGAGAGCCAGTATTGGGGTACCCAGAGAGTCCAGACAGCGAGGATATGAGTGACGCCACAGGCTGCAATAAAGGCGACAAACAAGCCAAATAGTAGTCGAAAGGGGACGTCTTGACGCTTTTGAACGAAGTACCAAAGGGCAAAGGCAATGACAAAATAAGCGATCGCAATCAAGGCGTCAGAGAGTCCATGGAGCCACACTAAGCTGGGCTTCCAGAGGTAGCAGTGCCCATGGGGAATAAACGGACTTGTGCTTAAAAGAAACGGGGGCAAGGGCAACACCATGTGTCTCATCAAGAATCGCAAAGCTAACCAAAGTTCGCGATTGATTCTTCACCGTATCCATGAGCATAACCTGGAAAACTGAGGCGATTCACCAGTTTGCAGAACTTAGTCATTTCCTTGAGCCGCCTGGAGCTAGGCCGCCATTTGAACAAACACCTTACTTGAGTCTTGAAGCAGGGCGCCGCCCTTCGCGCTTAGTGACTATGGCGAGGAGTTTGCCATGGTCAGCCTAAGCCTAGTGGCAGCTCACGATGTCAGACGAAACCCAGCAGAACAATGTGATTTATACACAAAATACACATTAAATGTGTATTTTGTGTATAATGAAGCCAAGTTGACTGCGCAGGGACGAACGAGATGGTCTCATATGGAGAGTGATAGCTTATGAAAATGGATTTCAATCCTGACGCATTGGAGTGCCCTCGCTGTGGCAAACGAGTACTCGTCAGCCGTGGCGAGGGGCATTATCACTGCCTTTGGTGTGGCTTTAAGCGCGACATCTCGGAGCCGGAAGAAGGGTTTCAAGCCTTTTGGACAATGATTCCATTTGGAATCATATTGGCTCTAATACTGGTGTAGGACCTTAAGGACTGGGGGCTGTAAAGCGTCAAACATAGCTCTGAACTCAATGACTTGGTGTAATCCAAGTCATTTTTTGTGCATTTTATATGGGTGTTTGGGAAGGCTACACTATATCTCAGACCTTTCCTCTTCAGAGGAATCCAGGCAAATGAACCACTGATATGTAAAGATTATGGATCTGGCCCCAGAAAAACTATGCAAAATCTACACCCAGAGTATGATTCTCTTTGTGTAATATTTATGGAGCCTGTTTTAGGATGAGAGTTGTACTCGCCTTACTGTTTTGTGGTTGAGGAACCTACAGAAAATGAAGAAAAAACGACTCAATTTAGAGCTTTCGGATGAAGCCTACGACCAGTTAGAGAAGTTGGCTGAAGCCTCTGGTAAAAACAAGGCGGAGATTTTAAGGACAGGTCTAGCGCTGTACGGCTTGTTGGAAGAAGAAAAGGAAAAGGGCCGTAGCCTTGGCATTATTGAGGAGGAGCAGGTTGTTACCAAGATTTTCGTGCCTTGATAGAACTGCTGAGTTGAATGCAAGCAGCCTGCAGAGCACATCGCTCGCAATTCGCTAACCTGCTGGCTGCTCCAGAATGGCCCGCCAAAAGGCTACGAGAACGATGATGTGACGATTGATTTGCCAAACTCCGTCCTGAATCATCGCCAGCGTTTCGCAAAAATCTTCTTGCTGCCAGCTATTAACGTCTTGCACAGGAACTCGATTGAGTTCGGCTTGGCTTTCTGCCTGGGTTTGTTGGATGTGTCCGAGGAGGCGATCGCAATCGACGCTCAAAATCCGAAATAATTTGTTGGCTTCGACAATTTGCGTTGTCGTTAACTGTCCAAGTTCAGCATATTCCTCGAGCGAGGCTTCTAACTGCTCTAGTAAATTGCTAAAAATCGAGTGCGATTCCTTCAAGTCACTCCAGCGGTAGTCCAAGTCAGTACGAATTTCACTTGGAATAGTCATCGACCGTAAGTTGACTACATCACCGTTGAGGTTGACCACCTGCTCGGGTTCGTAGGGGATATCTAAAATGAGAAGAGCCCCTTGCCCCCTGAGGTAAGTCTGAGCATCAGCCAGTAACCCTTGATTGGCAATAAAGCGGGCATTGTTGGCATCAACATCAGTAAAGCAGCTACTTGTGAGATCGGTCCCGTTAAACTCAGTCTCGAGCAAACTGGCACCAGAAAGATCAGCATGCCGTAGATCAGCCCGATAAAACTGTACTTCTTGCAGATTAGTATTGATCAGTTTGGCCTGGAGCAGATTGATACCGGTGACCTCCGCCCCGCACAGGTTAGCTCCACCAAGCATAATTGAGCTGGCATAAGCCCGGCTCAGATCCGCCCCGTCTAAGTTGCAATCGCTGAAATCAGCATCGCGGAGGTTAGCCCGCACCAGCTTGGCACTGACGAGGGTGGCTCGCTGTAAACGCGCAGACATCAGACTAGAACCACTCAAATCGGCATAGCTGAGATCAGTCTCAGTGAGATTGGCATTACTACAGTTGGCCCCGCCGAGGTGAGTATGTTGCAAGTTAGCCTTAGTTAAGTTGGCAAAGAGCAACAACGCCTGGGTCAAGTTGGCGTATGAGAGGTCGGCCCCCGAGAGATCGGTCAAAATCAGACTGGCATTTGCTAACCTGACATGGCGCATCGAAGCGCCACGAAAGCTCACCTGATTGAGGCGGGCATTTCGGAGACGGGCATAGTCGAGCTGAGCCCCACTCAAATCAGACGATCGCAGTCGCGCCCGCCGTAACTCGGCCCTTTCTAGTTGCGCATTTTGGAGGTTAGCTCCCCCCAAATCAGCCCCGACAAGGGAAGCTTCAGTCAATCGGGCAGCCCGCAACGTAGCCTTAACAAGATTGGCTCCATTGAGCTGTGCTGCCGACAGGTTAGCTTCGTCTAAGGTGGCTTCAGTCAAAACGCTGCCAGTCAGGATTGCCCCGGTCAGATCGGCGCCTTCGAGCTGGGCTTTCTCCAAAATGGCATTATTGAAATGTGCATATCGCAGACTAATGCCCGCTTCCAATATGGCTCCCCGCAGATTTGCCCGCTCAAAGCTAGCTGCATCCAACGTCGCCCGAGTGAACTGAGTATTACTGAAATAGGCTCCCCGAGCGCTGGTAGCGCTCAAGTCACAGTCAATAATGTTGGCCCCGGAAAAGTTACTGCCATCAACATTGACCCCACGCATCTTAACTCTAATCAAGGTTGACCGACGCCATAAGGCGCTACCCAGATCCGTCGGGTCACCATCCGGCAGCTTTTCTAAATTAACGTCGTTCAATTTGGCTTCAGACAGGGTGTTACTCCGCAGCACCGCCGATCTCAGCTGGGTATTTTCTAAGACGGCACCCTTGAGATTAGCTCCCCGCAGATTAGCCTGATTGAGGTTGGCGGCAGTCAGGTTGGCCCCGCTCAAGTTCGCTCCACTCAAGTTGGCCCTGCTCAAATTGGCTTCGGTCAAATCAACTTGGCTGAGATCAACGCCGGCAAGACTGCGCCCACTTAGATTTTTGCCAGCGTAATTATCTTGTGGTCTGAGGGCCCAGTCGAGGAGAACCCTTCGCAGCGTTAGAAAAAGTCTTCGCAGCATGCCAGTGGTAGATGACCATACTCAGTCATAGCTCAACTACAGTCGTTAAATCGGAGTTAACGGAGTTTTTTTAATTTTTAGTTTGGAAAGTATTCCTGCGTTAACAGCCGGTAATGCTCTAGAACAAAAGTACGAAGTCTTGGCCTGTGACCTTCTAAAATGGCTGAGGCGAGTAAATGGAACAGAATGTCAATGCCTCAAAGACATCTAGTCAACGCCATGATTTATATTTTGGCAACCCTAGGCGCAAACTACACTGCGGCTTGGTTTATTCCATTGCCAATATTTGGTCAGGTAGCAGTGGGGACGTTTATTTTTGGGGTGACGTTTACCCAGCGTGACAAGTTACATAGTGCTGGCCGCCGTTGGGTATACGGTACGATCGTGATCGCGGCTTTGGCCAATGTGATCATGAGTGCCGTACTCGCCGTGCCCCTGCGCATCATTGTGGCGAGTTTTTTGGCGATCGTATTGGCGGAAACGGCGGACACCGAAATCTACCAAAAGCTATTGCGTTATCCCTGGTTGCTCAGGGTGGCCGGTAGTAATGCCGTCTCCGTGCCGCTAGATACTTTGTTGTTCACCTTGGTAGCCTTTGCCGGAGTCTTGTCATCCTTGGAGATGGTGTCTCTCCTATTTGGCGAAATTATTACCAAGTACACCATCGGTCTGTTGGTGGCTCTCTGGCGTGAAGGTAAATTTGTCTGGCAGGAAAATTAATCGGCAGTGCTGGATCAATCGCGCTAGGCGATCGCGCTTACCGGTACTCAGAAACCTGCTCTTAGCGATCAATGAGACCTTAAAGCTCGTATGACCAGCGGGCGCGGTAGCCTCGGGCATCAATGTGCGTAAAGGTGGAAGCGCTAGCTAAACCGCCCTTTGCCCCCCACCAAGGGTCAAGTTGTGCATACACTTCAAACGGATGGACCCCTTCCACCATGAAGTTAACCCCGTCGCCTGTAATATGGCGAGACGTTTTGATGCCGCCGACACGGAGATTGGTCGCCGGATCACGGTACCAAGAAATCACCTTGATGGGTCGGCTCCCAAACAGTACGCGGATTTCTTCTAAAGCTTCTGCAATGCGAATCATGCCGTAGATGACTTCTGTACTGGTGGGCAGTCGGGTACCGCCATGGGTGGCCTGTCCCCAGGTGAAGTATCCCCCCGCCAAAATCGGATCGCGGGTGTTAAACGTTCCTTGAAACCCAGGAAGATTCAAGGTCTCGCCGCGATCGCCCAGCTCTACCCGCCCAGCCGGATTGCGGTCTTCAGGGCAGTTATTTGGTTCAGTACCTTCGAGTTCGATATCGGGGGCAAAGGTATACCAAATGGTGCGATTATCCTCCCCTAGTCCGGTCCCCGACAGATGGACCTTGAGATAATTACCTTCGACTTCGCTGTAAGATTGCAGACCAAAAGCTGTATTCTTGGCAACGAAAACTTTTTCCTTTGCCGGTAATTGGCTCGAAAGGGTGGGTCTTGCTTTGAACACGGTATCGCTGTTCACCCAAAGCCGAATCTGCTGGCCAGAAATCTGAATATCTTCGGCTTTAGCGTACCAAACATCGGTTTGGAGATTGCCAAACTGCGCCTCTGTCAAGGTCAGTTTCATGTGGTTGCTGGGGGCCGGAGCGTAGGACTGTAGTGACAGGGTTGTCCCGGCGGCAACAAAAGCTTTTTCCTGGTCGGTCAATTCGCTAGACAGGATAGGCTGTTGCTTTAAGAGCGTATCTCGTTGCAAGGTGGCTTTGATCCCCGTTCCCTCGATGTCGATATCGGCCTCTGAGGCGTACCAAGTAAAGCCTTTTTGTTTCCCGAGGGCCGCATGGGCTAGCTCTAAGCGAACATGCTGATTGCCCGCCGCCGCAAAAAATTGCAGTTCGTATTCACTACCGCTGGGGACAAAGACCTTGTCTGCATCTGTCAGCTCGCTAGATAAAACAGGATGCCGCTTGAATAAGGTATCGCTCTTGACTTTGGCCTTCATATTGACACATCTCATTTCATCGAGCCGAGGTCGCAAATCCCCTGTGATCGCACAAAGTGGATTGCCACACTAAGGCAGCGATCGCGCCCCAGCAGTCCAGGACTGTTTGGTTGATCCGGGAGGTTAGCTGACCAGTGCGTCAGTGCTGAACTCTATGGCTCATCGGTGATTATGCCGCAACATCTCAAAACCGGATGAAAATTTGTGGCAGGAGTCGAATTTATTAAGTTTGAGCAGCGTGCTGTCCCTGTGTGACGAAGACACAGAGTATGACTAAAACAAAGAGAGGGACGGCAATGCCTGTAAAATTTCCTGGGTAACTGTTGCTGACCAGCCGCCTTCGGCTTGTCGACCGGCAAGCAAGATAAACCGTAGGCTGAACTGACGGGGCATTCCTTCTGCTTCCATCCACAGCTCAGCGGTCTCTTGCTCAACGGACAGCCGTTCTTCAGGCATGAGCTCAGCGGCCACCTCACCTATAGTCTTAGCTAGCTGTCGGGCCAAGCGACAAAAGTCATTGAATTCACTGTCGGTCATTTCCACCGCCCAGCGATCGCCTCCCACTAATCCTTTAAAGACAGTGGCGTCTGGGTCATAGCCCAAACGCCACCCGTTGCCTTCTTTTAAGTGCCGCACAACCGCCGACTACTCGCCGATGATTTCAGGCTGGGTCAGTTCGTCGGACATTTCAATAATGGCCCGGAGCACCGGTTTCATCCGAGGGTCGTCAAAAGCCTCAAATTCTTCAAAGCGGCGGCGCTGTGCCCGATTAGCCACTTGTACGGTGATGCGATAGCGGTTAAACGCGGCATTGATCAAATCTTCTTGCCGTCGCATGAGCTGATGACTGTCAAAGGGAGACGTATTTCTAAGCATAGAGCCTGCTACATAGCTGTGATTTCATAGTATATCAAGCCCTATCCATTTCTAACGGGTCAAGCTGCCGCGCCCCTTGCCCTGTAGGACACTGTTGCGATCGCCGATTCTCGGGGGCGGCTGCCACCGCAATCATGGGGCCGCGATTTGAGTTAGGCTTCTAGCTCTCGTGGCGGGCTGACAGCCATTGATAATTGTCTTTTTGCTCGTTGAAATTCATGAGTGATTCTTTACTTTCTCCGTCCGATGCGCTTTGGTCTCGCGTCTGCCAGACGACTCGTCAAGCGCTGGCATCAGGTGCCCTACAGCCCATTGAAACCCAGCGCTTTGAGGTGATCGACGGGCAAATCGCTTTTACCGTGCGACTGATAGATAGCCTGGCGCGCAAAGAAAAAGCCCAGCACAGCGGCGCGTCCCCAAGCAAGGTGGATAATCCTTTTCTGCCCTACGAGCAAGATTTGTTTGTAGCCAACCTATCAGCTACCCATGTCTGTTTGCTCAACAAATTCAACGTGGTTGATCATCACTTTTTGATTGTGACTCGCGAATATGCCTCACAGCAGGAGTGGTTGACCCCAGCCGACTTTGCCGCCCTTGCACGCTGTCTGCAGGAGATTAACGGGCTTGGCTTTTTTAATGGTGGGACCGCCGCTGGAGCAAGCCAACATCATAAGCATCTGCAATTAATTCCCCTGTCCGACACTATTCCCATGGCTGATGTTATTCACCACCCTCCATTCCTGGCACAATGTGAGGCCAGCTGTCAGTTGCCGCTGCCCTTTCGCCACGGAGTCAGTCCTTTGCGAGGCTTATGGACTAATCAGGCTGATGCGGCTGTGGGACAGACATTGCATGAGCGGTATCGCGCTCTGATGACAAGTTTAGGTATCGACCCTGCGGCAGCCCAGCCGAATGCTCCTTACAATCTGCTCATTACTCGGGAGTGGATGATGGCCGTGCGGCGATCGCACCCCAGCTATCAGGGCATCAATGTCAACAGTTTGGGATATGCCGGCTGGCTTTTGGTCAAATCCACCGAGCAGCTAGAGCAGCTCCGGCAAATAGGTCCTCTCACCCTGCTGACCCAGGTCGGACTGCCGGTAAAGCCCCTCGATCAACTTTGAAAAGGATTGCAAGGGATGCCCATATCGATGACGCTACCCACTTTATGGCCCATCCTCGGCATGCCTGAATCGGACTAGGACGCATCAGGCGTATGATTCAAGTTTGTTGATTTGCAAAATCTTACAGCTGACTGGGCTGTCAGCAATGGGGAGAAAATAAAAAGCCGACTTATAAAAGTCGGCCTGTAAAAATTAAGTTGCTCTCTCTAGTGGGAGGAAACAGCGTCTCTCAAAACACTGATGAAGCGGAATTTGCCGGTTCATTTCTCTCACCAAACAGCATTGTATCAAGCCGCACAGACTTTTTGTTATAAATCTTCAGGTTTTTGGATATTTGATGGAACAGTTATCAATCATCCCGGATTTACACGCATTTTCGTTGATGTGTTTATTGTCAAATGCTGACAAAAGCGGCTCTAGCGTACAGCTAAAGTCGGTTCAGAGGATGACTGTACGTTAATAATCGAAGCTTCAAACTGGGTTGGCTGCCCCCATAAAACCGTTTCATGCGTATAGGTAACCATGCCGGGAAGCGCCCCCTTCGGCTTGAAGACGTACCGAGGCTGAGTAAAAATGACGGGCACTTGGTCAGCTTGCTGAGCTCGGCTAAAGTAAGCGGCAGCGTTGGCAGTGAATTGTAAATCGTCATCGCTGGGTACTTGGCCTGCATCTAGGCGCAGCAAGACGTGGCTACCGGGAATCTCTTGGGTGTGGAACCACAAATCGTAGTCGGTAGCCGATTTGGAAATCAACAAATCATTTTGTCGGTTATTGCGACCTACCCAAACCTCAAAGCCGTTGGGGGTCAAGAACTTACGGACATTGATAGCCGAGGACTGGGACTGAGGGCTGGGCCGATAGGTCGGGTCTTGCAAGTAGCCCTGCTGAATCAGTTCATCCCGAATTTCTTGCAAGGCAATCAAATCCAGCGCTTCCTCGTAGTGCTCAATTCGTTTTAGGGTGGTGTCTACTTGATCGAGATACGATACCTCCGCCCGGACTGCATTCAGCAATGGCATAATTGCCTGGCGCGATCGCTTTAGTTTTTGATGCTTTTTGTACAGCGACTGTGCATTTTGAATGGCGTTTTTATCGGGATCAAGGGAAACCTCGACGGGGTTACCAGTCTCAAAGTCAGCTAGGGTCATGGACCGCATCCCCGGCTGCCACTGATAGTTATAGGCCATGAGGAGATCTGCTTGCTGGCGGTAGCGATCGGCCTCTTCTGCCTGGTCAAGGCGAGCCACAAAATTATCTTCCTTTTGCCGCAGCTTTTTGAGTAGCGTTTTGAGGCGCTGGGCAAGCTGATTTTGCAGTCGGTTAAATTCTTGGCGATTAAGCTGATCCCGATAATACCGCTGGAGCAACTGCTGTACCGTCTCAAGAGGATTACCAGTATCCACCAAAACTGAATAGCCTGAGTCTAACAGTCTGGCTTCGAAGTTACCCGATTCTAAGCGGTGAAGCCACGCCTGCCACTGCTCAAATAATCGCTGCCAGTCTGCCGCAGTCAGGTCGGTGACAGCTTGTTCAAGGGAGACATCGGCCGAGGTCGCCAAATCTCGTAGCAGTGAGGAACTGAGACCACTGTAGGCTTTAAACAGGGCTTTTTTAAGCGTTGTGGGAATCAGAGAAACTCTTTCTTGCCAGCGCGCTTGGGGCTCTGATAAAGCAGGAAAGGGGCCCGGGATGGAAGGCGGCGCGACGTAGGGAGTGCCCGTTGCAATGGGGCGCACACTTGATTGCTTTTCAGAGACTTGGTGGGCAGCGGTCACAATCTGGTTTTGGCCGTTCACCAGGATGACGTTACTGTACTTGCCCATAATCTCGACATACAAATGCCATTCAACTGGGTCGCCGGGTCGCCGGGCAAAGCCCAAATCAAGGGCCCGTTCCCAGGGCGCTAGGGGAGCGATGTTGACCAGGGCAAAGCCTCCTAACTGATGTTTGATTTGCTGGCTAAACGTGAAAGTGTCCGGACCCTTGGGCGGCGGCGTATCCATGTGTAGACGGGCCGCTTGGGGATGCCAAGAAATCGTCAGCCAACCCCGCTGGCGAATCGTGCGCAACGCCAAGCAGAGGGTATGGGGATCGAGCTGAACCACCTGCTCACAGCGAGCCGGCAGCCAGGTTTGCTGTAGCTCAGCACCAACTGCCACTAAGGTCGTGAAATCTACGGGTTGCATTGAATTAAGTCTCACCTACGCACGCTAGCACCTCAGTCAAGCGGCGATCGCCGGGTACCTGCACTATATCCACTGTAACCAATATGTTACAAATTACGCCTAGTTTCTGCTGTTTGGATGATAAGGCGAGAAATTTTCAAATTTGGTGCTTGTTGCTCAGTTTCTTTGTAGCTACCATGAAATTAAAGCATTTTGCAATTACACAGTGTCCTTTAAAGAAGGGCAAATTGCTAGTTGGCTCTGAGTTGCGTTGATGATTGCCCCAGCCGACCCAGCCCTTTGCTGTTCTGTTGCATGATGTACTGCAGGCTACGCTCAATGTAGTTCGACCGACGACCGGTTTGATCGCTTTAGCTGGGACGTTTTCCTGGACTTAATTTATGGATATTCGGCTGATCAATATTGGGTTTGGCAATATTGCCTCGGCAAATCGAGTTGTGGCGATTGTGAGTCCTGAGTCAGCGCCGATTAAACGGGTCATTTCAGATGCCCGCGATCGCAACCAACTCGTAGATGCCACCTATGGTCGCCGCACTCGAGCCGTCCTAATTATGGATTCTGGCCACGTCATCTTGTCAGCGATTCAGCCAGAGACCGTTGCCCATCGATTTGTCAATCACAAAGAAGTGCAAAACGCGTAAGCCCGTTTCTTGAGGTCTTTATAAAGCTTCGGGGGATCTCCGGAGCTAGCGATTGCCCGCGTGGAAAGGGAAAAGAGTCTACTTTCGCGATCGCACCTTATGAACGGCCCTTCTTCATCTTTCCCAGTCGCCCCCCCGGCGACGGGAGATTCGACTGTCATTTGTCATCGTCTTGCGGGTTACGACTTTCCTTGGGAACTGAGCCGATCGCTAGAGCTAGCGGTCCTTAAAACGTTTTGTGTGCCACGCATTTCTCAGTTACTCAGACAAACCGGAGAGTTTGAACATCGCACTCAGAAGCGGTACGACGATACCACTTTGATTTTTGGCAACATTCTCAAATGGGGCTACGACAGTCCCCAGGGCAGTGCGGCCATCAAACGGATGAACCGAATTCATGAACGGTTCGACATTCCGAACGAAGACTTTCTCTATGTGCTGTCGACCGTCATTTATGAGCCCATTCGTTGGAATCACCGCTTTGGCTGGCGCTTATTTACCCAGGCGGAAAAACAAGCCCTGTTTGAATTTTGGCGAGCCGTGGGTGAGCGCATGGGATTGCAGCAAATCCCTTCAACCTATGTGGCCTTTCTGAACTTTAACCAAACCTACGAGGCTTGCTATTTTGCTTATCACAGCAGCAACGCAGTGATCAGCGATGTCGTATTGCAGCTTATGCAAACATGGTTTCCTAAAATTTTGCACCCGTTTGTGCCGACTGTTGTCAAAGTCTTAGTCGATGAACCTATGCGAGCAGCCCTCGGTTGGCGGCCCCCCCACCCGCTAATCGTCTACGGAATTGTGAATGCCCTACAGCTCCGGCGACGCATCGTTCGGCATTTCCCTCGACGTCGGCGCTCCCAGTTTGTCGTTGACCGAAGTAATCCAACCTATCCAACCGGCTATGACATCGAACAATTAGGGCCGCAGTCAGCACCGAGGACTTCCTCCAAATGTCCCTTTATGCGGATGAAATCATTGTTGTAGGACAATTTCTCGGCAAATCGCTCTTTACAATGAGGTAAGGGCTTCACCTAATGGCTCCCTGCTGTTTGTCGCGATCGCTTACCATGTCTGCATCATCTTCTGCCCGGCCAGCCTCCATTGAAAAGCTAGTTCAACGATTTCAAAAAGTGACTGACCCCAAGCGCCGCTATGAGCAGTTGCTTTGGTTAGCTAGAAAGCTGGAGAGCTTTCCTGAAGCGGAAAAAGTTGAGGCCAATAAGGTCAAAGGGTGCGTCTCTCAGGTTTATATAGTGGCCTCGTTGGAGGATGGCAAGCTCGCCTATCTAGGCGACTCTGATGCACAAATCACGAAGGGACTAGTGGCCTTTTTAATTCGTGGACTCAATGGCCTAACCCCCCAGGAAATTGTTGATCTATCCCCTGATTTCATTCAAGAAACGCAGTTGGATGTCAGCCTCACCCCTTCCCGCGCCAATGGTTTTTACAACATCTTTAAATTAATGCAGGCGAAAGCCGCTGATTTTGTGGCCAATTCCTGACTCGGTCTCTGGCGACCTGCTGCGATATCCGCATCATGATGCTATGCCCGTAAGCTACGGGGGATCTGGCTGCCAAGGGTCACTGCCCGAATGGCCATAAAGGTGGCTAGGCCTAGCCATAGGAGCGTTGGATTGAGTAGATAGCGCGCCGCCAAACCGATGGGTAAAAAGCCGATTCCCGTTGCTAGTAGAGTTGAATTACGCAGTAGCTTACCTGCAGTCAGTCCTAAAAAGTAGCCATCGAGCAAAAAGGCGATCGCTCCAAAACCCAAGGTCGGCAGTAGCCATCCCACCATTAAGGTAATCTGCAAAATCACAGACTCATGCTGAGTCATTAGCCCAAACAAAAATTGTGGGTATAAAACAAAGAGACTGGCTAAAATCAAACCCACTGCAACACTGGCGCTAAGTCCCCAAACGAGTAACTGCTGGAGTTGGCGAACATTGCCCGCCCCATAAAACTGACCGGCAAAACTCTCTGTGGCAAAGGCCAAACCATCTACGAAATAGGAAGCTAAGGTCACAACCTGCAACAACAACGTGTTGGCTGCCAAAATATCGCCGCCCAAAGCCGAGCTCCAGTTGGTAAATAGAGCAAAGCTCAGTAAGAGGGCAAAAGTTCGAATTAAAATGTCTCGATTGAGTGTAAGCACCGAAATCAGGGCTGCTCGCTGCCAAATTTGCGACTTGAGTTTCCTCAACGCGGCGGGGCGCACCTCAGCAAACACAAAGAGGAGCCCGACCACTAGCATCAAGTATTGGCTTAGTGCCGTAGCAGCTCCTGCCCCCGCACTCTCCCAACCAAGCTGGCGGATAAACCAATAGTCCAGCAAGATATTGCCACCGTTGCCAACTATCGACAGGACAATCACTCGTCGGCCCTGGCTACAGCCCAAAAAGCGTCCGAGTAAAACGTAGTTCATCAATACCGCCGGAGCTCCCCAAATTCGCGCTTTGAAAAAAGCTTCTCCCGATGACTGCACGGCAGGTTCGGCACTGAGGAGCCAAAACCCCATTTCCCGCAGGGGTACTTGCAGCAGTAGGATAGCCAAAGCTAGTCCAAGCGCCAGCAATGCATTGCGGATAAATAGTAAGTTAATCTCCGCCCAGTCATGCCGTCCAAAGGCCTGGGCCGTCAATCCGGTAGTGCCCATGCGTAAGAAGCCAAAGCTCCAATACACCATATTGAAAATGACTGCGGCGATCGCCACGCCCCCCAGATGATGAACCTCCGACAAATGCCCCAAAAAGGCCGTATCGATGATGCTGGCTAAGGGGACCATCAAGTTTGACAGAATGTTGGCGATCGCCAATCGCCCAAACTGCTTGAAGAAGAAAGAGTTCATCGAAACACTATTCACCCAATTGGAGCCAGCATTACTTCAACAGCGTGACATTGATCTGGTTATCTGGGTTCTGGCTATCTAGGCCGCTCAGCATCAGAGGTAAACGCGGTCTAACAAAAATCCCGCACTACCGAAATAGTACGGGTTAAGTTGATGAATTGGGCTAGTTGGGGGTTAGTCGCCCATTGACAGCTCAGCTTAAGCTTCCGTCATTCGTCGCATCCGTAAACCGAGACCGGCGATTGCAAACAAGCCTAAAACGGTAGTTGGTTCTGGAATCGTGGGCGTATCTTCATCCCACCGTAGTGCCGAGATCGCGCCGCTGCCGGGATAAATCACGTTGAGCTGTTTGACGCCTTGGGCATCAAAATTAAACCGATACAGGGAGTTATCACCGTTACCCTCGCTGAGCTGCACAGCTGAACTCTCGTCAAAATTCCACGAGCCAATCACTGTGTCGTTTTCGCCAATAGCTGTAAATTTGACCAGCTTATTGGCTCTAAATTCGTCAATGTCTAGTAAATCGATAGAGCTTAAGGAAACCGACTTTTCAAAGTCAAAGGAAATAGTACCACCACTGCCTTCATCATCAGGTTTCCAATAGGCGTTACGCTCTTGAATAATTAGGACGTTACCAAGATCAGTGGAATAGTCTTGGTATTCCGTTTTGTAGGTCAGATAATCATCTCCTGTCAATAAGTCGTCGTCAAAAGCGCCCTTGAAGTCGCCATTATTCTTGCGCGCAGATGTACCATTGGCGTAATAATCAGGATTGGTGTTAAACAGTACAGCATCTTTTTTGTTAGTGCTAATACTGACACCAAAGTCCGCCAACCACTGATCGTTGACAGCAAAGTCGCTCTGACTGTAGTTTTCAGGTTTCTCCCAATTGCCAACAGCAATCCCTAAGTCGCTGACGTCAATGAGATTGCCCTGGGAATTGCGGTCAAAGTCCAAGGTGTAGGTTGCTGCTTGGACGATTTCAGGGGATAAAGCAATTGCGCCCAAGCTTCCCAAAACGCTAGAAATCAGTAATGTTTTATGGTGTCTCATAAGCCTGCCATCCTATTTTAACTGGGCAGATGCACCCGGTAGTGGTCTTGCTAAGACATTAACGAGCTGTTAGATACACCATACAAACAGGCGAATTTGATTTGCATCAGTAATATTGACAATTTAAGTTGAATGAGCCAAATTATAATATTTCATTTCGCTGCTAAAAAGGCATGAAATAGATATTTTTAGTGGGGCAATTTATGTGGTTTCACTAACTGATAAATGAAAATCCATGAATTCCTCAGTGGTATATCTGGTTTCAATTCCTAAATTTGTGGACATCACTCGCTAGAGGTTCTAAAGCCTGATGGAGGTCAATTGCTCTCAGAGTCAGTGCTTGTTCGGCCTCACTGGTTGCACTCCTCGGCCAGTGACCTGCACAGAGGGGCCTGAAAGAGTAAATGAGCAAATGGACCTCTCTAAGTCCCCATCAAGGCGTCGAAAAGGACTGCCCCAAGCTTCCTGGTCGGTTAAGAGGGAATTTCAATGATGGTAAAAAATTCGCGATCGCCCTGGCATCCAGGCGGTTTTGGCTTGATTGGGCGTGACCGCCTCCATCGAAACCTCCCCCCGAAATACTATCAATGTCGCCTATTAAGTTGCTGACCCGATCCAGCGGATTGCTTTCCTCCAAACTAACGGGACCTCGGCTCGCCCGGCCGGGATCTACCTCGATGGCTTTTCGTGATTGCAGCAGGCCCTGTAGCGGCGGCTGGCTCACCGACGTGATTATTTCCATAATAAAGCGTATTGAATACCGATCTCTGTCACGGTGCGGTGCGATCAGCATTACCATTGTTGATCAAAGCCGCGTCAACAGGGGTATCGTATTGCGTTGGGTGCAGCACAATAATTTCGCTGGCAGTATCGATGACAAGTACACTCAGGTACACCGGCAGTGGTTCCGCGTTGTGTACGCGGATTTGAAATGAATCCCTAGACTAGTAGGTATAGTCGGCCGAGGGAACGAGCGATCGCTGACTACCTCGACTCACCAAAGCGACCAATAGCCCCCTGACTGCTCGTGGCGAACATTGCGCCCGTCACTGGCAAATTTGAGGAAGGCCAGTAAGTTAACGCAGAGCACGGATAACTCGCAACCGTCAAAAATAATCATGCGGGGCTGCCTTAGCGGCGTAATTCTGCCCCTAAGCCTACGCACTAAAAAATGTCGGCTTGCTCAATCGCCAGTGATTTTGGGGATAGCAGAGCCGACACTTCATGCCTAATCGTGAGGCCCGTAGAACCCAATCTCTGGCTAAAACACAATCATCTCAAACTCAACTTGAGAGATGTCTTCACCCGGCTCGAAATCAGCCTTACCATCTTGGTTGACGCATCTTCTTCAGTCGGAGGAATGAGTGTAAAAAAGCTTTCAGTCATCCTCACACCTTCGGGGGGCAGTTCTCCTCCTTCGTAGTTATCGACCAAAATGCTGTCAGTAAAGTCAATCTCGTCCTCCAAATCCAGCATTTGAGCATAGTTCAGCGCTTCAGTTCTGGATATGGTGGTGTGAGGAGTAATCGCTGTCGTCGTAGAGCCAAACTCGCCCACGCTAAAGGTCAAAAGCACATCCTCGAACAGGTATCGGGAGTTAGCGCAGTCACCGATGAGGAGACAATCCTGCTCCTGAGCCAAAACTTCGGTATACAGCGCCGCGTTGAATTTTTGGGTCTCGTAGGTAGCGTTAGCTTCTAAATAGCGATAGCTGTCCCCGTTTGTCTCTTTATTGCTGGTCAATGGATCGTTGAAAATATACCAGCTATAGAAGTTGTGCTCGCCATCGCGATCGCCCATGGCTGGTGTCGTGGTGATTTGCAACAGGGCCTCTGGAAAGGCGATCTGGTTAGTATGGATGAAGAAAAAGGCACAGAAGCCCTAGCCGGTGCCGGAACACGTCTCAGCTTCTTCAAATCCCTGGGCATGTAGCTCTCGAACGGCTGGATCATTGAAGTCAGGCATAGATCCTTCGGCAGGGGTATAGGGCATCCAACCCTCGGCCATGACGAGCGATCGCACTTCACCATATGGAGTGCCAGGTTCTAGATTGAGCCGCTCGATGTTAGCAGTCAGCGGTTCATTAGGCTCACCATCATTACCGACCTCCGCATATTGAGAGCGGTCAGCGGGAGCTGCCTGTTGCGCATTAGGAGTCGCTTTGGTCATGTCCACCGTGGTGTCATCAGCGACCAGAGTTGTCTCAGCTTGGGGTGCCATCAGCGCAACTTGTGACTGGCTAGCGCCCCCTTTAGAGCACGCCACACTCATCAGACCTAGGGCGATCGCGAGGGTTCCGCTCAGGGTTGCTCGACTCAAAGACTTTTGTGACCCACGATTCTGTCGAAGACGGCTATTCATAAAGAAAGATAGATGTGATACATAAACCTCAAGACAGAGAATGCCCCTCTGTCTCATCTAACCTCCAGACAGTTGCCGGTGTTTTGCGAAAATTTCACCAGCATTTAGCGGGCCAAGCCCTTTATGGAGTTCAAGCTAAAAGTATTGGCGTTGCTGAATCGATGAATGGTCAGGCAAGGATTGGGACCGTTCGGTAATGGAGGTAGTGCAGCAATAGCCGGATGGAATAGCCCAGCATCTCAATTGACTCGGAGTAACAAAAAGTACGCCGGTTGAGCCGCGCCAAATAGTGCCGCAAGCGGCTGTTTTCCCCTTCCACCCGCGTCATGTGCGGCTTACTCACGACATGGTCGGCGACCTCGATGAACTTGGGATAGACGGGCCAACCGTCAGTGACATACCAAAAGCACTGCCAAACCTGAACTTGCGCCCACAACACTCGAAAGGTCTGAGCCGAGCGATCTCCTAGCGTCCAGGCCCAAATACCTGCTCTGGCTTTGTCGGTTGCCGTCCACAGCCAGACTTTGGTTTTTTTGAGCCCACAAAAGTCTGCAACTCATCGAGTTGAGTCACTTCTGGCGTAGACTCCATGGGCGGGGCTTGGGGCAGTGGTTGACCCACCTGCTGCACCCAGCGCATCACGGTGGTGTGATCTACCCCATGATGCCGTTCAATGGCGCGAAACCCCATCTTGTTCACGTAGGCATCGAGGCACTGACGTTTGACCGCATCGCTGTAGCCTTGGGGCGAATAAAACTCGACAAACTGGCGGCGACAGTCCTTACATTGGTAACGTTGCTTATACCAATTCAATTTGAGGATGCACTTAATACAGCATTGGTAATGAAGTCCCATCCCGTCACTGAGCGAATCACGTCTTTGGTCATTTCTGACAAGACCTCTTGGACTCGCTGACGCAGCGCCTTCAGATTCTTGAAG
>JBHJHA010000039.1:0-83650 GCA_050331235.1 Leptolyngbyaceae cyanobacterium
ATCCCCCGGCCAGCCCAAATACGTAGCGGTTTATCCCAAATCGACCTTTACCTAAAATATTCGCGTCATTCTACTGCAGGCCCCTTGGGTTGACTAACAAGAAGCCGCCGCCGCCGAACAGTTTTTAGACTTTTTGCAGCAGCCCGAAACCCAGTCGCTGGCTACTGATTTGGGATTGCGCCCCGGTACTCCCGGCGTGACTTTGAGCAATAAGTTTTCCCCTGAATTTGGGGTTGATCCCAATGCGAGCTACGACTCCTATCGCCCCCCTCAACCCGACGTCGTCGAAGCCATGCTCACAACCTGGGCGGAGTTTGCTAAAAAGCCTTCGTTAGTGGTCATTGTGGTGGACTCCTCTGGCTCGATGGAAGGCGATAAGCTGCCAGCGGTACAGAGCACGTTGCAAACGTATATCAACTCTTTGGGCCCCAAAGATCAGGTGGCGCTGGTGGATTTTGACGAAGAAATTCGCGCGCCGGTGCCGGTCGATGGCTCACCGGAGGGGCAACAGCGAGGATTTGATTTCATTAACAGTCTGGAGGCCCGGGGCGGTACTCGGCTGTATGACGCTTCGCTGGATGCGCGCAACTGGCTTCAAACTAATCTGCGTTCAGACGCCATTAATGCTGTACTGGTGCTGACTGATGGTGACGACTCAGGGTCCCTCGTCTCGCTGGATAATCTGATTACGGATTTGAACCAGTCTGACTTTTCAACCGACGAGCGGATTGCCTTTTTCACAATTGGATACGGCGAAGAGGGAGAGTTCAACCCGGATGTCTTGACGCAAATTGCTGAGGAAACGGGAGGCTACTACGCTAAAGGCGATCCCGATACGATCGCCCGACTGATGCAAGACATTCAACTGGAATTTTAACGGGGAGTCCCTTGTGAAACTTGCGAATCCTCTCGCGTATCCGTTAGCGGTATTGGCCGGTAGTCTCTTTTTGGTGGCAGGCGTGCGACTCATCAGGCTACCGAGTTTCATTGCCTTACCCGGCGCAGCCGCGATCGCCACCGTGGGGGCAAGCTGGCTCAAAAGCCGCGAGCCCGAGTCCCTCGGACTCGACAATCCTGTTTTGGAAACTGAGCTGCTTCAGGCCAAAGAACGCGCTCTGCAGTTGGCAGCCCAGGCCAACAGTTTACAGGCGGAGTCAGTCAACTTGCTGACGGATGCCAGTCAGGTAGAACTGTTGGGCATTGTGCAATATGCCTGCGATCGCACCCGCGAACTCCCGGCCCAAATTGATGCGATGATCGATCAACTGCACCGGCGTGGCTCACTCCTGTCGATTGAAAAGTTAGAGCAGCAGCTTCGAGAGGCCCAGCACAAGCTGCGCACCAGCTCTGGCGCAGCTAACGAACAGTGGCAGCGGCTGATTACCGGCCTAGAGCGCAACATTAACCTGGCTAAACAGGGACAAGATGCCTGGGAGGCGCAGGTCGTTAACCTATCGACGCTAATTGTAGAGGCGGGTGGCGTGCTCCAGCAGTTACAAAACAAACTGCGATCGGCCGATTTGAACAGTACGCAACAAACTGACGAACTGCGGGACTTAGGACTGGAGCTAAACAACATGCAGGAAGGCATGAAGGTACTGATCACAGCGCAATCATGACGGGTTGCTAGTAATGACTGCGCCAAGCCTATTTTGCGGAGATATCACAGATGACCTCAACCACTCGCATAGCCGCTTCTTCTGGGATTGCGATCGCGGCCTTGGCCCTTGCCTATGCGCCACTGCCCGGAGTTACTCAGACGTTGACGGTGGTCAGCGGGTCAGAACTGCAGGCCCCGCTTGCAGTCATCGAACAGCAGTTTGAGGCGACCAACCCCAACATCGATCTACAGATCGAAATTCAGGGTTCTCAGGACATCGTCAATAACTATGTAGATGACCAAAATGATTTCACGCCGACGGTATTGATTCCGGCGAACGGGCAGTTACTGACGGAGCTGGAGGAGCGCTGGCAAGCGCAATATGGTGATACTCCTTTTCACAGCGCCCCACAGCCTGTCGCTAAGACCATGTTAGTCGCGGTCGTCTGGCCCGAACGTGGTCAAGCCTTGTTCCCGAACAACCAGTTTCAGTGGTCGCAGGTCGAAACTGCGATCGCCCAGGGAGCTTGGGCAGAGATTGGCGGCAATCCAGAATGGGGCAGCTTTGATTTTGTTACTACTGACCCTGAACGCTCTAATAGCGGCCAGTTAACCTTGGCTCTGTGGGCTCAAGAAACATTAGGCTCGCCGCTTAGTGCGACCAATCTCAACACCCCCGCCGTCACGGATTTGTTTAAGCAGGTAAAACAGTCGGTCTACCTGCCCCCCCGTTCCACTGACATCCTGCTGCAGGAGTTCATTACCCGGGGACCCAACGACGCCGATATGGCCATTGTTTACGAAAGTATTGCGCTGTTTCGGTGGCAGCAGGCGCAGCAGAGCCAGGGCAAGCCCTACCAAATTTTTTATCTCGACCCGACGATTGAAACCGTCTCTACGGCGGCGATCGCAACCCGCGATGTCACTCGTCGCAAGGCCAGTCTCGGGCAGGATTTCATTGACTTTTTACTCGCTCCGGAGCAACAGTCTATTTTCGTACAACATGGGTTTCGGCCCGTCAACCCCGATGTGGCGATCGCCGATGTGGCCAACAGCCCGTGGCAACAAAATATTCCCGGCGTGGAAACTACGCCAACGGTTCAGGCAATTGAGCCTCCAGAGCGAACACTGATTACAGAAGTAATCCGATTGTGGCAGCGAGCCAACTAGCCCTATCTTCCTGCGCGATTTAAACACTTGCTCGACGCTTCCAAGCGTTACCGAGTTGGCTAGCGAAACTCGCCTCCAAAGCCAATTGACGTTTTGCCCATGGCCTCATAGACCGTAATCCCCAAGGGGAGGTCGATGTTGCCGTCTTCATCAATGAACTGCTCGATAAAGCTGAGATCAACTAAATCTCCGATGTCAGGGGTTTCTGTCGATTCACTGGCCTGCTGCTCCCCATTGATTTCCCGGGCGACGGCGTGAAGCATTTCCGGCCGATAGGTCGCTTCCGGTTTGAGGGTCGCCGTAACGACACCGGCTGCTTTGAGCTGGTCAGGCATGGTCTCTATCGACGCCCCGGCAGAGTCAAGCGGCATCAGATCGGCCGCAGTCCCAGCTGCTTGGGCCTGGGCTGACACCCCCATGACTGAGAGAGAGACCGTCGACCCGACCGTGAGCATGGCCACTTTTTTGCGAGAGTTCATATGGTTCAGGGAGCCCCATGAATGGTGAGCCGGCTGATTACTGTCTTACCAGGCATTTATCAGTTTGCTGGGGGACACTAATGCAATCGGCACTTACCCTTCCGCCCCTACTCATCGGAATCGGGAAAAAAGCCACAAAATTTGCAAAACTCCGAGAACTGGGTCGTTATCCCGCTCAAGTCGGCGATGGGCTGGTCAAAGCGCACAGTTCCTCAGTGCCTATTCACAACAATCCCAATCTGTAACGAAGGGCTGTGACAGCTGAGAGGAAATCTATCGTTCACTTTAAAAAACGAGTCGCCTGCAAATCTAAAGATCTAAAAAGCAGCGCCTCCCTAAGTTTAGAAACGCTGCTAATCAAATCCTGAAAATTTGCCAGCCGTACTCAAATCAGTTGGCGGCCAAGGGCTTATCTAAAACCCACAGCTGCCTGCCAAACAAACGCCAGCAATAAAAAGAAAACCGGAATCACAGGCAATACATCCACGAGGGGATCAAACAGTGAGTAAGCTTCGGGCAGTTTGGCGAGCAGCAAAACAGCTTCCATGGGCGTTATAACCTCTTCAACACAGTTCTCATAATTGGTACAGATTTTAACATGGTAGAACGCCGTACAAACACAAATCATTAAACCGCTAGCCCTACCGTGAGCTGCGGCTTTCAGTGGCCTAAGCCAGATCCACATGGCACACCTAAGCACGGTTTGGGAGCCATCAGCCGCCGCCATTGATGCAGCCAACAGTCTAACTGTCAACGCTAAAAGGCACCTGACAAACTGGTGAGCAAAGCGATATCGGAAAGCGAACCCGCCCCCCATAGATTCGCTTCATGTCATGGCACAGTGGCCTGTCTTCTCATTGCTAGAAATTAGTTTGGGTTATCCTTAACAGCTTCACTCCGCTCATCAACCACTTCAAATTGACCAGTTTATATATGGTGCGAATGTGCCATTCTCCGTTGGTGGCCTGTCGTGACGGGCTGATGCTCCACTATCTGCAGACTTGTGATCGCCGCTCACGATCGCTATATCCTAGGTCTTTAAATGTCTAGCGCTGCTGCCTAGAGATCCAGTATGCCTGAGCCGCGATTGACGTCAGTTGCAACTTTGATGATCTCTACTGCCAGTTAAAAAGTAGCAATTTCCCTTGGTTTTGAATAGCGTTGAGATGGCTTCAAATTGGGATCCAGAAAATACTTTCGAGGGAGATAAACATTTCTATCAAATCTGCTTGGCAAGGATGATTTTTGTCGCTGAGTGTGAGGTTATATGTATCCCCTTCGCGATCGCGGAGCAATCACTGCAAAATGGCCGATAGGCCAGTCCTCTATTGAACGCTTGGGGCTCCATGCATGGTTGCTTTTTATCATTCCTCGACTGCAGTTTTAGAGACCGATACGGAATCTAAAATTTTACAGGCGGCACAACGACTCTTTGCCCGTAAAGGCTACGGGGGCACAACGACGCGGGACTTGGCCCAGGCTGCTGGCGTTGCTGAAGGGACATTGTTTCGGCACTTTGAGAGCAAAAAGGCCATTCTCATCCAGGTGGCGACCGACGGTTGGACGGAGCTGCTCACTGACCTACTGACCGAGCTCAGCGAGATGGCTAGCTACAAGGCCATTGATCAGGTCATGCGGCACCGCATGGTAGACATGCCCCGCAACACGGATCTGATGCGGGTGTGCTTTATGGAAGCTCAGTTGCATCCCGAATTGCAGGGCAACGTACAGGGCGAAATCATGGCGAAAATGATTGATGTCACCGAAGCTTTTTTTCAGACGGCCATTGATCGAGGCGTTTATCGGTCCGTAGATCCCAAGGTTTTAGCGCACATTTTTCTCGGCATGTTTGCGATCGCCGGGTTTAGTCCGGTTGCCTTGGGTGAGCAAGCGGCATCTTCTACGACCATGTCCGCCCTAGCTGAGGGGTTGGCGGATGTTTTTCTCAATGGTGTTTTGCAAGAGCGCGATATTGATGTCCCCCGAGCCATGGTCGCTGCTGGTGCCTTCAGTGAGTAGATGCAGCACTTCGCGCTTAGGCAAGCAAGTTTCCCAAGGGGCAAGCTTGACAGTAATGCCTGAGGGTGGAAGTTAGCTGGCAGACTGAGTTCAGGTGGATCTCGGCAGGCCTGGACGATCGCTCAACACGGCTTGGACCTGTGACCAGAGCTGTCCATCGGACTGATACAGCCCTAGCGCCTGGAGGGCATCGGTCGCATCCCGTGGGGAGCCCTCAGCCAGCAATTGCAATAGCCACTGAATAGCCTCATCTCGGCGCAGCATGGCAATCGCCAGCAGTCCGGTTTGTCGCAGATCAGGATGGCTCGTTTGCTGCCACCAGGTTTGCAATATCGGCAACGCCGCAGGCAGGCGCGACTCACCTAGTACCAGCGCGACGATTTCGGCGGTCTCAATCGCCTCATGCCCATCAGCCTCCCGCCTGCCTGCAGCTAAGAGCTGGGTGACTAGCGGCAGCCCATAGTCAGCGGAAAGCTGGAGTAACGCCGATAAACACTCGCCCAAAACGGTGGGCGTGTCTCCTATGCGCAAGCGCAAGCGCAGCAGGGCAATGCCCAATGGGTTTTCGCTGTAGGCGATTGCCCGCGCTGCACCAATCCGTGCTTCCACCTCTGGATCGGCCAACAAGTCTGCCAGCTCCACCATCGCATCAGGATAGTTGGCGCGTACTAAACCCAGGGCACACAGTCCCCGGAGCTTGGGCGCAGTATCCACGACCCCTCCGTAAATGGGTTCCGGCTGTACACAACGCACCCCCTGGAGAAACAGCTCAATATCTCGATAATCCAAACGATATAGACAGTCAGCAATGGCCGCTTTGCCCCGACAGCCGGGATCGCGATCCGTGGCTTTTGCCATCAGCCAGTAAAACCGCTCAGCCAGTTGCGGCATGAGGGGACGAATCTCATGTTTGCTGACTAAATTAGCGGCTTGGGCGATCGCCACCCCATAGCGACTGGCGATCGCTTCTGACAGTATTGCCAAACCTAACTCAGAAGCTGGTTCGGCCCTAATTTGATTGAGCTTGGCCGTCAACTCTTCAAGCTTTTTTGACTTGGGCATGGGGCACCTTGGGATGGGCGATTGAGAACTGTAATACTATTTCTGCGAATCACGACGACACGTAGAGTCTTCAAAGCCCCTTTTTCAAGGGAGCAGCGACAGCGGGGGATCTTCAAATCTGTAGCGCTATTACAGAGAATTGGTATAACGGGTTGAACCCCTCGTGGGGCAATAGGTCTCTAGAGCTCCCTGCGCACCTGACTGACCCGCGATCGTCATGATCAGAATGGTCCTAGCAGCGAGATTACCTGCTCGGACAGATCAACTGCCACCGCCACCGCCTTCCTGTAATGCCGCGTCTCAGATGTTTTGATCAGACGTAGATGCGTCGAGATATCGCTGTCATCGGTTGGCAACGTCATCAAACAATGTAAATGATCCGGCAGCAGCACAAATGCATCGAGCAGAAACGGGCGATTTTGCCGCACTTGAGCGCGCGATGCGTTAGGCATGACTGGCAGATCGCGTCGTTGCCCTTGAGCATGCCTGGTTGTTGAGAGAAGGGCGATCGCGGTGTCACCGATCGAATCGTGGGCGTTTGCTTTTCGCAACATACCTTACGAGGATTGGGGTGTGGAGAGGGGGTGCTGTTACCATGTCTCGCCCATTGCGTGAATTGAAGCCCGACTATTGCTATCACATCACGACTCGCTGCAATAATCGCGACTTTCGGCTGACGCGCTTTGAATGCAAGGAAATGTTGCTGTATGCCATTAAGCAGTGCCAAGCGAAATATGGCTTCAAGCTTTATGCGCTGTGCATTATGAGTAATCACGTGCATTATTTGCTGGAGCCACAGCAGCCCGAAGAGTTACACCAAATCATGCACTGGCTCAACTGGTTTACCGCCATGAGCTATAACCAAATGCTGAATCGCACCGGCCACTTTTGGGAAAAGCGCTATCACAGCACCGGTTTTCCCAACTCCGACACGCGGCGAGCGCTGAACACGCTACGCTACATTCACGCGAATCCCAAAGCGGCTAACATGCAGCCGGGATTTTTCTACGACTTTAGCAATTACGGCACCTATGACCGCTTGACGCAAGATGGCTTGACCCAGTGGCATCCAGCCTTTTTGATGTTGGGCACAACGCTCAATTTGTGTGTACAGGCTTATCGCAAGCTGTGTAAAAAATATAAGCCCAAACCTAAGCCCGAACGCCAGCGACGCTGGGGTAGCCAAAAGCTGGCCGCCCTGCGGCAACGAATGAAGGTCAAAAAAGTCAGCCCCGGCCAAAAAAGCCTGTGGGAGGCGTGGGAGTTGCCGATAGATGAGATTGAGGCAGTAGCGAAAAAATTTGTGTTGGCAAACTGCCTGAACCCCGAAATTGCCGCGTTGCAGTTTGCCGATACGACATAGCGATGGTGCCAGGCAACAGATCGCCAAAACACCCATTTTCCCGTGTGGAGACGGTCGGCAATAAGACTTTTAAATCGGGCTGTAGCGCTTATCTGTTACAGTTTACAAGTCTGGATGCGAGAGAAGAAAACTCCAACAAATCGAAACATCGAAACATGGAAATTCGCCAATCGAAACATGGAAATTCGCCGGGGGAGGAAATAAAGAGGTTGGCTTTAAGCTCGCTGTACCTCAAGTACTTTCCTTTCTTATCTTTCCAGCCTACTTTGAGGCAAAACTGATCCCAGTCTTTGTCATAGTCTGTTGGGCTGCCGCACTGCTGCCAGATATCTTTTTGCACGCTAAAGCCAAACTTGCCACCGCTATGAGTCGTCCACAGCGCATCAATCGTTTTTAGGTCTGCACAGGGAAAGGTCTGAAACTCTTCCGCCCGAATCCAGTCATCTTCGTTACGACCTACCGCTTCTAACATGCGGTGCCAGGTTTCTTGATCAGCCTCTCGCCACTTGCTATCTTGCAGCAGCGCTTGCAGTCGCGCGTAGTCAATTCCCTTCTCCGACTTCAACTCAACCTCTTCTTTGTGGGGCGTCGGAGTAGGACGCGGCGGCGACTGTGCGACCGTTTGAGTATCTATGATCTGCGCTGTTTTCGCAGGTTTCTGAGGCTTGACGCGTGTAATACCCCAGACGAGTTGCGCCGTTGGGTCGAGATTTTTTCTCCGAAAGTCAACATAATGACGGCTTCTGAGAAAGATCGGCAAACGTGGCTGTTGAGGCGCATCTGGTAGCAAAACCGGAATCACCGGGCATTTACGCCGTATGAATTCCTGCAGAAAAGCATAGATTTCTTCGCTTTGCCAGGGACCGAGTCCTTTCTGGCCTACAAAGACGGCAGCCGCGTCGATGCTCTCAATTTGTTGCTCTAAGGCAAACTGCCAAATGGCTCCAGGAGGCAACTCCCATTCATCGAGCCAAGGTCTCAAACCTCTATGCTGAAGCTGTTGAGCGATTTCGATGACGGCGGGTTTGTCTTCGTTGTTGTGACACAAAAACACATCGAATTGCTGATCCGCCATTGCCCAACCGCTAGAGGTATACGAGGTTTTTCCTGCTTCAAATTTTACTGTTTTTGTACAGTATGGTCAGCTTTAGATAGCTTTACCCGCAATCAACTAAGCATATAACGGTCTTTCTTTGGCCAGCTGACTGACATTCAGCACCGAAAATCCTAGGATGTTGCCTTGCGCATCAACCCGCTCCATGATGGCGTCGTTCTCAGTTTCACGCATGAATCCAGCAGCGTCAGAAAACAGCACCTCTAAAAAGTCGGCTTCGGCATCAAACCAAATTTTTACGGATTGGGCCATATGGGTTCTCCCGGTTTGAGCTTGCCTGTCAGGTAAGCAGTGATCACAAAAGCATCTGATTCAAGATACTTCACCACAACACAAAGCCATTTATCGCCAACCCGAGTTGCTTCTCGATAGAGATAGTAAAGATAGACGGCGGTATCACTTCGAAACCGCTTCACCACCTCTGGATTGATCAGCGCTGTCGGAATTGCTTGCTCCATGCTATCCATTTCAGGATGCTCAAGAATGTGCTGTAACCTTTCGTTGGCAAGCCGAATTTGGCGACCCTGATAATCGACAAAACGCTTCATGATGAACGGATGAATGGGCTGCTCAGCTTTGCTTGATGACTAAACCCACATCACTCCTGAACGCCGGAAATCGTCGCTAGCGCATGAGCATATGCCTCCAACTCCTTGCGCAATTCTTCTAGCTCAGCGCGGACGGCGGGCTCGTGTTCCCAGGTTTTTTCATGTTCCTGCGGACTCACACTGCGGTCTTTGTGGGCTTCCCAGGCTTGCAGCAGCGGGTGCCATTTTGACAAGAATGGCCGCAAAGCTTGATTGAGGACGGCGATCGCAATGCCCCCCACCGATTTTTGAGAAGCCCCCACCCGTGGTCCGGCCTGGCGCAAGATCTCGCGGGTTGAACCAAACAAACTGTAGAGCGAGTTCAGCGCTTCGCGGACTGTGCCCTGCTCAGTATCCAAAGATTGCACCGCAATACGCGTTACCAGCTCCACGTACAGCTCCCAAGCGGCGTTTTGCTCCGTCGGGTCGGCTTCCCATGTGGCAGACGCAATGTTGATAAAGGGCAAGTTCACAGTGACCGATTTGAGCCGAGCGGGGGGTTCTTTGGGCATGGCTTCACAGAGGAGGATGGCTGACAGGTTATGGAGGCATGGGCAACGATCGCCGCGCAGCTGTATGCCTGATAACGGTGCTTTGATTTTAGGTCATTCCTCTGTAAGCAAACGCTGGAGCGTCAACCGCTGCAGGGTAGAATCGGACTGGCAAAAAACGGGAGGGAATCACCTTGAAAACGCGCGTCATCCTGGTCAGGCACGGACAAAGCACCTACAACGTTGAGAAGCGCATCCAAGGGCAAATCGACGTTTCAGAATTGACGGATGTCGGCATCGGCCAGGCGCAGCGGGTCGGCGAAACCCTCAAGGGCGTCACGTTTGATCAGGTGTATGCCAGTCCCCTCAAGCGCGCTTACAAAACCGCCGAAACCATTGTTGGGGTGTTGCGATCCACCGCACCTGAGACGCCGTTGCCCCAGGCAGACGACCAGCTCAAAGAGATCAATCTGCCGCTCTGGGAGGGCCTTTCGTTTGATGAAGCGGCCGCTCAACATCCGGAAATTTATCAGCGCTGGCGACAGGATCCGGTCAACTGCATGATGCCCCTGGCTGACGGCACCGAGTTTTATCCGGTGCGATCGCTCTATGAGCGCGCCACCCAGTTTTGGCAAACGGTGCTACCTCAGCATCAAGGCCAAACACTCTTGCTAGTCGGCCATAGCGCCATCAATCGAGCGCTAATCGCGACGGCTCTGGGCCAAGGGCCCGAAATTCATGAGCAGCTCGGCCAGGCGAACTGCGCCATCAGCGTGCTTAACTTTGCGGGCGAGCTCGGCGCGGGCGTCCAGCTGGAGTCGATGAATTTAACTAGTCATATGGGAGAGGCGTTGCCGGAGATGCGATCGCGCTACAATGGCCCCCGGATGTTGCTGGTGCGCCACTGTGAAACCGAGTTGAATCGCCAAAAACGCTTTCAGGGTCAAATTGACATTCCCCTCAATGAAAACGGTAAGCGGCAGGGGGGGCAAGCAGCGGAGTTTCTCAGCGCAGTCAAAATCGATGCGGCGGTCTCCAGCTCTCTCTCGCGACCTAGAGAAACGGCAGAGCTGATTTTGCAGCATCATCCCCATGTCACCCTTGACACCACCGACGGTTTGAAAGAAATCGGCCATGGGGAATGGGAGGGCCTCTATGAACACGAAATCGAGTCGGGCTATCCGGGCATGTTGAAGCAGTGGCAAGAACAGCCTGAAACCATACAGATGCCCGGTGATGGCGGCGAGAGCCTTGAGCAGGTATGGGCGCGGGCGATCGCCACCTGGAGCGACATCGTAGCCCAATACAGCCAGAGTGAGTCGCCAGTGACTGTGTTGGTATCGGCCCACGACGCTATCAACAAGGCCCTACTTTGTCACGTGGCGGGGCTGGGGCCAGAGTCGTTTTGGCAGTTCAAGCAGGGCAATGGTGCCGTTAGCGTCATTGACTATCCGGATGGGGTGGAAAGCGCTCCTGTGCTTACGGCAGCCAACCTGACAATGCACCTCTCCGGCAGCATTTTTGATCAGACGGCGGCAGGGGCGCTGTAGGTTTATCGGCGCTGCCGGTCGCGGTCCAATAGTTCGTTTGGGTCGTCTCTGGACAATTCTGTCATCGTCGCCGAGGATGCTCCGGGGAGGAGTCACAAAAAGGGGGAACGGGTTGGCAGGCGTGTTGTTACGAAAGGTGCGGGTGGTTGACCCCGCCTCACAAACCGATCAGGTCGCCGATGTGTTGATGACGGGCGGGCGCATTAGCACCATCGCTCCAAATATTGATGTCGATGTCGAGACGGTTGAGGTCATTGACGGTTCCGGGCACATCTTGGCCCCTGGCTTGATTGATCTCTATAGCCACAGCGGCGAACCGGGTAATGAATCGCGGGAAACCCTGGCTGAACTCATGGCTGGGGCGATCGCGGGTGGATTCACGCGGGTGGGCATTTTGCCGAATACAGTCCCGGCTTTAGATACTCCGGCAGCCCTGCGCTACTTTGTGGACACTGCTTGCGAGCTCGATCAGCTACCGCAGCCGCGACTCTTGCCCTGGGCTGCCCTGACCCGCGGCACCCAAGGGGAAACCCTGACTGAATTGGCAGAGCTAGCTCAGACTAAAACCTTTGCCATCGCCGGTTTCACCGATGGCCAGCCAACGACCAATCGAGTTTTGCTCCGACGCCTGTTGGAATATGGTGGCATGTTGTCACAGCCTATCGCTCTGTGGCCGCGCGATCCTTCCCTCGCCGGCAACGGCATTGCCCGGGCTGGCAGCCTGGCGCTGATGGGCGGTTTGTCTGAGGTGCTGGTAGCCGCTGAGACAGCCGCCCTGGCGATGATCCTAGAGCTGGTACGAGAGATTGGCACTCCTGTTCATCTGATGCGTCTCTCTACCGCAAGAAGCGTTGACCTCATCAAGCAGGCCAAAGCCGAGGGGCTGCCGATTACGGCAAGTACCTCTTGGCTGCACCTCCTCTTTTCGACGTTAGATGCCCTGGGCTACGATCCCCATCTGCGGGTGGAGCCGCCCTTGGGCAATCCCTCAGATCAAGCCGCCCTAATCGCGGGGGTAAAGTCAGGGGTGATTGACGCGATCGCCATTGATCACACCCCCTATACCTACGAAGAAAAAACCGCTGCCTTTGGTCAGGCCCCACCGGGAGCCATCGGCTTAGAACTGGCTTTTTCAGCCCTGTGGCAGCGCTTTGTAGCTACTGAGGAATGGACCGCCATTGAGCTGTTGCGAGCTATGAGCGATCGCCCCGCCACCTGCCTCAATCAGGCTCCCCCCACCGTGCAACAGCGAGCTCCAGTCGAAGCATTTCTGTTTGACCCCAATCAGGTCTGGACTGTAGATCGCCAAACCTTGCAATCCTCCGCACTGAATACGCCGTTACTCCGTACCTCGCTTAAGGGAAAAGTTATGTGCGCTTGGAACCAAGCTCTCCACGTTTAATCCTGGGCTCAGGACTGTAAAAGATTTCTGGGGATGCGAGATTTTTTGCCGCGATCGCTTACAAATGTGGCTGCCTGACCTACGCTAGATGAAAGAAATTTCTCCAGGTTCTTAGCATTTCAGCTTGTGAAAGCAGAGTCTGTGGAAAGATAATCCTCGTGTGCAAATTCATTACTGCAGTGGCCGTGACTGACCCCCAAAGCTATAAAGAAACCGTTCTTCTACCCCAGACGACCTTTGAGATGCGTGCGAACGCGGCCAAACGCGAGCCGGAAATTCAACGGTTTTGGCAGGAAAACCAGTTTTACGAGAAGCTGGCGCAAAACAATCCTGGGGAACCGTTTGTTCTCCACGATGGCCCCCCCTACGCCAACGGTTCACTGCATATCGGCCATGCGATGAACAAGATCCTTAAGGACATCATCAATAAGTACCAAATCTTGCAGGGGCGCAAGGTTCGCTACATCCCTGGGTGGGATTGTCACGGCCTACCCATTGAGCTCAAGGTCCTGCAAAATATGGACGCTGAGGCGCGGGCTAAGCTTACTCCTATTAAGCTGCGCTACAAAGCCAAAACCTTCGCTGAAAAGACCATCAATGACCAGCGGGAAGGCTTCAAGCGCTACGGGGTATGGGGTGATTGGGACGCGCCTTACATGACGTTGCAGCCAGACTATGAGGCCGCACAAATTGGGGTCTTTGGTCAGATGTACCTCAAAGGCTACATCTATCGGGGACTGAAGTCAGTGCACTGGAGCCCCACCTCGCAAACGGCGCTGGCGGAGGCGGAGCTGGAATATCCCGAAAACCACACTTCACCCAGCATTTACGCAGCCTTTCCAATGGTTAAGGCATCAGCGGCGGCTGAGACCACACTTGCCCCTTATCAGTCAGAACTGGGAGTAGCAATCTGGACGACGACGCCCTGGACGATTCCCGCCAATATGGCAGTCGCGGTGAATGGTGACTTGACCTACGCCGTGGTAGAAGTGGCCAGCGGTCAGCCGTTCAAATATCTACTCATTGCGAAAGATCTCCAGGCGCGGCTCAGTCAGGTGCTCGGTAGCGAGCTAGTGCTCAAGGCTGAACTCAAAGGAGCTGATCTAGAGGGCAGCACCTATCGCCATCCTCTCCAAGACCAATTACCGACCGATAAGCGGGGCGAAACCAGCCCGATGATTGTCGGTGGCGACTACATCACAACCGAATCCGGCACTGGCTTGGTTCACACTGCACCGGGGCATGGTCAAGAAGACTTTGTTGTTGGGAAGCGGTATGGTTTGCCAGTGTTGTGTCCGGTTGATGAGCGCGGTGATATGACCGACGAAGCGGGTCTCTTTGCGGGCATGAATGTGCTCAAAAATGCTAATTCTGCCGTGATCGAAGCCCTAGAACAGGCTGGCTCACTGCTCAAGCATGAGCCTTATCCCCACAAATATCCCTACGATTGGCGGACCAAAAAGCCGACGATCTTCCGGGCCACGGAGCAGTGGTTTGCCTCGGTAGAGGGATTCCGAGACGAAGCATTGAAGGCCATTAGTGAAGTGAAGTGGATTCCCGCCCAAGGAGAAAACCGGATTACACCGATGGTAAGCGATCGCGCCGACTGGTGTATCTCGCGCCAGCGGACTTGGGGCGTCCCGATTCCGGTCTTTTACGATTCCGAAACCCATGAACCGCTAATCAACGAAGAAACGCTCAACTATATCCAGCAGCTCTTTGCAGCAAAAGGCTCCAATGCTTGGTGGGAGCTGCCGATCGAGGAACTGCTGCCCGCAGCCTACCGCAATAACGGCCGCACCTATGTCAAAGGGATGGACACCATGGATGTCTGGTTCGACTCGGGATCTTCTTGGGCTGCGGTGGCGCAACATCGTGAGGGCATGAGCTACCCCGTAGAAATGTACCTGGAAGGTTCTGATCAGCACCGGGGTTGGTTTCAGTCCAGCCTGTTAACCAGTGTCGCCATCAATGGCCATGCGCCCTACCGTCAGGTGCTGACCCACGGCTTTGCGCTGGATGAGCAGGGCCGAAAAATGAGCAAGTCCATTGGTAACGTGGTCGATCCGCGTGTGGTGATCGAAGGCGGCAAAAACCAGAAAAAGGAACCGGCCTATGGTGCCGACGTTCTCCGTTTGTGGGTGTCGTCAGTGGATTACTCTTCGGACGTGCCCCTAGGCGGCAACATCCTGAAGCAAATGGCGGACGTGTATCGCAAGATTCGCAACACTGCCCGGTTTCTGTTGGGCAACCTCAATGATTTTGATCCGGCCCAGGCTGCCGTTGCCTACAGCGATCTGCCGGAGCTCGATCAATACATGCTGCATCGGGTGACTGAGGTGTTTGATGAGGTCACCGACGCATTCAACACCTATCAGTTTTTCCGTTTTTTCCAGACGGTGCAAAATTTTTGCGTGGTCGACCTCTCCAACTTTTATCTTGATGCGGCTAAGGATCGGCTCTATATCAGCGACGCTAATTCCCCTCGTCGTCGCAGTTGTCAGACGGTGCTGGCAGTGGTGATTGAAAACCTGGCCAAGGCGATCGCGCCGGTGCTGTCTCACATGGCGGAAGATATTTGGCAAAATCTGCCCTACGACGCTCCGACGCAATCGGTATTTGAAGCCGGTTGGGTCACTCTAGAGGCAACCTGGCGACAGCCGGCGTTGGCAGACAAGTGGACTCAACTGCGGGAAGTGCGGCAGGAGGTCAACAAGGTTCTAGAGCAGGCCCGTTCCGAAAAGGCAATTGGGTCTTCGTTAGAAGCTAAAGTGCTGCTCTATGTAGCCGATACTGAGCTACGCCAAACCCTCAACGCGATGAATCCAGAGGAGGCGGTGGCTTCTAACAGTCTTCATGTGGATGAGCTTCGCTATCTTTTCCTGGTATCCCAAGTGGAGGTGCTGGAAACACCTAGCAAGCTGACGGCGGCCAAATTCAGCAGTGAGGCAGACCACATTGGCGTGGGTGTGGTGGATGCCGATGGAGAGAAGTGCGATCGCTGTTGGAACTACTCCACCACCGTCGGAGAGTCGAGTGAGCATCCTACCATCTGCGATCGCTGCGTTGAGGCATTGGCGGGTCAGTTCTAAACCTCGTTGAGTAGTCCACACCGTTGGTGGGTAATTGAGGACCTCGATAGATGATCTCCGGTCCCAGACTCCCATGACACTGGCGGAGTTTCTGGCCTCTCCGGCAGCTGGCGATCGCTGCGAGTTCGTCGATGGACAGGTGGTTTCTAAAGTGGCACCCAAACGGCTTCATGCTCGAACGCAGAGGAACGAAGGTTTGTCTACTCAGAGGTCGTCGTCGGCAGCGTGATCTGTAGGCGGGTGCCGCCTGGCTCGGTTCCCGAAATGATGCTTAACTGCCCTGTCATGGCTGTGAGCATTGCGTGGACTAAAGCCATGCGCAAGCTGGCGGACAGCCTATCATCCAGGGTGAACTCGGCTGGCGCTGGGAGCTCAATCGGCTCTTGCCAGAGAGTTGTCGAGCGGTCATCCTCTAACCACAATTGGCAGTAGGAACTATTCTCTACTGGGGCGCTTCGGAGACGAATGGTGCCGCGATCGCCCCCCGCAATCGCCCCCTCGATTAACATCACCAGGAGATTTCGCAACCAGGTGGGATCAGCCGCTGCGTGGTGATCTGTGCTTGGCGATTCGACCACAAGACGTAAGTTTCGATCCGCCATCTGTACCTCGGTCAAGGCTTTGACGCGATCAAATATCGCCGCCAAAGAAACTGTTTGGATTTGGGGCGCTAATCGCCCCATCTCGATCTTCGAAACGCGAATCATCAAGTCCAGGTATGCCAACATCTTTAAGGATGCGGCATGGGCATCGGCAACAAACTGATGCTCTTCCTCAATGTCATCACACAGCCCTTCGAGAATCATCTGCTGCAGACTAATAATTTGGTTGAGGGGCGATCTCAGTTCGTGGGCAGTACGCATTAAGAAACCGCCCTTAAAGCTCGCCATTTCCAAGGCTTGATAATAGGCCATCTGCCAGTCTCTACCCGGCTCTGACGGCCTGCCTGACGCTGTCGAATTCGCCATCCCAACATCCTGTCATTTTCGCCTCTCAAGCCTAAAGCCTATCTCAGCCGATTCGGCGAGTTGCAATGTTGTCTTACAAAAACCACAGATAAAGCATAGTTGAGGTGCCATCCAGCTCTCCAACCGTGGTGTGGCGTTCCTCGACCTTCATCGATTTGACGGCTAAGGCTCTACGGTGACTGCGCCCTGCCGGATTAGCTGCCAGCCCCCTGACTGCCAACGGATGACCGTTGAGGGAATCCCGGAAGCGGTGAGGGCAAAATCGCCTAGTTGACCCTTGAGCGCAGCGATCGCCGCCGGAGAAAGGAGCAACAATTCAGGAAAGTGAGCGGCAATTTCCTCAGGGCGCTCCAGCGCTGGTTGACCAGAGCGATTAACGCTGGTTGTAGCCAGTGGCCCCGTCTGCGAGAGAATATGGCGTGCGAGGACATGGCCAGGCACCCGGATCCCAATCGTGCCAGTTTGCTGAGGGTTGATCTGCGGCGGTACGAGATCGCTGGCTGGCAACACTAGGGTGAGCGCACCCGGCCAATATTGGTCCGTCAACTGCTGCCAAGTCGCAATTTCGTCAGCCGTGCCCACCACATAGGGCAATAGGTCGGCCAAAGTCGCCCCCATCAAAATGAGCGGTTTGTCACGAGGGCGCTGTTTGAGCGCATAGATGCGATCTCCCTGGTCCGGCCGCGCTGCCACCGCTGGTACCGTATCGGTCGGAAAGCTGGCTAGCGCCTCCCCTGATTGAGTCTGCTGCACCAATTTGTTTAAAGAAACCTGCGGCATACGTCACCACCAACCTGCCAAAATAAATCACAGCGATCGCGCTTAGATACCATCGCTTCCAATTATTCAATCGTTTTTGAGGGAATTTCACCAGGAGGCCATTACGCTACCGTCAGATCTGCTCATTCATCGCTATGTCGGTGAGTCAATACAACCTAAACGATTGCCGCTGAATGAAAAAATGAGGGCGATCGCCGATGACTTTATTGGCATTTTTCAGGCCCATGTGGGTCAACCCCAACATCAGCTCAATCGACAGCTCCAAGTCCTCGAGGGGGAAGATACCGACTATCGGATCAAGCGGGGCCTAGCCCACATATTGCGGTCTAGCTTTAGCACCTTTGAACCCGTCAGTCCTCTGGAACCGCTGATGCTGCGCGAGCGAGCCTTTACCCTAGCGAGCCGTACGATTCCCAGTGCGGCAGCCACTGAGCGCCATTTGCAAACCCTCGCGACCCAATTGAGCCACGAGCTGGACCGTGAGGTCTCCCCGGCTGATATTCGGCACGGGCTTTATGCCGATCTCAAGGAAAACCACATTCTGACAGCCTTTGATGCGCCTGCGGCAGATGCCTTGCTCCACCGCTATAATCTGTCCCAGGTGCAGGGGGTCTTTTACAAAGCCACTCAGGTCAAGCTGCAGGCCTATCGCAATGATCCCGGCGAGTATAAGCTTCTGTTTCGCTATCTCAAGTTGTTTCGCCTGATGACCTACATCGAGGGAGATGCCGACCAGGGATTCACTATCGAGATTGATGGGCCCACCAGCTTATTTAAGCCCAGCACTCGCTATGGGCTCGATATGGCTAAGCTGATTCCTGCCATTTTGCGCGTGACCCGTTGGCAGGTAGCGGCGCTGCTGGTAATGCGCGATCGCTACACCCGACAACTGCGCGAGCGACAGTTTACCCTAGCCTCTGACTGTGGCCTCGTTTCCCACTATCCCCCCGGCAAGCCCTATGACAGTATGCTGGAAGAATCGTTTGCGAATCGCTGGCCCCACAACAAGACCGACTGGCAACTAGAGCGAGAGGTCGATTTGATCCCGATTCCCGGCAGCGTCATGATTCCTGATTTCCGACTCGTCCATCCTGATGGCCGGGAATATCTGTTAGAGATTGTTGGGTACTGGCGGCCTGAGTACCTGCGTAAAAAAGTTGCCCAGGTTCGCAAGGCCGAATCCCAAAACCTCATTTTGGCGGTCTCAGAGCGACTGAATTTGGGTAAAGCGGGGGTCGATGTGACCAAGGTCCCGGCTCAAATCGTCTGGATCAAAAATAAATTGACGCCCAAACTGATACTAGACTGTCTCGAAGGGTAAAGTTATGCTTAGCTAGCCTTGGGAATCTCCGTTTGAATGTTCTTGAACTCAGGAGATTGGCCATAATACACTGAGAGCGAGTGCCCGGAGCAAGTTCAACAGCATGAGCACAGTTTTAATCGTAGATGACAGTTCTGCCTTGCGCGAGATGATTGCAGGCTTACTTGTGAATGCTGGAATGACCATCTTGGAAGCAAAAGATGGGTCGGAGGCACAGCAGAAAATTGAGGCCAATCCCCCCGATTTAGTCGTGCTAGACATTGTGATGCCCAACATGAATGGGTATGAGCTGACCCGATGGATCAAGACCAATCCGAAGACGAAGGATGTCCCGGTTGTCATTTGCTCATCCAAAGGCGAAGAGTTCGATCGCTACTGGGGCATGAAACAAGGGGCCGATGCTTACATTGCTAAGCCGTTTCGCCCGACTGAAATGGTGGAAACCGTCAAACAACTCCTCCGCAGTCGGTAGCTCCATACGTGGCGACAACTCAGCTCCTTTGGCCTAATGGTTAGGGGTCAACGTGAGCTCGAGATTAACCGTTTAAGCGTTTTAGCCATTCTATCGGGCGATCAGTCTTTCCCCAATAGGCTTATCCATAACGGATTTTGGCTTCACCCAAACTGAAGCTGCTTGGGCATCGCCTTGGCATGGCTGTTGTGAGGGTGATCTCGTATTCCCATGGCACTAAAAGGCTTAAATGAGACAGCTCTCGTAATTGATTTTGTACTTGTCCGGCCCATGGCCCGGACCTTTCGGTGAACATTGACTCAATAAGTCCCAGACCCCATAGGGAGTGAGAGCGAGAAAGCCATCGGCAAATGGGAACTCAGACTAGTCTGAGTTCCCTAAAAGCGAGACTAAAAAGGAATTTCTTCGTAATAAGGCTCTGGCAAATTGCTGACGGCCCGCTTGAGTTCCGCAAGGGAACGGTTGTAGCCAATAATCGCCTGCACTAAGTTCACCTCGGCATCGGTGAGTTCCGACTGGGCATTAAGGATATCTAGTTGAGTGCCAACACCAGCATCGAACCGCAGAATGGCCAGATCCAAGGCTTCCTGGGCTTGAGTGACGGCCAAACGCGCTGTATCGATATTGGTTTGGTTAGACTGAAGATTAAAATACGCACTCTCAACGCCCAGACGAACGGTGTTTCGCGTTTCTTCAAAGTTACGATCAGCGATTTCGATGTCGAGTTCGCGCTGGCGGGCCCTTGCTTGCGCGGCTCCTCCTTCAAATAGAGTCCATGAGACCCGGGCTCCAAAGGTGTAGTTGTCGCTGAAGCGATCGTCTTGGGTGAAAAAGTCGCTCAGACTGTAGTTAGCAAACAAGTCAACCTGAGGGCCTAACGCTGACAGTTCAGCGACTCTCAACGATTCATTAATGTCCCGTTGGGTCAGCTGCTGCTCTAGCTCCGCTCGATTTTGAAAGGCCAACACAATACTTTCGTCAAGATCCAAAGGCCAAGTGCCCGCAATATCCACTGGGACCGTTGTGATTGATAGGGAAGGGGGCACATTTAGACGGCGGGCTAGTGCTCTTTGGGCGACCTGCCGTGCCCGTTCAGAATTAACGAGGTCTTGCCGAGCATTGGCAACCTGCACTTGCGCTCTAAGCACATCAAACCGGGTGCCGACGCCCACTTCTTCTCTTAGGGTTGTATCTTGTAGGTTTCGTTCTGCCTCTTGTAAAAAGGCTTCACTAATTCGAATCGCCTCGATCGCCGCTTGTAGGTCGTAAAATTCATTTGCCGTAACCAGCCGCAACTCTTCGCGCCGCCGTTCAACCTCTAGGAGCGCTAGTTGCACTTGTTCTTCAGCGGCTTGAATGGTGGCTTGTCGCCGTCCAGACGAGTAGACGTTATAGACCACATCTAACTGCGCTGAGTAAGAAAGACCTAACTCTTCAGAGGTGTTGCTCTCAAAACTAAAGCCGCCACCCGGTGTAGGTACCAGTTCAGAGCCACCGGTTGTCGTATTCTGACCTTGCAAGTTGCCACTTAGGGTTACGGTTGGCAAGTTGTCAGCTTGGGCCTCACGGAGGGATGCTTGGCTTTGCTCCAGCTCCAACAGCGCAACTCGTAAATCAGGATTATTGCGGTAGGACAACTCCAACGTCTGCTCTAGGGTTAACGGTTGGGTACCGATAATCTCAACTTCTTCTGGCTGCGTTTGAATCAATAGCGGATTAGGGCTGGGATCAAGAAACTGTAAGTCATCTAAAACCCGCTCTTCTGGAATGGGAACGCCTGACTCTACGCTGGCGGGAGGGGGAGCCGGGAGCGTAGGCGTAACGCTATCTGTAGGCTGCACATCATCGGCAGGAGACGCCGGTGTCGATGAGTCCGACTCGGAAGTATCAGGCAAGGGGCTAAACACTTCTTCTTCCGATAGCGGCTCGAAGGTGTCACCTGGGGCAGAGTCTGCAGGAATATCCTCATCGTCGATCGCATCCAAAGGCTCAGCCGCATCAGGACCGTCGTCAACCTGGGCAATCACCGGAGCTGCGGCTGCCGACGACCAAGCTTGACCGTAAACCAGAGATGGCAAAGAAACAGGCTTTGCCTCCCCGGCTTTAGCCGGAGCCGCTGGAATCAGAAAAGTTAATACGGTTTGCCGATGGTGATTAGATGGCGTTTGTTGGGTGGGGTTATTGGACGAGGAAAACTCCCCTGTTGCTGGCGTTTTGGTGGCGCTAGCGGCTAACGCAGGGGCTAGCCAACCCGTTATCGGTAGCGCGATCGCAACACCGAGATAAAGGCGCATGAACCAGGGAGACAGCATACCTTTCTGCATAGGGTCCTTCAGGCTGAGCAGCAACGACAAAGGTCGACTTGATAATCACTCGATCTAGGATACTTTACTAACCGGTTTAGTTAATTCAGCATGTTCGGTACCTGGCGGTTTCCGGTTGCAGGCAATTAAGGATCAAGCCATCAACACCATTTACCGGAAAAATTGGCACGTGTAAAGCGTTACTGATTGATTCTACGCTTTGGTCGTCCAAAAAAAGCCATTTTTGCGGATTCCCAGGATCGGTCGGCTTGAGTAAGACGGTTGGCAGCAGCAAGCCGTCTCCGAGGACGCGATCGGTCAAATGATGCCGCAGGTCGTACCCAGTGAGCAATCCGGTTACGGTGATGGCTTGCCCCCAATACTCACTGTTGAGCGCTGCCATTTTAACGGTCAGGTTTTCGACTTGGTTAAGCCGTTGCAGAATAGGCTGAAAGGCTTGCTCAACCGCGTTGCCGACGACCCAAGTTAATCGTTTTGGCTCCTCGATGCGAGCGGGTAGGCGGACCGCAGCAGTCTCAAACTTAGTCAAAAACTGACGAATTGAGCCGACGCCATTGCCAATTTGAGGATAGTCTTCATAATCCGCTTCGGTGGGTAGCGATCGCCCAGCGATCAAAAACCATTCGTCGGCCAGCCACGCAAAAGTAGTCCCAAACTTGGGTTTGAATTTCGCCTGTAGAGCCTCCACTTGATCAATCACCTCTTGGGCTTTGGCTGGCGTCACGGGGATGAGTTCGTCCGCCTGGGGCCGAAACCGAGTTAGCCCTACGGGCACCACTGCGGCTGAAATAACTGTGGGAACTTCGCCCTCGTGAAACCGTGCCAAATCAAGTAAGGTTTGCTCCAAATGAGGACCATCGTTGATCCCTGGGCAGACAACCACCTGGGCATGAATTTGCAAGCGATGTTCTCGAAACCAAGTGAGCTGTTGGCGCAGTTCGCCAGCCCGGGGATTCTTGAGTAAGCGAGCTCGTAATTCCGGTTCGGTGGCATGCACTGAGACAAATAACGGCGACAATCGCATTTGGGCAATGCGCTGCCACTCAGGTGGAGTGAGGTTAGTCAGGGTGAGATAGCTACCGTATAAAAAGCTCAGCCGATAATCATCATCTTTGAGGTAAAGCGTCTCGCGCTTGCCGGGGGGCTGCTGGTCAATGAAGCAAAAGGGACAGCGATTGTTGCACTGCATCAGCCCGTCAAAGAGAGCGGTTTCAAATTCTAGTCCCAGATCTTCGTCGTAGTCTTTCTCCAGCTCCACCTGGTGAGATTGCCCGTGAGCATCTTCAATTTCTAAAGTCAGCTCTTCATCGGCGCAAAGAAACTGATAATCGATCAGATCACGGGGAGCTTGACCGTTGATGCGCACCAGGCGATCGCCAGGCTCAAATCCCAATTCCGCCGCGATGGAATCAGCAATGACGCGAGTAACAACAGCCGGACGAATGGATGACTGGCTCATACGAGATAGGAAGAGGCGATAAGGAAATAACGCGGTGAACTTAAGCGCTCCTGCGACCGCTTAACCCCAGCATCGGCTGAGAGCGGGATGCGAATGGCCACCGTGTTTCATCATGCCTCAGACTTTAGATATTTGACAGCCGACCTAGCAAAATACCGACTAAAATCGCTAGCCCGAAACCGATGCGATAAAACACAAAAATCCAGGTCGTGTGATCTTTCAAAAAGCGAATCAACCAGTAGATCGCGACATAGGAAGCGATGGCGGAAGAAATGACTCCAGCGATCGCAACCGCCGCTCCGATGGTTGCTTGTGGGTCAAACAATTCGTTCAGCTCTGCCAGACCAGAAATCAGAATAGCGGGAATGCCCATTAGCAAAGAAAATCGCGCTGCCGTTTCACGGTTGAGTCCCATAAATAGTCCCGCCGTCATGGTGGACCCGGAGCGCGAGACCCCAGGAATAAGCGCTAGTGCCTGGGCTAACCCCATACCAATGCCGTCCCGTTGCGTCACGTCTTGGTAGTCTCGCTTGCGGCTGCCAGTAACTTCTGCAATGCCCAGAAAGATAGCGAGGCCAATCGAAGTCAATGCAATCATCAGGGAGCTGCGGGCAAAGGTTTCATAGGTTTCCCGCAGCCCAAACTTAACAATCAACCCCAAAACCATGATGGGAATGGTGCCAATCAGGATGCCGATCGCAACTCGAAAGTCTGGGGCTTGGTAATTATTTTGAGCGATCGCGCGTTTTACCCCTACGAGAAGCTGCTGAATATCTCGCCAAAAATAACCCACAATGGCGACAATACTGCCGAGCTGAACGATGGCCGTAAAAGTGACGCCAGGATCGCCCCAGCCTAGAATCACAGGCACAATTTTGACATGGGCAGTACTGCTGATCGGGAGAAACTCTGTAAGCCCTTGTACGATGCCAATCACAACAGCTTGAATCAGCGATAAGGACCGCTCACCCTCGACCTGCAATAGAACTAAAACGCTGAGCATTATCGATAATTCCTAAAGCTTAAAATTTTAAGTAATGAAATATTCCCATAGGGGCGCTGACGCATCTACCTTCTGAGCCAGAATACCCAGTTTTTAAGCGGTTGCTCAATAAAGCGGTGAGGACGCTGACACCTCGCGTTGGGCTGCTGCCTTTGGATGGATATGATATGTTAAGAAGGGTTAACAAGCTGAGAAAACCTTTGTCATCCTTCTCCCCATCCTCTAAGCTTGCGTCCCAAGATGCGAGTTCGATTTTTTCGTGGGCGTTGCCTGCCTCCCTGCGGACGAGTCGAGCTAAGGCCGGGATGGCTGCCGTTTTTTTGGTTGTGGTGCCGGTATTTTTTCAAGCGCCACTGGTGCGATCGCTGCCTTGGTTAAGCCTAACGCTGACCGGCACCTGGTTGCTCACTGGCATCATCTTGAGTACTCGTCTGGTGACACGTTCTGCTGGTGATCTCATTACTGGCTTCACTTGGACGTGGCTGGCAGGGTCTATCTATTGGGGCTGGTTGAGAACTGAGCCACTGTGGCATCTCCCGGTAGAAGCGATCGGCTTGCCCTTAGTTGTCTTTCTCCTTTCCCAGAACAAAAGCCGGGTGGGCGGTTATTTTTTCCTCGGTTCCCTGTTTGGCACTGCCCTCACTGATCTATACATTTACTGGGCTGATTTGTTGCCGATGTGGCGGCAGGTGATGATTGCTGACCCCGAATGGGTGCCAGTCGTCTTACAGGAGGCTGCGGCTTCATTAAAGAACTTCACCGATATTTTCCATGGGGCGTTGATGGCCATCATACTGTTGGTTGTGGGGGTCGTCCCCCTACAGTCAAAGCAACCCTGTTGGTGGGCTTTCAGCGGTGCAGTTTTGAGTACGTTGATCGTAGATTTGCTCTTTTTCGCAAGTGCCCTCTATATTTAGTCAACTCAAGATTGCAGACCTGGAGATGGACTGGAAGCATGGCGAGGGGTGAGCGGGACTTCTGTGTTTTCTTAGGTAAGTATTGATTTAGAACGATACACTGGGCCATGATGTGGAGCAGCAGCCTGTAATCAATTTCGGGGTTTAGGGCTTTCTTCATATGAAGGTTCTGGCTGCTGGCCACGTTAATGTTCTCAGCTACATATTTTTCCCAGGCTCCGTGATTCAATCCCAAGGTCCTTACGTCATTCTTAATACCGAGTCTGGGACTCGCCGATTGTCTTTGGTGGGAGTCAACTGCTGGACGGTGGGCCGCAGTGATGACAACAACCTCGTTTTGCCAGATCGATGGATTTCTCGAAACCACGCCATGATCCAGATGATGGAGACCGGCGAGTTCTATCTGATTGATTTGGGCAGTCGCAACGGCTCGTTTATCAACGGACGACGGGTAAGTGTCCCCGTTACCCTAGCGGATGGTGACTATTTGACATTTGGGCAAACCGAGCTGCAGTTCTTCTGCCCCGATGCTAATCATGCTCAGGGTGAGAATGCGCTCGATACTGTTGAAATGACAGCGACGGCAACCTTGCACCTACGGCGTCTCATCTCGGTCATGGTTGTAGATATTCGAGACTTTACAGTGCTGACGCGTCAACTAGATGAAAAGGTCCTGTCCGAGTCGATTGGCACTTGGTTTCGCTGCGCTGGGGATATCATTAGCCGCCACGGTAGCTGGGTAGATAAGTATATTGGCGATGCCGTGATGGCCGTCTGGATTCACGGTGCTGATCATGTAGAGCCGCCTGAACTTTTGCGGATCATGCAGGCAATGGACGAACTCGCCAAGATGACAGCGCAACTACATAAAAAGTTTCCACTCCCGTTTCCCCTGCGGGTGGGAGCAGGATTGAACACTGGCTACGCCATGGTGGGTAACACTGGCACTGGGGCCCACCCAGATTACACCGCCATTGGCGATACGGTTAATGCTGCGTTTCGGTTTGAGTCATCGACTAAGCAACTTGGGCTCGATGTTGCGGTGGGCGAGACGACCTATGAGTATCTCGCCAAAATGCCCGGCACGGAGTCCTTATTTCATCGCTATATTGTTAGCCTCAAAGGCTACGAGGTCCCAACGGTGGCCCATGCCACGACTTTCTCTAACTTAGACCGATTTATTCACCATTAGGTACCGATTTATTCACCATTAGGTGTTGACGAGGGCGCCGCCGTAGGCGATCGCCCCAGCTTGGCAGCTGCCGCATCATCGAAAATGCAGATTGCTTCTCCGTGTCAAAACCCCGATCAGTCCCCCCTAAGAGGATCTCTAAGCAGTCTGCTCCGGTGAGGATATCGACGTGACTGAGGCCTTTTCTGGTGCCACCTTTAGTTGGGTTTGATAGTCAATTCCCAAAATCTCAGAATAGAGTCGCACATATTCGACTGCAGATTTAGTCCAGCTAAAGTTTTCTTCCATGGCCCGTTTTTGTAGAGCGCGCCAGGCATCTTGATAGCGGAACCCTTCCCAGGCTCTTACCATACAGGTGTACAAATCAATGGGTTCATACCGGTCAAAGCAGTAGCCAGTACCAGCAGCATCGGCGGGATTATGGTGACTGACTGTATCCACCAGTCCCCCAGTGCGACGTACGATGGGAATGCAGCCATAGCGCATGGCAATGATTTGACTGATACCGCAAGGTTCAAATCGCGACGGCATTAGGAAGGCATCGGCCCCAGCATAGATTTGCCGACCAATCCCCTCGCTGTACATTAAGTAAACCGCTACTCGCCCCCGATAGCGAGACGCCATTTCCCAGAGCTGATTTTCGTAGTAGCGCTCGCCAGTGCCTAACAGCACAAACTGAGCGTCGGTATAAGACAAAAACTGATCCATTGTTTGCAACACGAGGTCAAGCCCCTTTTGCTCAACCAGGCGGCTAATCAAGCCTACCAAAAACGCCTTTGAGTTGACTTCTAAGCCCATCTCTTCCTGTACTTTGACCTTATTAGCACGGCGTTTTTCCAAGGTTTCAGGGGAATAGTTCGTGGCAAGATTTTTATCCGTGGATGGATCGAATAGGTCCGTATCGATGCCGTTTAAAATGCCACTCAATTTACCACCGACATAGGACAACAAACCTTCCAAGTTTTCGCCGTATTCCAGGGTCTGTATCTGTTGAGCATAGGTCGGCGAAACAGTGTTGACGCGATCAGCGTATTGAATGCCAGCGGCCATCGTATTGTGGCTCTGCATGAACCAAGGGCACCACGTCATCTGTTCTAGCTTCCAGCGCCAAGGCCCTTGATAGGCCAAATTGTGAATGGTGAAAACGGTGCCAATGTCGGATGTTTCGGCCATCCATACGGGAATCATGCCGGTGTGCCAGTCATGGCAGTGAATGATTTGGGGTTTCCAGAAGTTCCAGGCAAATTCTGCGGCTCCGTTGGCAAAAAAGGTAAAGCGCCAGTCTTCATCGGTGCCACCATAAACGTTGCGCCCATCAAAGGCTGGGTGCCCAAATAGGTACAGCGGTACATCGGTGCCTGGCAAAACGGTTTCGTATACCGCGAAGTCATTAAACATCGCGTATCCCCACCACACGGGCTCTTTGGGGATATCAACTTTGTCCGGCAAAAAGCCGTAATAGGGCATAAAAATGCGGACATCATGGCCCATTGTTCGTAGCACTTTAGGCAAAGAGCCCACAACGTCTCCCATGCCGCCCACCTTGGCCAGTGGTGCTGCTTCTGCTGCTACGAATAAGATCCGCATTGTATTGCCCTTGAGAAAATACCTAACTTCCTCAACAGTCTACGGTTGCACGCGACCTCTGCATAGTAGTTAATAAGACGCGATCGCGAACTGCATTTGTCGGATATTGGGCTTACGAGTCCACCGTTTACAAGCCGCTTTTATGCCGATTAGCCTCAGTTCTGCCGAGATGGCCAAACTACTCTAATACGGGTTGATTGAGCTTAATGACAGGACGAGGTAGGTCTCCACTATCAGCGGTAGCTGGATTGAGTAATCGCTCTTGGGGAATTGACTCTGCCAGATTGGGACCAACGATGCCGCCTGAGAGTAAAACCTTGAAAGCGTCTTCGATTGATATCGATAGATTGATGACATCTGTCTCTGGTACAACGGCATACCAACCACTGGTGGGATTAGGGGTAGTCGGAATAAAAATGCTGATCATCGAGGATGCGGCAGCGGCGTCTGACGTCACAACTGTGCCAGTGACAAACGCCACTGCCCATAGACCCCGACGAGGATATTCCACCAGAATGACGCGGCGAAATCGGCTCTTAGAGTCTTGCAAAACTGTCTGAAGAAGCTGCTGCAGCGTTTTGTAAACGGAACCGGCCAAAGGAATCGATTGCACGACCCGCTCTCCGAGATCGAGGAGCCACCGTCCGGCAATATTTCTGGCCATCAGGCCCATAAGTAGGATGCTGAGCAGCGGTACAGCAAGGCCGACTGTAAGGTTGACTAAATCTCCCAACAGGGGAGGCAATCCCGTAAACGGATTGAGCTGTTTGGGAAACCGCGTCAAAAACCGCACCACCCAAAAGGCAATTGTAGTGGTGAGCCAAATGGTTGTTGCTAGTGGGATGACGACTAAAAGACCTGCAATCAGGTCATTTTTTAAGTCCTGCTTAAGCTTTTGAAACACAGGCGGCCCAGTCAACTTGGAAACTGCTAATTGATCATCATATGAGAAGAGCGATCGCATCAGCCACTTGATGAGTGATTGATACACCCTTGGGGATCATTGTAAACATTTGCTTCGGAACATGTAGACCGCGATCAGGAATAACGGGTTTGGGGTCGCTCATAATGGCTAAAGCCATTGTAGCTTAGGTGACATTCTGTAAGTCTTACGGCGCTTTGGGTAAGAGCTAGAGCTTGGGAAGTGGCCTCGTAGTATTGACCAGCAATAAGCCGGAGTAAAAAAAGCCCTGACTAGTCAGGCAGGGGGGACAACCCGCAAGGGGACAACGTATGATCTCGGTGTCAGAGCTTGAGAATGTAGCGGGCTAAGTTGAGATAGATGAGGACGCCCAGTACATCGACGACGGTGGTGATAAAGGGGGCGGACATCAATGCTGGATCAAAGCCAATGGTGCTGAACAGAAACGGAAGCGCGGCCCCGGCGGTTGAAGCCAGGATAGCGATCGCAACCAAGCTAATACCTACCGTGATTGACACTGGCAAGCTTCCCTGCAAAATGTAGGCCCAACCGGTCACCACTACCCCCAGCATAATGCCGAGAAACGCCCCGGCGATCGCTTCTCGACGAATGACGGTAAAGGCGCTTTTGTTATTGACCTCCTGGGTATTGATCCCGCGAATGACGACGGTCGAAGACTGTGCTCCAACGTTCCCTCCGGTGCCAATGAGCAACGGAATAAAGGCGGCCAGCACCACTACCTGCTCTAAGATGGCCTCTTGACTCCGGATGACCCAGGTAGTCATCGTATTCGTTAGTAATAAGACGGATAGCCACACCACCCGTTTACGCGCCACAGTAAGCAAATTGGTCTGAAAATAATTGTCGCCGCCAGACTGCACTCCACCCAGGGCATAGATATCTTCGGTGGCCTCTTCTTCCAAAATGTCGATCACGTCATCGACCGTAACAATCCCGACTAAGCGTTTTTCGGTATCGACTACGGGAACGGCCAAAAAGTCATAGCGCTGAATGAGTTGAGCCACTTCCTCTTGGTCGGTATCGGTTTGTACAGAGACGACTTCGCGGGTCTTGATTTCGCCAATGGTTTTCTCGGGCTGCCCCATCACCAAATGGCGCAGCGATAAGATACCGGTAAGCTGGCGGGCCGCATCCGTGACGTAGAGGTAGTAGACCGTCTCGCTCATGTCCGCTCGATTGCGGATGTGCTCTAATGCCCTAGAGATACTCCAAGTCTCTTTCAGCGCAATGTATTCCGGCGTCATGATGCGACCGGCGGTATCGGCCTCATAACCTAGTAGCAGAGCAGTCGCTTGCCGCTCTTGGGTTGACATCTGGCTCAACACTCGACGCACGACCTTGGCTGGCAACTCATCAAACAGGCGCGCCCGATCATCGGGGGACATTTTGTCGACGATGTCGAGCACGTCCTGGCGCTTAAACTCTTCAATCAGCGTTTGCTGAACACTAGAATCAAGGTTTTCGTAAACTTCGATCGCCTCATTTTTTGAAAGCAGCCGAAATCCAATCGCTTGCATCGTTTCAGGCAGACCTTCGATCGCCTCCGCAATATCGACTGGTTGCACCGGGACTAAAAGCGCCTTCGCGCCCTGAAAGTTTTGCTGTTCTAAGAGCATCTCTAACTGCGATCGCACCAATTCTCGTAGCTCTTGCCGCGAGACTGTTGCAGGGACTGGGGATGCAGAGTTGAAGGTTGGCTCTGTCAAAGACTTAGCTCCATGTCTTCAGCGATGTTTACAACTTAAAGAAAAACGCTTAGGACGACTTGATAAGCATAATTTAGTGCGCATCCATAGCGGCCGGCAGGAGAAACAAACCGGACAGCTCAACCACCTTACGACTGTGCAGTTTGTCGATATTGAGTAGGTTGCCGACACTACACTCGAGATCCCAGCTAGATACTTTTTGCAATCACGCCCATCGCTCAACAACCATGCTTCCAAGCGCCTCTAAATTTAGCCTAGACGTTACGGAGGACCCTGTCAGCATTAATTTGGGGGTTGGATGGCTGCTCCAAACGGTTTGGTTGGAGCATAACACGCTCTCGTACGACTGGAATTCTGATCTACTCAATAACGCTCTGCCCCATCGCCAAACGCTTATTACCGGGTTAAGTTTTAGAGCGCCCATCGGGCAAAGATGGTGTACTAAGCTTCAAAGTGCTCCCTGGCTGGTCCCTTGGCCTATCGTTTGTGAGTAAAAGTCCAAGCGCCATCCCAATCGTCAGGAATACCTTCTTCCATCATTTGATGAATTCGCTGTTCATAGAGCTGGGCAGTCTTATCGTTGGGGTGCTGGGTGAGCACAGCGGTAAAGTGCTTTTGAGCGGTGTCTAAGTCAAGATTGCTGTAGGCTTTGATGCCCAACTGAAACGCGGATAAGGTCTGCAATTTTTTACGCTGTTGAGACTCAGCTTCAGCATCTAAGACTTCATAAATGGCCACGGATTGAGAACTACCTTTGACGATCGCGCGGTCCAAAAACCGCAATTGATAGCGATCAGGGTCTTGAATTTGCTTCTCAACCGTTTCAGAAATAATGAGGGAAGCGCCATAAACCTTTGACAACCCTTCGAGGCGAGCCGCCAGGTTGACTGTGTCTGAAATCGCGTCAGGTTGAATGCGGTCAGGTTCACCAATCATGCCCGCCATCACATTGCCGGTATGGAGGCCGATCCCAATTTCAATTTCAAAATGATGCCGTGAATTGGGCTTGATCTGCTGGTTATGCTCACGCACCTCTTTAAACTGAGCGATCGCTGAATCGATGGCATTTTCAACAGAGAATGGAAAGACCGCCATCATGCCGTCGCCCTTATTTTTGACGACAAATCCCTCGTGGGTTCTCACCAGGGGAGAAATCCGCTGTAGGTAGGCATTGATAAATTTAAACGTTCGGCGCGTGCTCAGTTTTTCAGCCATGTTGGTAAAGCCGCGAATATCGGAAAACATGACTGTCATTTCAGCGGTGAGGTGATCGCCAAGCCGGACATCTTGCACGCTCTGTTTGTTGAGAAAGCGTAGATACTCCGGTGGAAAGAACCGAGCAAAGGACTGGCTTTGTTTTTCCAGCTGTACAAACGATTGCTGAATTTGTGCAGTCATGGAGTTGATAGAGTTGGCCAGCTCTCCTAACTCGTCAGTGCGGTGGATAGAAACACGCTGATCCCAATCGCCAGCGGCAATATCTTTGACTGCAGCGTTGAGCTGCAAGATGGGACTGGTCAACCGTCGAGATAGCAGCGTGCCCACGAATAAAGCAATGGCTAAGGCAGCTCCACACAGAGCGATCGTGATGCGCGTGTTGAGGCGGATTTGCCTCATATAGTCTGACTCTGGGACTACGACAACAATCAACCAGTCCAGCCCAAAGCCGTCACTAAACGGCAGGACCTCTAAAAATTGCCGTTCGCCATCGAGTAAGAATGTTAGCTGTCGATTTTGCTGAATTCGAGCAAAACTGCCGTACCGATCCTTGAGATAGTTGGCCGTCTCTTGGACATAGGCATTGTTGCTCTGAGTCGCCGTCACAAACTGGGGATTTTGCCCGAGTACTTTCATGAGTGGCTCGTCGGTCGAGCTGGAAATCAGATTGCCCTGTCGATCGACTACAAAGGCCTGACCGGACTGGCCAATTTCCAAATTTTTAAGAAATGAGCGAAACTCCTCTGGCAGCACCACATCGGCACCACAAACACCGAGCAATCGTCGATCGCGGCGGTCATACACGGGCAGGCTGGCGGTAACGTTTGGCAACTGAGTGGTAAACGCCATGTAGACGTCTGTCCAGTTCGGCCCTTCGGCATCGAGCGCTGCTTTGAACCAGGGTCGCAAGCGCGCATCATAGGTAGGCCCTTTTTCATAAAGTTGATGCTGGCGGTAGCCCCGCGCGTCTAAACTGTAGTGCCTTCGGTTGTAGTTTGTCTCAGAATTGCTATAGGACAGTTCTAGCTGGCCAGTGTCGGGCGATCGCAGCACGCCAAAAAACTCCCCCGACTGCACGCTGCCGCAATAGACAAAAGCAATCTCAGGATATATTTTCATCTGCTGAAACAGCAGGTGCTCGCCTCTCAAAGCTTGTTCTACGGTGATATCACCGTGGGAAAAAGCCGTAGCATTGAGGCGATTGATCGCATGGGGATTGCCAAAATAGCTATCCAATTCCCCCTCAATACGTGCCGAAACTTCGCTTCGTAGCTGAGAGGCGAGCACTTGCACCGCTTGCTGTCCGTTGCGAAAGGATAAATACCCTACCAGCCCCACCGCCGCAAAAATCTGAACCAGGACTGGCAGGGTAAAGGCTTGGTGCAGCGAGGAATGATGCAGTGCCTGATAAGTACGACGCCTTATCGACCGAAGGTGAGGAGTCAATCTATTCACAGATGGCAATCGCTCTTGAGCTTTAGAGAGCAGTGTAATCGTCTACATCAACGGGCCGATCAAGCAATTTTAGACTGCCCATCTCAAGCCCGACAATCTGCGATGGATAAAGCAAAAGTCGTGGGCAAGGGACGCCACTAGCTGATATCGATCGCTACAGAACCTCTGAGAGACTCAACCAAACTCTTTTTTAGCCTCTTCATAAACTGCTTCAGTGATCTCGTTGATGCCCTGGTCTCGGGCAAATTTCTCAATCTTCTTGCGAGCGGCGGGCCTGACAAAAAAAGGAATTTCTTTGAGTCGGCTTTCGGCAGCGGTGGTCCAGATAGGAGAGTTAGGCATCGTGTTCGGGAAACCGGTTGGAACGAGAAAGGTCTGAATTATTTTAGTTTTTTGGCAAGCGGAGCACCAAAGCAATCGCGCATGACTCTGCGGCAGATCTGGAAATCTTAGCTATCCTTAGGAGCATGTATCGTCGCAAACCGGCTCTGGGAGGGCGTCACCATGCTGTATGACTGGAAGCAAACGATTGGCAACCCGATCACACTAATGGCGTTGACACTATGGGGGTTAGCGAGTTGGGGCAGTGCAGTCGCGATCGCCGACGGCATTCCTGGCGTTACCTTTGGCACTGAGACGGGAGCCCCGCCCGCGGCCGAAGCTCCCAGTGCCCCACCCACTCCAGCGGCAGACAGTGCGCCGGATCTCTACACCCAGGCGATGCTGGTTGGCTACGCCGCCGAAGAACAAGCTGACTATCAAACCGCGCTCATCAACTTTCGCCGCGCTTTAGCTGAGCGCCCTGGTGATCCCTACGCTCTGAGAGCGATCGCCAATGTCGAGGCTTACCTTGCGCAACAGCGCCGTGAGCAAGCTCGCCTGCAACAATTAGCGGCGTTGCGCGCCCGCGTGGATGAATCTGTCTCCGCGAGGGACTGGGCCTGTGCTACTGCGACCGTTGATGAAATGATTAGTCTCGTTCCTCCCAACTCCCTCGAGAGAAGCCGTTTGGTTACTTATCGGGGAGAGCTGACATCCCTGATGGATGCGCGATCGGATATTGAGCAATGGTCCACGGTCTGTCCCGGCTGACGGCAACGCCCGGTTTTTGCAGTTTGATTATTAGCGATGTTAAATGATCTGCTGTTTTGGCAGCGAAGGCCGGATGGATCGCTATGATTCGATTGTTTGGTGGATATCGCATAGGTTATCAAGGGTGATTTGCGATGACAACTCACGTTTCTGATTCTCAATCGCCTGCCCCTGATGATTCACAACATTTGGCTGATCTGCGATCGCTCGTCGAGCGAGTCATGGCCGACGGCAAAATTTCCTCAGATGAATCTGCTGAGCTACGAGCCGCGCTCATGGCCGACGGCCAAATTACCCCCGATGAGATCGCACTGATTCGCGCTGTGATGAAGGCGCAATTAGGCAATCAGCATTTGGAATTAGAATAGGAAGCATTCATGGCTTTAAGAATCACCCCTGGAAAAAGCTTTCCGCTCGGGGCGACAGTAGATTCCACTGGTGTAAACTTTTGCGTCTATTCGCAACATGCCACTGGTATTGATTTGCTACTCTACTCATCGCCAGAGGCACCTTACCCAGAGTGTACAATCCATCTCGACCCGCTTTACCACCGCTCATTCAATTATTGGCACGTCCACATCAAAGGACTGAGCGCTGGTCAGGTTTACGCCTATCGCGCCACGGGTCCCTATCTACCGGATGCTGGACACCGCTTTGATCCAGCCAAAGTTTTATTAGATCCCTATGGCCGCGCAGTGGTAGGTCAGGCCAACTACGATCGCCAGATGGCCTCTTATCCCGGTGAAAACTCTCCCCATGCGTTGAGAAACGTGGTAGTTGATCTCAGCGCTTACGACTGGGAGGGCGATGCTCCCTTGGGAATTCCTTACTCACGGACGGTGATTTACGAAATGCACGTGGGCGGCTTTACCAAAAATCCTAACTCGGGCATCACTCCTGAAAAACGCGGGACGTTTGCCGGCGTGATCGAAAAAATTCCGTATTTGAAGTCCTTAGGCATTACCGCAGTGGAGCTCTTGCCTGTCCACGAGTTTGACGAAAGAGATGCCCCGTTGGGTCTCAGTAATTATTGGGGATACAGCACAATCGGCTTTTTTGCGCCCCATCGACAATACAGCGCTTGCCCTGATCCCATAGGGCCTGTCGATGAATTTCGCGATATGGTCAAAGCCCTACATAAGGCCAATATCGAAGTTATTTTAGACGTGGTGTTCAATCACACCGCCGAGGGCGACCATCGAGGCCCCACTCTGTCCTTTCGAGGATTGGATAATCAGACCTATTACATTTTGGAAGAAGCCGATGCAGCTCACTATGCTAACTACAGCGGCTGCGGCAATACCGTCAAGTCAGATCATACGGTTGTGAGTCGCTTGATCCTCGATAGCTTACGCTACTGGGTTTCAGAGATGCATGTTGATGGCTTTCGGTTTGATTTGGCTTCTGTCATGGCGCGCGACAAGATGGGGCAGCCTCAGGATGATCCCCCAATTTTGTGGGCGATTGAATCAGACCCAGTCCTAGCTAGTACCAAACTGATTGCCGAAGCCTGGGATGCTGCGGGCCTATATCAGGTAGGGTCGTTTATTGGCGATCGCTTTGCGGAGTGGAATGGTCCCTTTCGCGATGACGTGCGGCGATTTGTCAAAGGCGATAAAAATACAGTCAGTACCCTAGCGTCTCGAATTTTAGGCAGTCCAGATTTGTTTGTTGATGATCCCCAGCGGGAGACCAACCGCAGTATCAATTTCATTACCTGTCACGACGGCTTTACCATGCACGATGTGGTGGCTTACAACAGCAAACATAACGAAGCCAACAGTGAAAAGAATCGCGATGGCACTGACGCCAATTTCAGTTGGAACTGTGGGGTAGAAGGTCCCACCATAAAACCGGCGATTCAGCAGTTGAGAATCCAGCAAATGAAGAATTTGATTACGATTCTCCTTATTGCTCAGGGGACGCCAATGGTATTGATGGGAGATGAGAGTTGCCGCACCCAAAAAGGCAACAACAATGCCTATTGTCAAAACAATGCTTTGAGCTGGCTAGATTGGGAGCGACTGGAATCGCACAAAGAGATTTTTCGATTTACCCAGCGGATGATTGACCTGGTACAAAACCTCAGACTATTTCAGCAAACGCGATGGTTACAGGTCACCGAAGAGCCCGTTAAAGCACCGCACATCACCTGGCATGGAGTCGAGTTGTATGAGCCTGATTGGGCAGATCACTCCCACAGCCTAGCGTTTACGTTACACGACCCCTTGGTCGAAGAAGAAATGCACGTCATGCTTAATGCCTATTGGGAGCCCCTATCTTTTAGGCTGCCTCAGCCCCATGCTCACAGCCATTGGTATCGGATTATCAATACTGCCAAGCTTGGGTCCCATGACATTGTTGACGGCACCACCGACGCCGTCGAAGGCTATCGATATCAGGTTGATGCTCGCTCCTGTGTAGTTTTAATGGCCCTATAACCATCAGAATTTTCTTGAGTAAACCACCTACAAACCTTCGACTGGCAATTGGTGAACAGCTTCTTAATGAAGCCAGCCGGGTAGTGGTTTAGCGGCGCGGCCGGGGGGGGAGAGCAGTATCGGCCGAAGCCATTTGGGGAGCCATCGCATTATAGGGCGATCTCGCGTCTTTCCCTTCTACAAGCTGCTTAAACAGAGTTTCATACCGATTGAGCGCCTGCTCAAAAGAATATTCATTCATGGCATGATGTCGACCCTGTCGACCCAGATTTTCCGCGAGGTCTTGGTTTTCGTAAAGGTGTTGAACGGCCTCTGCTAATGCTTGAGCATCTTCAGGTTCTACCACCAAACCCCCACCGCTAGCCCGTATCGCTTGGGCCGCTGTTCCATGAGCTGGTACCGCCGCTAAAATGGGACGGCCACTGGCCAAGAGCACCTGAGTCTTAGATGGCATATTGAAGCCAACCACATTACGCTTTTGCATGATTAGTCCGACATCTGCCGCCGCTAGCATCTCAGGCAGTTCAGCGCGAGGGGCAAATGGTCTGAGGAGAACGTTGTGGACGCCTAGTTCCTGTCTCAGTTCGTCAAGATCAGACAGTTGGCTTTCTTCTCCGACGAGCACAAACGCTAAATCTTGAATGTGTTGTAACTTAGCTGCGGCTCGAATAACCGTTTGAATACCCTGGGTACGAGCAATGTTGCCGGAATAGAGAACGACAAACTTGTCGCCTAGCCCATTAGCCCGTCGAAACGCATTTTCGTATTTTGGCAACGGCCGAATAAAATTGACATCCACCCAGTTGGAAATGATTTTCATTTTGCTGTCAGGTACTCCCTTACCCAACAGATTCGTTCGAAAGCCTTCTGCAATGACGCTGATGCGTGTAGCTGAGCGGTAGGCAAAATTTTCGAGGATTTCGAACGCCCGAATTGCTTTGGGGTTGCTAATCAGCCCAGTTTGGACCGCCGCCTCCGGCAAGATGTCCTGTAGATTCATCACTGTGGGGCAGCGATAGATCAGTTTGAGTAGAGCTACCGGTACAGCCACCGGTAGCGAAGGACTCGTGTTCAAAATGACGTCTGGCCGCCATCCCTGCAGCGCTTTAATGAAGCTGAGACCGACAAAACTGCCCTCCAAAAGTACCCGCGTTAACAACCCCGGATTTGGTCGAATCCATACGTAGCAGCGTTGGATAGTGACGCCATTTTTTTCTTCTGTGACGTACCACTTATTGCGATAGGCGGGATAAATTTTGCGCTCTGGATAGTTCGGCATAGCCGTCACCACCCTTACCTCATGCCCTCGTTTGACTAACCCTTCTGCCAGTTCGGTCATTAGCGGTGCTATACCGATAGGCTCAGGATGATAGTTATAAGAGTAGATAAGGATGCGCATCGCTGGGGAATGTCCTTTTCGTGTTGACGTTAGTGATTTGAAGAGCAGGGGACACTGAATGACCGGTGAGGGTCTGAGATTCATCGGCGCCCAACGATTGATTTGTTGGTGCTCTGAACCAGACAATTCACCCGCACTTATATAGGTATGCCTCGTATCAGTGCCTATCTCCGGATTCGACGGTTAACTTTATGGGAAATAGAACTTCTAATTAAGCTTTCATCAATTTGATGAGAAATGAACAACGTTCTTAATGAGTATTTTGCCCAGTTTGCTAGTGTTCGCATCAGCATATGTGCCAATAAATAAGCTGTTCTGAAAGGGGCGAGAACGGTTTGAAAGACTTCGGTATTTTTGCTGAAAATGAGCAGTAAGTAGTATCAATGTGCAAAACCCGCAATGATTCAATGTAAATATTTGATGTATTAATCTTCAAGAAGCCTGGAATCTTCTGCTCTAGCTGAGAGATTGAAGCCTTTTTCAAAGCAGCACTTTTGTGCTCTTCAAAAGAGTGAGTGGGCAGTAAAGAATCCGTAAAGTTACTGAGCTGATCTACTCATTCATATTTTTATAAGTGGCTACAGCTGAGGGAGAAATCCGGTTCAGATAGCGGAAAATCCAATATTTGAAAACGGTATCAAGGATGACAGGGAAGGTGGCAATGAACAGGAAGATGAACTCGCGGTTGGCGGCAAATCCTAAATGTCGAGAGAGCCCCTCCATCAAGACCTCCCAGCCATGGGGAGAGTGGAACCCCACGAACATGTCAGTAAACAGAATAATGATGAAAGCCTTAGCACTATCACTGAGGCCGTAGACGATTTCGTCTAAAAAGCCTTTGAGGGTCAAGATGCCGCGCTTTTGATTGACTAATAGCAATACGAAGGCTGCGATCGCCAGCATGTCAGAGAAAACGTTTTTCACAGAGTCAGCGCTGCGCTGGCGGTAAGCCTCTTCAATTTCGGTCGCTTTTTCAACGACCTGTTCTTCAATTTCGGCTTCACGGATGGGAGCCACTTTACCGATGAGGACTTCAAACCGCAGCCGCTCCTCATATCGCTGCAGTTCATGGAGGGCTTCTTCTTCCATCTCTAGATTGAGAAAAACGTCGGCCTCTTGGTTCTCTCGAACATAGTCGACCACGGGCCCTACGACATAGTTTTTGGCAAATTGCTGAGTCAGCAGCGGGACGATGATGAGCAGCAGCAAAAATTTGATGGCCGTGGTGGTGCGTCCACGAGAGGACCGGAAACTTTTGACGACTTGTTCTTCGGCATTGGGGTCGAGGTCCCGCCGAATCCGATCTACTGTGCGGAGAATCGAGCGGGGCAAAACGCTGGCGCGGTCAGAGAGGCCAGCGGAGCGTTGTCCGTTCTGGTCTTCGCTTCGGGCGGGTGTGGCTGACGCGGGGGGGACTGGGGTAATGGCCCTGGTAGTCTCACCGTTGCTTGACTGCTGGGCTAGCCGCGACACAGAACTGTTTCTTTGTTTGGCCGTTTGAGATTCTTTGACCATGACTACGGTGGCCTGGGTCTCGGGCTCAGGGGAGCTATAGCGAGAGCGCACCTCGTCAACGTATTGCAGCTTACGAAAGAAAATGGCGGGTTTGTCGATGACGTTGACGGTAAGGGTTTGCTCGGCGCGATCGTCGACCTTGATTTCCATGATTTTGGGATCAGAGACGCGCACGACGGCACTGCTGGTGCGAAACTCCATCATTCTCAGGTTGATCAGGTTGAGATATTTACGCAATTCTCCTTCAAAGTAGGCCATGGAACTTTTGCCATAGTTGCCATAAGGAGACGAAATCGGATTGCCGTCGAAATGCTCATTTTCGATCGCTTCAATCATTTTGGCGGCTTCGTAGGCCTGATCGAGGGCTCGCTCAGGGGTTTTAAAGAACCACCGCTGGGCCTTCTGAAACAGGGAGGGAATGGCCATCAGGAGTCACCTGTGATGCTAAGGATGAAGGGCTATTACTTTGGAGCGGTGCCGGCTGCTATTGGCATCACCTAGCCTCGAAAGCAGCGCCCCGTAGGAACGACAAGAGGCAGCGCCGCTCAGGCTCAAATAAGCTTCAGGGCTATTGTATGACATCGCGATTGGGCCTAGGGGTGACGATTATTGCAGTTAAATGCCAAGAAGTTGGAAAAGATCGGCAAGTCCTTGATGCCGAATGGCAATATTCTGTGACCTCGAGGTCAGCCTGCGCCAGCGGCCGGATGGGTTCGCTGCGATGACCGAATGGGCAGCCCCATAATGCGAGGGGGCGGAACCGGTGATGGGATGCCAACCAGGACGGGTCCTAATTATTGAAAGGTGGAGTGTTTAAACATCAAGGATGCCGAGTTTTCGTAAAGGGATGGATTTCCTATGCTAAAAACAGGTTAAACCGATGGCTGGTTTCTGGTTGAGCTGGTAAACAGTAGGTCTGTTGTTTATTTAGGAATCGATATGGGCGGTCAGATTTTGGGCGATCGCTACGAAGTAGAACGCCAACTGGGGAAAAAATCGGGACGCTGGACATTGCAAGCCCGCGATCTGCAGACCGATGAGTTGGTGATTTTGAAGGTTTTATTTTTAGACGACAGTTTGACGCCAATCGATTTGCGACTCTTTAAACGAGAGGTGGATGCTCTCAAGCTGCTCAATCATCAAGCAACCCCACGTTACCTGGGCTACTTTGAGATGGAGATGCCAACCCAAGAGCAGGCGATGGTTTTAGTGCAGTCATACGTTGAGGGGATCTCGCTACAGAGCTATTTGAGTGAGGCACGTATTTTTAGTGAGTCCGAAGTGGTTAAAATTGCCCGAGCCGTCCTCAGTATTCTGCACCATCTGCATACCTTTGAGCCTCCGATTATTCACCGCGATATTCGACCGAGCAACTTGCTGTTGCAACCTGGCTTGCCGGTGGAAATCGCGCAAATCTGCTTGGTCGATTTTGGCACTGTGAAAGCGCTCAACGCCAGTAATACCGCCATTACGATGGTGGGCACTGACGGCTATGCGCCACCGGAGCAATCAGCCGGACGGGTTCTGGCAGTTTCAGACTTGTACAGTTTAGGGGCGACTTTAGCCGAGACCCTCACCGGTAAGCCCCCTTTAGAAATGCGGACAAAAGGCGTGCGCATCCGCTTTGAGGAATTTGTGGAGGTGACGCCGACGTTTACCCTATGGCTAAAAAAGCTGCTAGCGCCAAGCCTAGATCATCGATGGGACTCAGCTCAAGCGGCGTTAGCATCGCTGGATACAGTTAACGAATAATATCCGGCCAGCGTTAAACCGACCTAGCAATATTCAGGCGGCTATAGCAGGTGATCGCGGCGATGTCGTGGCGGGCTGTGTCTGACGATCGCGGGTCAGCGTCTGCATGGGGCGATCAGGTTGGAGGTATCGGCCTACGGCAGCCAACAACGCATCGGTCTTGCGCGATCGCCATTCGGTGATGAGCGACTCGGTGACCAAGTAGCCATAGCGCCGTTGCATGGCGGTCTTGAGATAGCTGGCGTGGCGGTCTTCGTCGGTGGCAACGCTGAGAATTCCTGCCCGGACTTGCGCCATATCGGCAACGCCGGTCAAAGCCCGTGAGAGGTTACGAAAATCTTGACAAGCATCAGCTTCCAAGATGTGGGTGCTGCCCAGAAATGTCTGCCAGGAGATATTTTCAGGCTGTAAATCCGTGGCCGCGTAGCCCCGGAAGTAGGCTTCCATAAAGGGACTCTTTTCTTGCTGAGAGCCTTTATTTGCAGAGGCTTGGGGAGTTATGGGTTCCTTGCCGTGTTGCTTCAGCGCGTTGGCAAAAACCTGACCGTGACGACGTTCATCGTTGACATGGTGGGTCAGCTGGTCAGCTAGCCATGTGTCGCCTTCGACTTGGGCCCGATCGCGTAGTTTGGTCAAAAACGGGACTGAGCCAGATTCGGCAAAGTAGAAACCAGCTAATACATTGGGGCGGGTCTTCGCATCGCGGATTTGACTGGCGAGGAGATAGGCCGTCGCACCGGAGCCAAAGAGATGTAAGAGAGGGTTGAATGGGGACATCAGACCGATCACTATTTGGGTAAATCAAATTGGGTAAATCGAACCTGTTAGTGGCGATCGCAGCTGACCGCGCTATCCACAAATCCGATCGGTAACCCTTGTAGTGTAATCAAACTCCCCGGTAGCGGCAGTCGTGGGGTGAAAGACGTAGCAGACTGAGCGTCCTGTCGTTTGGTTGACCGTAATCATGTTGATGCAGAGATGTCTGGCGACGACTTTTCCAAAAAACTAAGGGTTATTTGGCAGGGCTGGTATGGCATGACCCAGGAATTTTGGGGCCAAGTCCTGCTAGTGGGTATTCTATATGGCTTGATTCAGCTTAGCGTGCTGCTTGGAAGCACATCGGGTTGGGCCAAGTACAGCGTATTAGAAGCGTTTGATCAGTTTCAATACTGGGACGCGGGGATTTATGCCCAGTTGGCGATCTCACCTCGCTGTACCGCGTTCTATCCGCTTTGGCCCTCTCTAATTCATATCGCGGCAGGTCCCTCAACAGTGGAGCAAGCACTCCGATTTTCAACCATGGGATCGGCCCTGATATTTGCGATTTCGCTGCCGCTGGCGTTGCGAACACTACAAAAAATCATCTGTAATCGCCGCATTGCTTTTCTGGCGTTTTTTCTCTATGCCCTAGGCCCAAATGCCATTTTTCACAGCATTGGCTACACGGAAAGTCTCTTTAGTTTGATGAGTTGGGGACTGCTCTTGCTGTTGGCAAAGCTTGATCGCGCTAGCCAGTGGAGGCAGTTGCAGTGGGGCAGTATGGTTTCTGGCGTATTTCTCTTAAGTATTGGACTGAGTTTGACGCGGCCGATCCTGGTCCCGTCCTTGGCGGCATTAGCATTTGGCGGCTGGCTTTACTGGCAATGTAGTCGTCTGTCACCCGTTAATGCGGGTCAGACAGACAGCCCCAGCTTCCCATCTGCAATGGAAATACTGGGCGTAGCAAGCGCGATCGCTGTGGGTAACATCGTAGGCTACGGCATTTATGGTCACACTTGTGGGCAAGAGCTGGGCTCCATTTGGGCTCCATTTGAGGCTCAAGTTGCTTGGGGACGCAGCGTGGCAATTCGCCCTTGGTTGTTGGTGCTGCCACGATCGCTGCTGATGGACTTACATGGCCTGTACCTGCCATTACTACTAGGTGTGGGCCTACTTTGGGGCGTCGCCGGTGACCTGCAAGCTTCACTCAAACGGCAGGTATGGCTACCGCGATCACCTTGGGTCTATAGCTTTTTGATCCACCCATTAGCATTTGTTGGAGTGCTAATGAGCCTTCACCGATTTTGGCCACAAGGTATGATTTCGCAGCCGGTCATGACGACGCCTAGATGGGGATCGCTTAGACGGTTTGCAGGGATATATGCGATCGCGTTTAGCGGAGCACATGCGGCAATTAATTTGTTAATCAACTCAGGCAATCTGTACAGCACTGCCCGCCATGTCTTTGGTACCCCGTATACCTTTGTCGGTATTGGGCTACTCTTGGCGGCCATACCACTCGGTCGGCTTTATCGAGTGAGTTGGGCGATCGCCTGGATTGGCATCGCACTACTAGCTCACCAGTGGTACGCCTATGCCACCGACGGCTGGTTGGGGTAAAGGGCTGGAGGTAAGGGTTTAGGTATCTCGACATGCTTGAGCAGGCTGCACACTGCCGGCCACGCCTCAACCTGACTCGCTAACTCGATGGAGCGATAACACATCGGTCATCTTGCGGACTTGGGTAAAGGTGCGCTCCAGATGGGCATGATCCCGCACATCTAGCCCTAGATCAATCTCGGCAGTTTGTCCGGGAAAGGTCTTGACCTGAGCCTTGTGGACGTTGATATCTAAGTCAGACAAGTGGCTGAGAATGTCCTTAAGTACGCCCACGCGATCGATGACTTGGATGCGGACCTGTACCGGATATGTAGAGGAGCGTTTAGCGGTGGCTTCCCCTTGATTCCAACTAGTGGGGATCAGGCGATCGCCTGGGATGCGCTCAACATTAGGACAACTCTGATGATGAATTGCGATACCTCGTGAACCGAGGGAAACGGCTCCAATGATCGATTCTCCTGGCAGCGGGTTACAACAGCCTGCCATATGGTAGAGCAAGCCCTCAACTCCCAGAATCGGAGAGTCAGAACGGGGCTGGAATGGTTTGACCGGCTGACTGATTGCTTCTGCCAAGAGTATTTCGGCATCGGCTTGGGGATCAGTGTCGCGAGATTGGATCGGTTGTTGCGCTTTGACTGCCTCGCGTAAACGGTTGACTACGAGGTTGAGTGTGACTTCCCCATAGCCTAGCCCAGCCAGCAAATCTTCGGCGCTGGGGTAGTTGCAGCGCTCAGCGACAGCTTGGGCCGGCTCTGATTTGAGCATGGCATCAAGACCACTCTTGCCCATCTCTTTTTCCAAAAGTTCACGGCCCCGAGCAACGTTTTGGCTGCGGTGCGATCGCTTATACCACTGGCGAATGCGGTTGCGGGCCCCGGCTGTGACGACATAGTTCAACCAATCAAGACTCGGATGACTGTTCTTTTGAGTGATAATCTCAACAATGTCGCCATTCTCCAAGGGCGTATCGAGGGGAACAATGCGGCCATTGACCCGGGCCCCGGCACAGTGGTTGCCCACCTCTGTATGAATGCGATAAGCAAAGTCAATCGGCGACGCACCCCGGGTCAGCGAGATAACGTCACCGTCAGGCGTAAACACATAGACATCTTCGTCAAAGAGATTGCCCTTGACGTTGTCCATGAATTCTTGGGCATCTTTAAGGTCACTTTGCCATTCCAGCAGTTGGCGTAGCCAGGTAAATCGTTCCTCATCAGCGTTGACCGGCATCGTACTCGAGCCGCCTGATTCTTTATATTTCCAGTGGGCCGCGATGCCATACTCCGCCACCTGATGCATCTCCAGGGTGCGAATCTGCACTTCGATAGGGCGACCATAACTGCCAATAACAACTGTGTGTAAAGACTGATAACGGTTGGGTTTAGGCAAGCCGATGTAGTCTTTAAAGCGACCCGGAATCGGCCGAAATGCATCATGGACGATCGCTAAGGCGCGATAGCATTCTTCATTGGTGTTAACGATAAGGCGAATAGCGGCAACATCGTAAATTTCGTTGAACTGTTTTAGCTGGCGCTCCATTTTGCGGAAAATGCCATATAGATGTTTGGGGCGGCTACTGACATCCACAATGCTGATGCCGGCTTGCTCCATGCGCTCGTGTAAAGTCGTTGCGGCCGCTTGTAGCCGTGCCTCGCGATCGGTGCGCTTGCCCGCTACATAAGTCTGCATGGTGCGATAAGCGTCAGGCTCTAAATATTTAAAGGAAATATCCTCCAGCTCCCATTTGAAACGGCCAATTCCGAGTCGATTGGCTAGGGGGGCAAAAATCTCCAAGGTTTCAGCAGCAATGCGACGCTGTTTGGCCGGTGGGAGGTGCTCGAGCGTACGCATGTTGTGGAGGCGATCGGCGAGCTTGACTACGATGACGCGCACGTCTTGGGCCATCGCCAAAAACATGCGGCGAAAATTTTCGGCTTGGCGCTCCGTTTTGCTATGGAAGTTGAATTTCGATAGTTTGGTTACCCCTTCTACTAAACGTCGTACCTCTTCGCCAAAGTGGCTCTCAATTTCTTCTGGGGTGACCTCCGTGTCTTCCACTACATCGTGGAGAAATCCAGCGGCGATCATGGCGCTGTCGCCCCCCAACTCTCTGAGCAGGCACGCTACCTCGATTGGGTGACAAATGTAAGACTCTCCAGACGCTCGCTTTTGCCCTTCGTGTAGCTTGTAGGCAAACTGAAATGCCTGACTAACTAAGTCGCGGCTTTCAAGATCTAGGTGCGGTAACCCTTTACCCGCGTCCGACTCCAAACCCACGCTGCCTTCATCGCTGTGAAGAAGATGACCATTGTGATTACTAGGACATTCTCCAAAGGCGTGAGCCGCAGAGCTCGACAGCAGACAATGCGCTAACCAAGTAGGCACTGTGCAGTCTTGGGGAATCGTTACGGTCGAATTGGGCATTGCAAAGGGGATGAAGTAAACGACATTGTCGCTAGCGATGCACTAGCCGAAAGCAGGAACAAGGGCGAGGCAGTAGGGATAGAGAACGGGAACGGCTGGGATTAAGGTTGCTCAGCTGGATATCAACTGGAGAGCCAGAGGTCGGGACTTGAGACCAATGGACTAAGCTAGTGGCAAACCACGGGAGACCAAATCTAGGTTGTCCCCGTCGTCGGGACCCACCTAGGGTCATTCGTCAGCCGTAAATCATAAACGTTATGGGTTTATCTAAATAATATAGACCCTGTTGAGGGATCCTCAACAGGGTCTAAAGATGTTGACATTTATTGCGGTGATGTACAACTTTAGGAGGAAATTGTTTGTCCCTAGCCTAGGGAAGTATCTGACACCGACCCCAAAGGAAATTGCATGTCTGCTTTTCAACGCTACTACTCTGCCGAGGCCGATATCTTATCGACATTTATCCAGCAACTGACCACGCTACAAAGCTCTACCTGTCAGGCTAACCTCGATAGTACGGCGCTGCAAGAACAGTTTCTCTCAGTGCAGCAGCTTTATCAGCAGCAGCTATTGCCGACGCTTTTGGCTTCGACATCGGCGGAGGGACTTGTCACTTATCAGACAGAGATTAGTCGAGCCCTACGCTTGCTGGGTATGGATGTGGCCTTTTTGCAGTCAGCCAGAAATACCTTGACCATTCAAAAACGCCAGACTCAGATGCAGCAAAGGCTCAAGTCGCTGCTGGAGTTTTGTCAGGGGCTTCGCGCCGCTTTGTCAGGGGCTGATGAGTCGCAGCCATGATGCCGGCTAGAGCAGTATCGTTAAGGTCAGTAGGCCGGTCGTGCTGTGCGTGCCGAACCGGCGTATAAACGCTCGTTCGGAGCCACCCTATTAGCGGTCATAAACAGCGAGAAAATCAGTCACCTCTGAGTGCGTGGGAAGTGAGGGCTGGGCACCGGCTTTAGTAACTGATAATGCGGCTGTGGCAGTAGCCCACTGGACAGCTTCCCTCAGAGGCTTTTGGGCTTGAAGGGCGATCGCCAGTCCCCCATTAAAAGCATCGCCTGCCGCCACGGTATCGACCACAGTGACGGTAAAAGCAGGTTGATAGAAGGTTTCAGTGAGGGTGCCGCAAACGACGCCCTGCTCGCCTAGCTTGATAATGACGGTGGTGGCTCCTTGTGACTGTAGGGCGGCGATCGCCGCGTTGGCTTGATCAATGGTATTGACTGGAAATCCCACGAGTTGTTCAGCTTCGACTTGATTAGGGGTCAGGATGTCAACACTGGGATAGACCGAGGTGAGGTCACCCGCTGGTACCGGTGCCGGGTCTAGCATCACCGTGAGGCCTGCTGCGTGAGCGGTTTGGGCCGCAGCGACAACACTTGCAGGGCCAATTTCACACTGTAGTAGCAGCAGGTCGGCAGTCTTAAAGTGCGGCTTTAGACGATCAACATCGGCACGATTCACGCGCCCGTTGGCACCTGGCACAATGAGGATCTGGTTCTCCCCTTGGGCCCCCACGGCGATCGCTGCCACGCCGGTGTGAGTCTCACCATCGATCAACACCGTATCTTTTATCTGGACGCCATCATGCGCCAGTGCTTGGCATAGCTGACGGCCAAAATCATCATCGCCGACTCGCCCCACTAAGGTTGTAGTCGCACCCTGACGGGCAACGGCAACAGCTTGGTTGGCTCCTTTGCCGCCCGCCACTGTGGTAAAGGATTGGCCAGTCAGCGTTTCTCCCGACTGTGGGAGCCGAGGGGTGCGTACGACTAAGTCCATGTTCAAGCTGCCAAATACCAAGATCGCCATGGCTTTTACAGCTCGAATGGATCGTCAGCTAAGTCATCCTGCCCCTCTTTTTGGCCACTCCATTCGGTAGGAGGGCGATCGCTGCTCCAAGCCCACCAAGCAGCTTCACACTCGCCACATTGATAGAATTCTTGCCATTTGCGTTTGCGGCCTTCGGTGTATACGGGCGATCGTCGATTGATCCACACGGCGGTTGATTTTGAAGGGTCGGCTCCACAGTGGGGACAGCCAAATTGGTAGGCATGGACTGCCGCTTGGGCCCAATTCGGCGGCAGAGGTGAAAAAGGATTCATAAACCAAAGAAGAGCCACTATTTCATCCATTATGGTTTGACGCCAGCCAGAACGCACAGACGGGGGAAATATCTTCTATTAAGTAAATTGCGACAGCGCCAAAAATTCGGTTCACATTCCATCTCCCCTTGTAGAATCGTGGCGTTAGCGGTGAACCGAGGCTTCATATGCTCAACTTGTTGTCACTGGTGGGAATGGCGGGACTATGCTTTGTCGCTTGGTTGGGCTCTGAAGATCGACGCCGCATCCCTTGGAAACTCATTGCCGTTGGCATCGGCCTCCAACTGCTACTCGGGCTGCTAATCTTTCGGGCGCCGATTACCCGCGAGGTGGTGGTGTGGCTCAGCGGCATCCTCAATGCTTTAATTGATGCGTCTGAGGCGGGTTCGCGGTTTTTGTTTGGGCCCATCTTGGTGCCTGATTTGGGGGCGCAGGTCGGTCCCCAAGGGGCGGGCCGCTGGTTGGCCCGGGCGCTGACTCCACCTTTTACGCCGGTACCGGGCGATCGCCTCGGTGCCGATAGCCTGGGACTCGGCTACATTCTGGCGTTTCGAGCCCTGCCACAGGTCATTTTCTTCGCCGCGATTTTCAATCTGCTCTACAACCTGGGCGTGATTCAGCCAGTGGTGAATGTATTTGCCAAGTTCTTCCGCTCAGTGATGAATATCAGTGGAGCAGAGTCTCTGGCCGGGGCCGCCAATATCTTTGTGGGTATTGAGTCGGCGATCGCCATCAAACCATTTTTGGTCAATATGACCCGCAGTGAGTTATGCGCAATCTTAGCCTCTTGCTTTGGCTCCATCGCCTCGACCGTATTGGGGCTGTATGCTGGTTATCTGCGCAGTACCTTTCCGGCGATCGCCGGACACCTGATGTCCGCATCGGTGCTCACGATTCCCGCGGCGTTTGTGATGGCTAAAATTTTGGTGCCTGAAAAAGAGATTCCCGAAACCTTGGGCAAGGTACCGGAACTAGTACAGGTCGAAGCAGAAAACAAAAGTCCGATGGATGCGTTGATTGGGGGCGCGCTAGACGGCGTCAAAATGGCCGTCGGGATCGCCGCCTCGTTGATTACGATTTTGGGCTTGGTGGCCCTGCTCAACCTCCTATTTGCTTCGCTCGCTTCGCTGCAAACGAGTTCGATCGCGCTGCTGCGGCCTATCGGTCAGCTCTTTAGCGTTGTCACCTTAGACAACATTACTGGGGTGCTCTTTTTACCACTCACCTTTCTCACTGGGGTGTCCCTCGACTGGAATGAGCTGTGGACGTCTTCTGTATTGATCGGCCAACGATTATTGAAAACGGCCATTCCGCCTTATATTGCCCTAGCGGATTTATCGGCCGAGGGCGTGCTCAGCGATCGCGCCTTGGTGATTATCAGCTATGTGCTCTGTGGATTTGCCCATGTGCCCTCTGTCGGCATCTTTGTAGGTGGGTTGGCGGGCTTAGTGCCGTCCCGCAGCCACGACATTTCTTCCTTAGGCTGGAAAGCCCTGTGGGCGGGAACATTAGCAACCTTAATGACCGGCTGTGTGGCGGGCGTTTGGTTCTATGAGGGCACGGTTGTACTCGGTCGCTGAGCGATCGCGGAGGTTGCCGCAGTCGGCACACAGAAGCCCCATTGGCCGTCAGTTGCTTCATATCGCGATGAATTTACGGAGTTGATCAGTTGCTTTACGCCGCACTCAGCCAGATATTCAGTATGCTTAAATGGCCCTTACGAATGGCGTTGGGCTATGGGGTCGTCGTGGGAAGCACGATAGTGCCTGCGGCAGGCTTGGCAGCGGCCCCAGCAAATTTGGCAGAGTCGCCCGAGAACAGCTTTTTATGGCAAATTGAGACACCGACCAACACGGTTTATCTGCTGGGGTCAATTCATTTCCTCGCGCCAGAAAACTATCCCCTCCCAACAGCCATGCAAACGGCCTTTGCTGAGGCTGAGTATCTCGTGTTAGAAGCCGATGTCGGACCGGGAACTGAGTTTGCCACCGCCATGCTGCTGTTCGATAAGGCCGTGCCGGAACCGGGCGAAATGCTCACCGAAGTACTGGGTCCTGAGAGCTATGAGCTCGCCGCTCAAAGGGCAGAAGCTCTGGGCATGGGTATGGGCTTCTTTGATCAGTATGAGCCCTGGTTTTTATCGGTGACGCTCACCTCACTGCAATTACTTTCCCTAGGGTTTTCCCCCGAGTATGGGGTTGATTTGCACTTTTATGGGCAGGCCCAAGCCAGCGAAACCCCTATTTTGTTTTTAGAAACCGTGGAGCAGCAGTTCGACCTATTTGAGCAACTGTCCATTGACGAGCAGCGCTCATTTACTGAGCAAACCTTAGCAGAGTTAGATCTGTTCGAGGCTTCCTTTGACGAAGTGTTAGCCGCCTGGAAGGCGGGCGATGGCGATCGCATGGCGGAGATCTTACTCACGGGCTTTGAGAATTACCCGGGAATGCAAGACATTTTTCTCGGCGATCGCAATCGGGACTGGGTGACCCAGATTTTGCCCTGGCTCCAGACGGACGATGACTACCTAATTGTGGGCGGGGCACTCCATCTAGTCGGCCCCGACAATGTGCTGGAGCTCCTAGAGGCCGAAGGTTACAACGCTAAGCAGCTTTAATAGCTCAGTCTTTGAGTCCTAATTTAGAGAAATCACATCTACCCAGTCGCGATATTGCGGTTCGCGATTTTCGACGATCTTCTTCAGGATTGTCTGCAGCTTTTCGGTCAGGGGGCGATCAGTGGGCAGGTGATAGTTTTCTAACTGTTTGACAGGGGCGATGCGCGCCGCAGTACCGCAGAGAAAGACCTCATCGGCCACCAAAAGCTCAGTGCGATCAACCGCGCGCTCAATCACGGTGATGCCCAGATCGCGAGCAACTTGAATCACACTGTTACGAGTAATGCCTTCTAAGATGTCTTGATCAACGCCAGGCGTGATCAATTGCCCCTCGCGCACCAAGAAAATATTCATCCCGGAGGCTTCACTCACCTTGCCCTGGGAATTGAGCATAATCGCCTCATCGAAGCCGGACTTTTTGGCTTCAGTTTTAGCTAAGGACGAGTTGATATAGCAACCAGTAATTTTGCCCCTGAGCGGCAGGTTGAGATCAGATGGGCGCTGCCAAGAGCTGATGCGACAGGTAATCCCGAGAGGCGACAGGTAATCGCCCAGTGGCAGACCGTATACAGCAAAGTCATGCTCAACATCGTGAATCCGAGGCGCAATGCCTAGGTCAGAGGTGTACACCAGTGGGCGAATGTAGAACGGCTCGGTGGGTTGATTCCGCCTGACAAATTCGATAATGGTGGATTTTATATGGGCAGCATCAAGCTCGTACTGCAAAAAATGAGCACTTTGGCTCAGACGCTGACAGTGTCTCTCCAAGCGAAACAGCAATACCTGCTGTGGATTTTCGGGGTCAGGAAGACCTCTCAGGCCACCAAAAGCGCCGGTGCCGTAATGCAATCCATGGGTCGCGATGGAAAGAGTTGCTTCCTCAAAGGAACAAAACTTTTTTTGAAAATACGCAATGGGCAGGAACTGTGGCATCGGTCATCCCTATGTCTGTCAGTGAGTGAAAATATTGTCGTAAAAAATGCCAATTTAGGAAACGCTAATGTGTGTAAACCGTAAGATTTACTCCGATGTGTATTCGTGAGGCCCTCTTGTGCTACAAGCTAACGAATAACGCTCATGACAGGTGGCTCTGGAGCTCCCGATTGGGGCCAAGGACCTGGGGGAGCGGCTGGCAGATCAACCTCACTGACTTGGGTATCGTAAAGCCGAAAGCCCCGAGCTTCGTAGTTTTTGTAGGCGTACTGGCTGTCTAACGAACAGGTATGCAGCCAGACCCGTTGCTGGGTGATTTGCCATGCTCGTTCAATCCCGATGGTCAATAAATGCCCACCGATACCTTGCCCAATGAACTGAGGCAGCAGGCCAAAGTAGTCAAGCTTGACGCTGTGATCGGACTGGGTTTCTAGCTCCACGTAGCCGGCTGGGGTCCCGGATCGGTAAGCAACCCAGGTCTCTAACTCAGGGCGGTCAAGGTGGGCGAGCCACTGGTCGTAGTCCCAGGAGAGGCGATCGCACCAATGCCAAAATCCACCCACGCTGGTGTAAAGAAAGCGGCTGAACTCTGGCGATGGAATCTTCGCCTGCTGCACAGTCAGCATGGCGAGATCGGACCGCTTGGGTCGCAATTCATTGGGCGATCGCATTTCTAGATACCAAGTGGTGATTTGGGTGGCCATAGCGCTGCGATCGCCCCGTTGATAAACCAAAGTGCTACTGATAATAGCGCTTCTCCAGCCACACGCGGACGTCCTGTTCGGAAGTCAGGGTATGACGAGACTGATCGACGGGATCGTAAATCTCAAAAACGGGTTGTCCCTCAGAATCCTGCTGCACGCTAATGCGTGGCTCTTGGGAGCCGGTGAAATACCGCAAGAGCGCACTACCCCAGCGTTGTAGCCGGGCGATCGCCGCTGCCTGATCGCGTCCCGTTGGCGATCTGAGCTCAAGGAGTTGGTCCGGTGATAGCAGTTCTAACCGGGCATAAAGGTGTTTGGATGGCACGAGTCTGTCCTCTTATCAACAAGGTCAGCTCGAATCGATTCGGCATGGCTTTAGTCTCCTTAATTTATCGATCTTCGACCAGAGGCAATCAGGCTAAATTGTGTTGGTAACAGTGGGATTCTGTGAAACTGTTCTGTTCCAAATCGAGGCAAACTGTTCCTACTCATTTCAGAACTGAGCTGTAACCCTAGAGGAGCAAGCTGGAAACGGATCGTATCCGTGGGAGCTGATCATGAAAATCTCTCCAATTGCGCTGGAAGACCATCAAATTTTGTATGAGCAGGTTGCTGAGCGGCTGCAAACGCTGATCACCGAAAAGACGCTCAAAGCAGGCGATCGCCTGCCATCGGTGCGCAACCTTCGGCAACAGCTATCGGTGAGCACATCTACGGTGCTAGAGGCCTATCGGTTGCTGGAGGATCGGGGACTCATCACCGCCCGCCCCCAGTCAGGGTATTACGTCAAAGCGACCGCGTTACACCTCCTCCAGGAACCTTCAGCATCCGCACCACTGGTACAGGCTCATCGAGTCGATACCCCACTGTCGATGCGGCTGTTGATGGCCACTCAAAACCCAGCGGTGATCCAGCTAGGAGCGGCGCTGCCGCCGCTATCTCACATGCCTCTTAACCAGCTCAATCGCTTGACTAGCAAAGTCCTCCGGGAAAATCCCGAAGCGGCCCACGCCTATAGCAACCCACTCGGCGATCCGGGGTTGCGGTCAGCCCTGGCCAAGCGCATGTTAGATACCGGCTGCGCCGTCTCCCCTGAAGACTTGCTGGTGACGAATGGGGCGATCGAGGCCATCTATCTTTCTCTGCAAGCGCTGACCCAGCCCGGCGACACCGTTGCGGTGGAGTCGCCAACTTATCACACCATGCTGGAAGCACTCAAAAAGCTCCATCTCAAGGTGCTGACGTTGCCGACCCATCCGCGCGAGGGTATTAGTTTGTCCCACTTAGAGGCGGCCCTTCGCACCCAATCGATCAAAGCCATCATGCTCGTTTCCAACTTCAGTAATCCACTGGGCATCTGCATGAGTGATGTTAAGAAAAAGCAGTTGGTGGCACTGCTCAATCATTACGAGGTGCCCCTGATTGAAGACGACGTTTATGGCGAGCTCTGCTTCGTTGGCAGCCGCCCCAAAGCGGTTAAAGCTTTTGATACTGAGCAGCGAGTGATTTACTGTGCATCTTTGAGCAAGACCTTATCGCCAGGGTTACGCATTGGTTGGTGTGTGGCCGGTCGATACCAGGGCCAAGTAGCCTCACTAAAGTCTGTGGTTAATTTGGGGACGGCGATCGCTCCCCAGTTGACGGCCGCTGCCTTTTTGGCGAACGGCGGGTTTGACCGGCACTTGCGCCAACTGCGGCGAGCCTACCAAGAACAAATGGCCCGTATGCAGCAGGCGATCGCTGATTACTTTCCCCAAGAGACTCGGGTCACTCGTCCTACCGGTGGCCATATCCTGTGGGTTGAGATGCCAGCCGAGTTTGATGCGTTAGCCCTACACCAGGAAGCGCTGACCCATAACATCAGTATTGTGCCAGGGATCATGTTTTCCGCCTCAGGCAGCGATTATCAAAACTGCTTTCGGTTAAATACAGGTATTCCCTGGTCAGATCAGGTCGACCAAGCGATGCAGACCCTGGGACAGTTGGCCAAAGTGCAACTAGCCCGGCACCTGCTCCAGCTAGAGGCCAGAGATGTTTGATCCGGACGACTAAGCTTCTTTTGACACAGGCTTAGGCAGGTTTTCAAGCAAGATCTCTTCTTGGTGTCGCACACTGTTCATCGCGGTCTCCCAAGGAAAGGTGAAAGACTCAAAGGAATCAGGCGATATCAAATCATTGTCAAGGTCAGACACCACCTCTCGCAGCATGGTAAACAGCTGGCGACGCAGCGCTTCAAGCTCCTCTAACTGTTCGGTTTGATTGATCCGCTCAATCAAATCAAGCAGCTCAACGTTGTAAAAGTCTGCGCGATTTTTTTGACGCCCCTTGAGCCACATGCGAAATTGCCAAAGGCTAGAGGCCAGCAAAACTGATACCGAAATCATGAGGCCAATCGGTTCAGCATATTCCACAATAAATTCGGGTTCGTCGCGATCATAAAATGCCTGTGCGCCCGGATGCAGCGGCAGCCCCAAATCATTGCCCGAGTCTGGGAGCCGAATGAGAGCAGCCCGAGGATATCGGCTCACGAGCTCGTTGCGGTAAGTGTATAGCGTGGTGGTCAACGCATGGGCGACTTCGTCCGGCAGGTTTTCGTGGGTCACTAAGACAGCATTTACCGCCACGACCGGTAAATCGGTGGCGGGCAACGGGCGCTCACCGTTGTATGTCCCCTTGGGAATCATCTGCGCTTCGAGATAGGGAAGCGACAACTGCAAAGCAGCGACCTGATCGATCGCCAATAGCTCGATCGCCTCGTCTTGCAGCACTGTCTTTAAAGCTGGGTTGCCCAAGGTGATGACTCGAAACAGAGCATCAGCTTCCCCTGCTACCAGAGCTTGATAGGCGCTTTCCGATTCCTGTGGACTCACTTGAAAGTCACCCGGGGTCAGATTGTAATGTTCTGCCAGGGGCCAAAAAAGCGCATAGGAGCCGCTCCCCTCAGGCATCAATGCAATGTTTTGATCCCGGAGATCCGCTACTGTTTGGATTTTGGCCTCTTTGCGCACGAGCAGGTGAAACATCTCAGGAAAGAGGCGGGCGATCGCTCGCACCGGTCTTTCTACTGGGGTGTCGCTTTGCACTAGCGCCAGTTGAGCTTCGCTATCGCGCAGCAAACCCATGTTTTGGGCCGACCCTTCAGTTTCGATGACTTCAATCTGAATCTGGGGATAATTTTGGCCCACGACTTCCGCCAGGGCTTTGCTGAAGGCATAATACTCGCCGGTCTTGCTGCCAGAGGCCAACGTGAGCTCATAGACCCGATTGCGCTCTTGCCAGCTTTTGAGACCAAAGCCTACAGCGCCTAAAACACTTAAGAAAACAACAAAAACTGTAACGCGGTTACCGAGCATTATTGTCCATTTGTAGAACGTGGCCTATGTCCGATGCTACTGGAAGATAGAAGCATCGAAACCGCTGATCTTCAACAGCATAATCAGGTCCAGTCATTTCGCTCTGACAGTGATACCGTCTGCACAGGGCCCGTGGGCAGTAGCCCCCGAGGCGGCCAGCTACTTGTGTCTGTAAACATTCCTTGGCTGAGCAGGCGGTTCCGCTACATAAGAACCTCTCAACCGCTCTTCAAATAGCCGCGCGACAATCAACTAGTGGCTATTGGGGATGATTTGATTGCTTTAGCGGCGGGCAGAAAATTTCAGGCAACATCATAACGCTGATGGTTTTTCCGTCGGAGGCGTCAGAAAATTATGGGAGTTTGAGTACAAGCAGGCAAATTCTACGCGTCAGATTACTTATCGGAATTTCTGTAAATCTCTGTCAGCCTTTCAGTAAAAATCACCCTGCTCAACAAATCAGCCAATTGCTGATAAGCTCTGAAAAATAATAAAAGCATCTGAACCCAGAGATCTCTTTCAACCCTTATAAAATTTGCTTAATTATGCAGGGGATTGTGCCTCAAAATACGGATGGTATGATCACTCCAGCAATTGTCCAGATTTCAGGAACTTTGGAAGCCAATGACTCAAGCGCCTGTTTCACCGATGGTGCTCATCATTTTAGATGGCTGGGGATATCGAGTAGAAGCTGATGGCAATGCCGTGACTGTTGCTGACACGCCAATCATGGATAGTCTTTGGCATGCCTACCCACATACTTTGATTCGTACATCGGGCAAAGATGTCGGCTTACCCGAAGGACAAATGGGGAACTCCGAGGTAGGTCATCTCAATATTGGTGCTGGCCGCATCGTGCCTCAGGAACTGGTGAGAATCTCAGACGCCATTGAAGATGGCAGCATTCAAGAAAACCAAGCTCTTTTAGAGACTTGTCAGGCAGTACGCTTTCGTAACAGCAAACTGCATTTGATTGGCCTATGTTCAGAGGGGGGAGTGCATTCTCACTTAAATCATCTGTTTGGCCTGATTGAAATGGCTAAAGCCCAGGACATATCCGAGGTCTGTTTGCATGTCATTACTGACGGCAGAGACACCAAGCCGACGGATGGCTACCGTTCAATGCAGAAAATTCAGGACTTTGTGGAGGCCCAAGGGTTTGGCCGCATTGTCACGCTGAGCGGTCGGTACTATGCCATGGACCGCGATCGCCGCTGGGATCGGATCAAAAAGGCCTACGACGTCATGGTCAATGATGGCGTAGGCGACGATCGCACCGCTGTTGAGGTGATGCAGGCAGCCTATTCTGCTGAGATTACGGATGAGTTTATTGAGCCTGTGCGCTTAGCACCGGGGGCGATTGCGCCAGGGGATGGGGTGATCTTTTTCAACTTCCGGCCAGATCGAGCCAGACAGTTGACCCAGGTATTTGTCGATCCTGAGTTTGACGGCTTTGAGCGATCGCAGATTGAGCCCTTGTCATTTGCCACCATGACTCAGTACGACTCCCGGTTATCCACTGTCAAAGTGGCATTTCCGCCTCAAAACCTCGACCGGATTCTGGGCCAAGTGATTGCAGAGCACGGTCTCAATCAATTTCGGACGGCTGAGACTGAGAAATATGCTCACGTTACTTACTTTTTTAATGGCGGGCTAGAAGATCCTTTCCCGGGCGAAGACCGGGAGCTGATCCAAAGCCCACAGGTAACTACTTACGATAAGGCCCCTCCCATGGCCGCTGCCCAAGTCACCGAAACGGCAATCAGAGCAATTCAAAAAGGGCGCTACTCCTTCATCGTCATCAACTATGCCAACCCTGATATGGTTGGCCATACGGGCAACTTAGAGGCCACGGTCGAAGCATTGCAAACGGTGGATACAGAGCTGGGACGCTTGCTGCAGGCCATTAGCCAAGCTGGCGGCTCTGCAATTATCACCGCCGATCACGGCAATGCAGAATATATGTGGGATGAGAACCACAAACCCTGGACGGCGCACACAACTAACCCGGTTCCGTTTGTGCTAATAGAAGGGGAAAAGTTGAAAATTCCAGGCCATGGCACAGAAGTTGAATTGCGCACCGATGGTCGCCTGTCTGACATTGCCCCCACCATTTTGGATATTCTGAATATTCCTCAACCTGAAGAAATGACTGGCCGCTCCATGATTGTTGGTGCTGCTGTGGATGTCCGCCCCAATCGAACCCCGGTGAAGGTTGGTCTTTAGCTCTGAGTGGGCCGCTTAACGAAGCGTGCTCTGCAGGTTAGTATGGTTGGTGACTATCCTCCCGATCAGGAGGAGGCTAGTCAATCTGATTTCTGGCAAGAATGTAATATGGCTGTAGTTTCAATTATCAAAATTATTTGGGCAGTATCTGCGGTGGGCTTGACGGTGCTCGTCTTGCTTCATAGTCCCAAAGGAGACGGCTTAGGAGCGCTCGGGGGGCAGGCTCAACTGTTTACCAGTACCAAAAGCGCAGAAACAACTCTCAATCGAGTGCCCTGGACCCTTACAGCCTTATTTATGGGGTTGACCGTTGTTTTGAGTGCCGGATGGTTGACGCCGCCTGTTGGGTAACGATTGGCGGACTCGATCAAAGCATATTGATCCTTTAAAGTCGGTTAAACCCCAGAGCCTGGAAAGCTCTGGGGTTTAGTTGATTTAGGGGTTCTGGCAAGCCTTGATATTCCTATGCAACAGGGTATACAGATTTATCGGGTTGGAAGTACGGGAAAGACCCTGCTGCGCGTGCTCCTGGTGATTGAAAGGGTTCAAACTTGACTGAGGCTCGCCATGGCAGTCACAAATGCTAGCCTTCAACCTTTTTTTCCTCTATTTTGAACGGAGGGAGGACAGGAGGGGATTAGAAGGGCTCCACTGCCTGCCCATCCCCTCAAAGCCAGTTGCCAACGGATTGACAAGACTACTGAATGCTGGAGCGCAATCAAGTTGATGACGCGATCGCAGATTTATCGTGGCTATGATGAGAATTCACTCACCCCTTAGATAGCAAAACCATTGTGTCAGCAACTTATTCACCGCAGTAAACAATCAAGTCAATCTCGACATCACCAAAACCGGCCAAAGCCGTCACGCCCACTGTCGTACGGCCAGGTAGCCGGTTAGGGGTGCAATAGCTAGCATAAACTTCGTTTACGGCTTCGTAATAGCGAAAGTCCGTAACAAAAATGCGTGTCATGACAACCCGACTAAAGTCAGTATTAACGTGGGTCAAGACGCACCTCAGGTTTTCCATAACTTGCCGAGTTTGGTCGGCGATCGCCATTTTTTTGATCTCTCCTGACTGGGGATCTTCTGAAAGCTGTCCAGTTATAAATACGAAATCACCTGCCCTAACTGCGTGGGAATAAGGCGCGACCGGAGGGAGAACATTATTTGGCAACGTGATGTATTCCAGCAAAATAACCTCTTAATTGACCAACACATCTGACTAATCTTAGAGAAGGACAAAGATATTGGAGTTAAATAAAAACAACTACTTTATGGTGTTTATCTTCTGCCAACCGAGTAAAACGGATCATATAAATTAAAATTGATAATAGTGTCTGCAACAGGGAGAAATAATGAATGCTCCAGACGTAATTGTCTTGCTCACATCGACAAAACTTTTTTTAGCAAAAAATGACCAGTTTTGTTTAGTTTCCAATCTTAAATCCTGCGCTGAGCAAAAGCCGCGAAAATTAAAAGATGATATCTAGATTCAGTTGGCGAATGTCGATCCTGTAGATTTCAGCTTGCTCAGCCGATTGACTCAAGAGCCAAATGTGATGGGGAGGATGAAATAAAACCGCTTGGGGAGATGGTAAATCATCAACTCGACCGATGAGTTGACCTTGATAGTTGAGCAGACGCATCTGACCACTGTGGCTAATCAAAACAAATCCGGTCGCGAGTTCGCCGACCCAGTCTGCAGTAATGTCGAGGCGGCATCTCATGATGCGATAGGGACGTAGCCGCACGATCAGCAAGTCCTGACCGTGCTTACCCGATTGTGCTAAAAATCCATCACCAGTTTGCCAGGATATCACTTGATGAATTGGCACTGGAATGTGTAACGCCCCCACCTGTCTTCCCTTACGGGTCATGAGTCGGAGACTAGCATGGGGCTGATTGACTGTGATTAGCAGGTAGTAACGATCGCCCAGCACCAGCACGCGAGTATCAGGATCGATGTCGCAGCTAGGCAGTAAACGGGGATCGCTGGAGGGCTGTTGCAGCAGGTCAACTAGCCATAGATGCGATGGGTGCAAACGCGACTGCCCGACCAGCCAGCGCTGACTACTACCAGGCACAATCTTGACTGGCTCTGGCAACTCCAACAGCAAGTTAAATCCTCCCTCCTGCCATACATAGAGCTGATGATGAGCAACGGCTATGACACCAGCAACAGTTGGGATCAGTTGGGTAATCGGTGAGTCGAACTGCGGTTGCTGTTGAGGGGAAGTGGTCAACGAGGAATTATTGAGGTCTTTCCAGGAATAAATGGCTTGTTCATTAACGGCTAAAAGCTGCGCGCTTGCGGAGTGATAAGCTAGCGCCCAAAGAGAGCCTTGGGCTTTCAGGCTTTGCTGTGCAGGTTGATCAAAGGAAACGGTGGGCAGACAGGCGATTGGTTTAGGAAAGCGATCTCGCAGCTCAGCCGCATTCAGTGTTTTGCGCGCCGCCGTGATCGCGGCTTTCATCTCAGCAGCACTGCGAAAACGACGGGGAATCAGTTTCTCTATCGCTTTTTTAAGTACTTGCTGCACTAATGGGGGGATATGGGAGGGCAACTCAATCGTTTGATTGAGATGACACACCATCAGCTGTTGGTAACTTCCCGAAAATGGGCGATCGCCGACCAGCAACTCATAAAGAACAACACCCACCGCGTACAAATCAGACGCCGCTGATGACTGGAAATAAAAGCGCTCTGGTGCCATGTAAGCGGGGGAGCCCGTGCCGCCGGAGCGATTTTGCTGATATTCCTGACTTAATCGAGCAATGCCAAAGTCTGACACCTTAGCCTGCCAACCAGTCGCTGTCAAAGCAAGCAAGATATTTTCTGGCTTAATATCACAGTGGACGATCCGCTTTTGGTGAGCGTGCTCTAAAGCAGACAAAACCTCTGTAGTCAGAGTCAAAATCTCTGACAAGCTCAGCTGGGTGCCCTGTTCTAACAGATCGCGCAGCGTCCCCCCCTCGCAGTAGTCCAGCACGAGTTGCCGGGCATTGCCGGTTTGGTCGAGCGCCAGGCAATTAGCAATGTTGGGGTGATCAAGACTTAGCAAAAACCGCAGCTCACGTAAAAACTGATGAGTGGCAAAGCGATCGCGGTTTAAATTTTTTAGCGCCACCAATCGCCCGGTTCTGCGATGGATGGCGCAATAAACTTGCCCAAATTGTCCCTGCCCGACTAATCCCAGCAAACGATACTTATAACTTTGGTGGCGTTTTTGCACAGCGCTGAAAACACAAACAGGTCAATTGCTGACATCCTACTGGGTCAACATTTGCATAATAGCGACATGGGACTGCCCTTCTTGGACGAGGGCTTCGACCGGTTCTAGACGACTCTCTAAGCCGAGAATAAAGCGATTGCACTCAGCCCCCAAAGACTCACAGCTGGTTTGTACACAAGCTAAATCACGGCCGGTTAGCTGGCTAAAAAAGGCCTGCAAAACTCCGGCTTCTAAGGCTCCAGCCGGTTGATTGGGTTGAATCGGATGCACGGTAAAGGGGGAGTTTTGCACCTCGACCACTAAGAAACCTTGCATCTGATAGTCAGTGTTGAGTGCAAAGATGCCCCATCCGTGGGTGCGCCAACATTCCTGCATGGCTTTGACAAACTCGACCATCGATAAATCGGCTACGCCCGTTTGGTAATACTCGCTAAGTTCTTCTCATAAGCGGGCATAGATGTTCTTGCGCCACCAGATACCTCAGTTACGCAACACTTTTTTAGTGGCTTGTCCGGTTTCTTGGTTGAGTCCAGCGATGATCGATTTCATCAAGGCATCTGGCAAGGCTAGTAAGCGATCGCCGCGCCGATTTTCCAACAAACCAAACTCTAACGTTCCTTTGATGTAGACATCATTGGCAAAGTAGTTGCCGGGCAAACGATTATCAACCAGTAAATCAGCAACGGAAATCATAGATTCATATTCCTGCAATGAGATGAGTGATGATTAAAACAAGCCAACGAGAGACTCACTAGTGATTTCTCCATCTGTCTGGGCCGCAGTCGGCGCTGGTGAGATCAGGCGCGCTGCTGCTTCGATACTGGGCAGCAGCAATGTCATCTGAGCCGGCGAAAACCTTCCTGCAAACTGCTCTTTAATCAGTTGATACAGTGCTGTGTCAATCGCCTGCGTCTCATAAGCTTCAATGATTTCTGGCAGCCAGGTTTCGAGCCGCTGAGTGACCAAGTCAGCATCGTCTGTCAGCATCGCCATCGCCGCATAGCGAACCATCAAAATACCGTTCTGCAAACTGCGCTTAAGCTTATCTTCTGACTCACGGGGAAATTGGCGCTGCAGAGCATCCGCTACCGTTTGCATCAAGGTCACTTCTTCATTGCGAAGGCGCTGATAAAAGCTGATGCGCTCTGGCAGAGAACTTACGAACTGACTAAGTTGGTTAAGTTCGCCAGCTTGTAGATAAGCCTTCTCCGGTTCATCAAATAGAGCAACAAGTTGGGAATTCATGGCGGATACTCCATAGTGAGTGACAATAGGAATCAGGAAAAGCAGAGAAACCCGGCCGGCTAGAAGAGATCGGCAAAACCATCTAGGGTCAAGTCATCGTCAGCTGGCAGCTCTGGCTGAACGGTTAAGGGAGCTACTGGAGCTGCGATATCGGGTTTGCCGTCCCAAGGGAAGTGCTCAAAAAAGTCACCCACCTTGAGCTTCATATTTAGTTCAAGAGCCGCGGTCTCAGATGTCTCTGTGGAGGAGGCTGACACCAGCGGTGTCGGTGCTGCCCCGGTCCAGGGAATCTGTTCAAAAAAGTCGCGGACAGACGTCGTTGGTAAGGGCATTGTTCTTAAGCGATGACCATTTCTATGACCATTCAAAAGGGCTGTACTCATGCACTTACCTCTCCTGCCCGTAAGCGCTTCTCAATGTCGCGGGCGGTGGCGCCTTCATTCATCCAAAAGGCCGCCGCGTCAATGCGTTCTTTACCGCCGAGCAAAAATTTACAGTAGGTCTCACCCATGGAGTAGCACTGAATCTCGATACAGCTCAACTGCTTACGTACCATCTCAGTGAAAAAGCCAGCAAATAAGCCTGCATAGACATGGCAAACCGGCTTGCCAACATCTCCTAAGGTGCGGGCGACGGCAGAGTCAAATACGTTGATAAACATAAAGCCCTGCTTGCGATCGCTCATATCAACTTCCCAGCGTCCCCATCCCTGGGAGGTAAAGGGCCACCACCAAGTTTCTAACAGAAACATCAGATTAGCTTTGCGAGCACTCATGCCAAACTCTTTTTCAAACCAACTCTCAAAAAAGAGCGAATCATGCTTCCCCCATTCCAAACCGATGGAATACATGATGGCTGCGGAAGCCTCACCAACTTCCTCTTCTAACCCTTCGAGCAAACCGATAATGAAATCTTCGCTAGAGAAAAAATTTCGGCTACCATTCCAATCAACAACGCTGCCAGCTTCTGGATTGAATTGAAAAAAGTCTTTGAAGCTATAGTGATTATGCTTCTGAGGATGACGATCGTGTTGCTTGTGAGTATTGTCTAATACAGTTGTTGCCATAGGTCCTTGCTCAAGAAGCTCATTTTCATACTCTGTTAGATGTAATGTGCCCAACCGGAAAACGACACCAACGCTCACCGGAAGAAGTTGAAAAATCTTAAGCTTTTGCTTGATTAAGCGTTAATGGGATCCGTAATTTAACTGAACGATAGTAGTATTTGGCAGGGGCGAAAACTGAGCTAAGACCCTAAAAGAAATCCCTAAACCGTATAACCAGCTTAGGGATCATGATTCGTCAGCACGACAAACTATTTCCATCTGGCCCCCAGTCGGGGACTCAGTGAAATCATCGAGGCTTACTCCCGATTGCAGCAGGAAAAGCGGTTGTCATGGCCGAGCAAAACACTTTGCTTGCTAAGCATGAACCTCACCTAGCGTAACTCGGCTCATCTCAATGAGTGGACAAAAGAGAGCTGCTTCTTCAGGGCTGAGGGCGCTGCGCAGCACCTTTTGCATCGCCTGGTAAGTCGCCTCACAGCTGCGCTCAGCGTTGAAAGATTTCATAATGGTTTGAAACCAAGCTAGCATTCTTTCTTGAAAAACTTCGGCGTCGTCTGAGAGCAGTGCTGTGGCAGCATATCGCAGTATCCGCACCGTATCCCGCTGCCACTTAGCCGTGAGGTCGGCGCCGTTAATCTGAAGTAGGGTTGGGTCTTTAGCCTGCAATTCTGCAAGCACCTGCTGAATGATCTTAGGCTCTAACTTTTGCAGCTTTTGATAAAGGGAAAAGCGTAACCGAGCGGTTTTCAGATAATCCTGGAAAAACATGAGTTCAGCATCTGTAGCGTAGCGACCATCGGTTTGGGTACAGAGCTGTTCAATTTGCTGAATCATAATGGCTAGGAAACAAGTGGTGGTATGCGAATTTGTATAGTTAATATGCCCAATACTTAATCGAACTTAATGAGCTGGTAAGTGAGATTCCTGAAATTAAATGGTCTGGTAATGTCAGCTGATGACATTGAGACGCATTGCTGCGTGTGAGACGCATTGCTGCGTGGAGCCTAACAACAGAAATATGCTCTATTCGTTTGCCGATAAGATTTTGCAAGGGAAGGGTAGTTAGGTCCATGAGGGCAAGGGGTGCTGTAATCGGCGTAATAAGCTGATGTGAAGCAGCCGGAGTATTATTGCGGTGGAGTCGCCAAGCTAGGGCACGCCATAACCGCAAGCGGATCTCGACGAGGAGTCAAGTGAATGAGCCAACGATGGTGGAAGCGACTTAATCTGATGACGACGATCGCCGCTGGCTGTCTAGCTGTAGAGGCTACCACCGCCCTATCAGCAAAAAGCGCGGAATATCTGCAAATTGGTTTGGGATTGTTTAGTCTGTCAGTTCCAATTACGGATCTCGAAACCTTTGCGAAAACCGGACAAACTCCAGACTCTCTGAATACCTATTTCGAGCTTTTGCCCGCCGCCGCTGAAGCCCAATTACGGGAAGGGTTGACGCGCAAATTTCCCATTAGTCCGGTGGCAGTGTCGCAGGTAACCTACGCCTCTATTGGGGAGGATTTCCTTCACCGCTTGGGCACGGTTATTCAAACCCCGTCCGGCCTCAATGGCGAAAAGGCCATTCGGGCGGCTCTAATTTTAGCGGCAGCAGACCCAGAGGGATTTTCTATCTTGGGATTTTTGGAAGCGTTTCCAACGGTGGGCATTCACGTTGATGGCGGGCGACTGCTGACATTGCAAACTGAAGTAGAGGCTTATTTCAGCTATCGTGATGCGGCCTTGGCCGCCATTACGGCTCAGTCGGAGAGCGAAATCGCTGCTACGTTTGATCAAGTTGATTGGGACGGCGTTCCAGATCTGCGCGATCGCGGCGACCATCGCTTTGACAAAACCGTCCTGAAACTCCGTAATGAGTTTCCTGGTATTCCCCCCGATCAGCCTCGAATTTTTGAAGTTGATTTTTATCAACCTGAGCGGTCGACAGCATCAACGCCGCTGGTCATCATTTCCCACGGGTTGGGCTCAAATCGAGCGCAGTTTAGCACCATGGCTCAACATTTGGCGTCCTATGGGTTTGCTGTGGCAGTGCCGACGCATCCCGGTAGTGACACCGATTATCAGCAAGAGTTTTTGGCTAACCTTTCCTATGAGGGAATTAGTCCCACCGAGTTTATTTATCGTCCTTGGGATGTCAAGACGATCATCAATGTCTTGGCGGCAGAACCGGCCTATCAAGGGCAACTAGATTTAAATAATGTTGGTGTGATTGGTCACTCATTTGGGGGCTACACGGCATTGGCGATCGCGGGGGCACCCCTCAACCAAGACTTTATCCAAGCGACCTGTGATCCGGTGCAGTATGTCCTCAATCTTTCGACGCTGCTGCAGTGTCGAGCTGCTTTGCTACCGATGGCTGACTACGATCTAGCTGATGAACGCGTGCGAGCCGTGATTGCCTACAGCCCGATCACAAGTGTGCTGTTAGGACCCGAAAATCTTGCACAGATTTCTAAGCCTGTCATGATGGTGACGGGCTCTAGCGACTTCATTGCACCGGCTATTCCAGAGCAAATTCATCCTTTCCTTTGGTTGGAAACCCCTGACAAGTATCTGGCCACCTTCGTTTCCGCTAGCCATGTTTCAATCAATGGCGAAGTCGAGTTTAGCGATCAGGTGGATATCTCGCCCCAGGTATCATCGTTAGTGACGGGGCCTGATCCCAACCTCAGTAGCCGCTATGCCCACGCACTCAATGCAGCATTTATGGGTTTTCACCTAAGCGATCGCCCCAACTATGAGCAATTTCTGGGTGCGGCCTATGCGGCTGAATACCTGAGTGAAGAGCCCGTTGAACTCAAAGTGATCAGCGATCTTAGGGCAGAGCAGCTGATTGACAGCTACGGTGGGCAACCGCCCATTGCCATCTATCCAGAAGCGTCTCCCCTCGAAGAGTAATGGCTTAGCTGGAGTTCTTTGAGTTGCTGTAATATTGCTCGGCTTTGGGAGATGAATATGGGCTTAGTTGATTGAGGCGCTATAGCTAGGCATCGCCTGGTTCCCGAGTCCCTGCGGCCAACTGTAGGATCATGGGATGCCCGCCATCGGTGTGATATTTATCGGCCCAGGCTTTGAGCAAAGTGTCTAGTTCTTTGAGGGCTTCGTCGCGCTGCTCAAGGGGAACATCAAACACCTCTAATCCGCGAAAAATATCAGTTCGCTCGATGACCCATCCCTGCATGAGCTTACAAAACCGGGCTAAGTCATCCATCATGGTGAAAACTCGTTCGCGCTCGCCTTTGGGGGCATAGTGGGTGCGCATCAGTGCAAAGATCGGAATTGACAGAAAGGGGATGTCGAGCTGCGTGACAGTGCCGGAATAGAGTAAGCGAAACTTGATATGCTCAGTCAGCGCATCGCTAAGGGGCATTTGTCGGCTAGGGGGATATTCAGCTTGAGATTTTTCGTGCAGTAGTTTGATCAGATCGGCAAACTCCAAGATATCTAGAAAGCGCGCTGTGGGTAAGTCGTCGGGCAGTTGAGCATATAGGGTTTCGTACTCTTTTGACGTCAAGTGATGGCCGTTGAGCCGCGATTGACCGGGTTGCCAGGGATGTTTTTCTTGCCACAAAAAGGGCAGACCAATGAGATAGTAAGGTTCCTGGTCGCTAAGGCTGGTGAGCGATCGCCCCTCAGTTTTGAGGGCTTCAACTTCTTTGATGATAGCCCGGACGCGTTTAGGCTCCACATGATGCAGAAAGCTGGTTTTGCGGATATTGTTGCCCTGCTCAACGTAAGACGAGTAGATCGCTAGCTTGGCAGCGGCGTTCGCAGCTTCTAAAAAGGCACCGTAGCGGTGGCCACCAAGCTTCATTACGCTGGCCGCCAGATGGATCAAAATCCGGTCAGCAGAGCTGACTTTGAGTTGGGCAAGTAACTGTTCGTCCTCAATCGTTAGGGGAGAAAAGTCCTGATAAGACGTTGCAGATTTGGTCACACTCCGGCACTCATTTCGAAAAAAGGGGTTGGCAAGATCAGCGTCCTATTGGCACCCTCAGACCAGCGTTAAGGGACTGATCGACCATTTTTTATCGCTCCTGCATAACAGGATATGAGAGGCATTGTAGTTTGCTATGCCAATCTGTTTCCAGAATTCCCGTATTTTTACGTGGTTCATCAGGAGGGAGAGGAGGCAACCTACGGATTGCCGTTGTCGCGATCGCCAGGCTTCACATATTGGTCCAGCCAGCGCGTCATCTCCCACAGAACATGGCTGATTGCCTCTTTTGAAGTATATCCATGCCCTTCTAAGGGCAGCTCTACCCACCGAGCGGTACCGCCTAAGCCTTTGATGGCTCCATACAGCCGCTCACTCTGCATCGGATAAGTGCCGGCATTTTCATCATTGCTGCCGTGAATCAAGAGTAGGGGTTGCTTGATCTGAGCCGCGTAGGTAAAGGGCGACATCGCAAAATAGGTTTCAGCCGCGTCCCAAAAGGTCCGTTGCTCACCTTGAAAACCAAAAGGGGTAAGACTGCGATTATAAGCGCCGCTATTGGCAATGCCCGCTTGAAAAAGATCGGTGTGGGCTAGCAAGTTAGCGGTCGTAAAAGCCCCATAGGAATGTCCCCCGATTGCGATGTGTCCCCGCTGGCTAATGCCATGGGTGACCAGATAATTCACCACAGCTTCTGCACTTTGGGTCAGTTGCCGAATATAGCTATCGTTAGGTTCGCGATCACCCTCGCCAATGATCGGCATTTTGGGCCCCATGACTACGGCATAGCCTTGTGTCAGCAAAAATCGAGGATCGTAGGCAAACGGTCGCCGAAATGCATTTTCCGCCGTAGTGAGTTGAGATGCCGCATCCCGACTTTTGAACTCTTTGGGATAAGCCCACAGTAGGGTTGGTAGCGGCCCCATGGTGGCAGGATCATATCCTGGCGGCAGGTAAAGCGTTGCTGACAAGCTGACCCCATCGGCGCGATTGTATTGGATGACGGTAGGCTCCAAATCTCGATACCAAGGCTGTGGATCAGCAAAGTTCGTAAGGGCCGTTTCGCTACCGGTGGCGAGGTTAACTAGCCAATAGTTGGGCGGTGTCTGTGGCGACTCTCGACGGGTAATAACGGCTGTGGCTGTCGCGTCGAAGACTCGGTCAACTCTCTCATAGTAGGGATCTGTCGCTTGCCACAGCCGGGTTTTAGCTCGGGTGGCCAAGTTCCAGCAATCTAAGAATGGATATACACCGTCGGCAGACGCGCCGCTGCCCCGTAGGTACACACTCTGGTTGTCAGGTGTTAGCAGCAAAACCCGTCGCTGGTAAGGCCCTGGGACCATCACTGGCTGACCAGGATCTGCATAGCGATTTTGGAAGTCACGCTCATCTAGTAGCCGTGGATTCCCAGATTTTGTAGCGGGATCAAGCTGCCAAATTTGGATCTGCCGGCTGTCATACCAGGTTTCAACGCCTATGGCTAAGTGGTCATGTCCCCAAAGGAGGGAACTGAAGCGTAGACTAGTGGACCACAGCCGTTGCGGAGTTTGCTCAAACGGCGCTGAGAGTTGTGAGACGGCGTCCCGCTGCTTGACTGAGCGGTTGGTGTCGCCATCATCGAGGGCCTCAACCCAATACAAGGTAGCGGGTTGGTCATGGCGCCACCCGGTGATGCGTTTGCCCGCGCGCACGGAGTCGAAGGTGACGGGAATGTCATCCGCTAAGGGTAAGTCATCAACGTGATAGGCTTCGTTTCCGCTAGCGTCAAGAATGCTGACGCGCTTGGGAAACAAGCGTGCTGGCACCTGATAGGAAAATGGCCGCTGGATCGTGCGCAGGAGCATCCATTGCCCATCCGGGGAGGGGACCATAGATGCTATCAGTTGCGCCTCAGTCAAAGGCGTGCGATCGCCGTTCAGACTAACGCGCATCAGCACTGAAGACAGATAATACTCAAACAGTGCCTCGTCATGGGGCGTTGCGAGGAGATTGGTATAGGTCCGCGTTGGTGTTGTGCGCCCCAAATTTTGTTCAATATGAGGACCGTTGGGTACGGCTGCCGCCGTCGGGGGCTGGACCTGGTTAGGGGGCACGACTTTACATAACAGTCCCGCCGTTTCAGTGAGCCACTGAAAGGGAGTGCCATAGGTATTGTTGAGAATCGGAGGGGTGAGCGGGTAAGCTTTCCCCAATTTCATGTCAGCCACCCACAGCTCAATGCCCGCTGGCTGATCAAGAGTAAACGCCAGCAAGTTGCCGCCTGGTGACCAACGTAGGTTGCGGACGCTGGGAGATGGCGGCAGGGCGATTTCCCGTTGCTGTCCGGTTTGGATGGTTTGCACTGTAAGTCCTGTAAAGCCATAGGCTCGCGCTGGACCTCGGAGCGCCGGATCTAACTGCAGTCCGGCCAATTTAACCCGGGGTCGGGCGAGGACGGCTAAGGGTTTCAAAGGGGGACGGTGTAAGTGCACCAGCCATCGGTGATCGGGATCGATAGTGACCTCGGGATACCAGGGCGTATCAAGCATCGAGGCGATAGGTTCGGGGGGCTGTTGCCACGGAGTCGGGGCCATGAAGTTATTTCGCAGGGGAAGGAATTGATGACATCCCGTTGTTATAGCAGCTCTAGCGACGATGGCTGCTAACTACGACCGCTAATCGCGGGGAAAATCGGAAAATGGGTGAATCGCCTTCTGCATTCGCTGGGGGAGTCTGCCGACAATCACCCGCAACAGTGAGACTGCATCAATTCACATTTGGCACAATTTCGGTTACGACATTGCCGCCATCCACGATGACCGTCTGGGACTCAATCCGACCGCGCGCGCGGGGACCGGTGATCGTCAATCGAGGATCAGCTTGCTGATAGTTGACATTGCCTTCTGCTAGCACTGTGTCATCCTTTAAATTCCAGCGCAGGCGATTGGTCGTTAACCGACCATCATTCTTAGCTGCGATCGCCAGCACATCTCGGGAAAAGAGCGCCAGTTGCTCAGCTAGATCAAACTGTCCTTGCTGAGCCGTGACGGTGATTTCCTGCTCAGCATCCAGGACCCGCACCGACTGCTGCGCTTGAATGAGCTGCTCATCCACTTCCCAAATGGCTTTTGGGGTCGTCATCTCGGTTTTGCTATCCAGTAGTTGAGCCTGTACATCTCCTTCGATGGTGGCCCGTTCTTCGGCTAGTTCTACTAGCGCCTTTTGTCCGACTAGAGCTTGGGTAATTTGCTGATTTTCAAATCGCTCTATCCTTATGGGCTGCAATGTATCTAGCGTTTGCTGTTGCCAGCGCCACTGTAGCGTTTCTCCCTGCAGTTTGAGCCAGGGATCAACCTCTGGGTCGTCGACTACCGTGGTGGCGACCACGTCTCCCAATAGTTCCATGCGGTTTTCGGCGTCATAGACCCGCGCCTCGTTAGCCTGAGCATTGACTTGGGGATGGCGACCGGTAAGTCCATTGCGAACAATCATGAGGCTTTCTTCGGGGCGCCATTCCAGATTTTGACCGTTGATCACCATCCGATTTTGGATGCCGGTGGCAACGATATTGTCCTCCAGAAAAATTACCTGACCGTTTTCTTCAATGATGCCTTTGTCGGCTTTGACTCGATAAAGCAGCTCGCCATCTTGATAAAGCTCTCCTTCCGGATTGACTAAGTTGGCTTTCTCCTGGTTGCCGCTGTAGGTGACTTCATCGGCATCAACTTTCCACAAGAGTTGCCCTGACTCATCCTGCTGCTCTAGGGTGACATCGCGTAAGGTCAGTCCTGGGGTAATTTCTTCAGTGCTTTCTGACCCTTCCCCGAGCCAAGAGGGCGATGGACTGCAAGTCCTGACGCCAATCGCGATCGTAACAAAACCGGCGATCGCCGCTAACAGCCACCAAATAGGACGTTTCATGGTGTATCCATTTACAGATGAAGTCGGCAACTCTCATCAGATCATAGATTGAGAGCCCCGTCGTTAAAATCATTTGGAAGCAGCTTGAGCCTTGCCCGACCCCTGTGAGGGGGCTGCCCTTGGGCCAATGGTCCTTAACAGCTCAGCGACTCATCAGACTTGAGAAGCTAAGCCCCTTGTCTATGAAGACTGAAGGTTAATGCCCCCTTCTTCTGGCACTGCGAGCGGACGATAGGTATAACCACCCTGACGCGGAAGTTTTTTCACATCGTCTTTGATTTGCTCTAAGTCAATGTACCGGTCAGAGACATTGATTAGGCTATCACTAGTCATTGATCGTAGACTAACGACCTCAATCCGAGCTCCTCGATAGCTGGCAGCATCGACGGCATAGGCTAGATCTCCATCCCCGCTAACCAGAATCGCAGTATCGTAAAATCCCACCAGAGACATCATGTCGACGGCGATTTCAACATCAAGGTTGGCCTTTTTGGAGCCATCTGGCAACTGCACCAAATCTTTTGCAATCACCCGATAGCCATTGCGCCGCATCCACAGCAAAAACCCTTGCTGTTTCTCATTGGTGCGATCGACACCCGTATAAAAAAAGGCTCGAAACAGGCGTGAGCCTGCAGTCAAGCGACACAGTAGTTTTGTATAGTCAATTTCGATGCCCAACTGCAAGGCCGCGTAAAACAAGTTGGAACCGTCAATGAATATAGCCACTCGACCCCGGTTTTCTAGAACTTGTTCGGGAGTGAAAATCGGGTCTTCGCCTAGCGTGTCACGGTTGTTAAGCATTTTGAAAAAGTGTATCCATTTTAACAAAACATTGAAATATCTAACGAGGCCCGAAGGTATTTATGATAGTTTGCCTGTCTCGGCTTGTACCTCGATTCTTTGAAAAATAGGTTGGGCCTTATTTAAAGGTTGACTAGCCGCCAGTAACCCCCAAAGACTGTGCTTTTCGTATGGAAACTGTTGTCCAACGTCGAGCGAGTTGAAATCGCCCTCAAAGCCCAGTTGATGATAAATAGCATTGGCCAGTCCAGGCACAATGGGCGATAGCAAATAGCCCGCCAAGCGCACTGACTCCAAAACGGCATACAAAACTTGTTCGGTTTCCGCTTGTTGATCTTGCTTATAGAGTGTCCAGGGTGCCGTATCATCCAAATATTTATTACTGGCTCTAATCAGCTCAAGGATGACCTCACAAGCTTCGCTGTAGGCTAATTGCTCGTAAGCATTATGCACTCGCGTAGCCAGAGACTGACCGAGTTTTTTCAGTGTATTATCGGATGCAATTTCGGCGGCGGTGACCGGAGGTACCGCACCATTACAATAACGCCCAGTCATTTTGTGAGTACGATTGAGCAGGTTGCCCAAATCGTTGGCTAGGTCAGCGTTGAGGACGTTAATAAAGCGATTTTCACTAAAGTCACCGTCGCGACCAAATTCAATTTCTTTTAAGAAGTAGAAGCGAACGGCATCAGCTCCGTACTGATTAACCAGCGCAAAGGGATCGAGGGTGTTGCCAAGGCTTTTGCCCATTTTCTGTCCATCTTTGGTCAAAAAACCATGGCCAAAAACCCGATGAGGCAAGGGCAACCCTGCTGACATTAACATTGCGGGCCAATACACCGCATGGAACCGCAAAATGTCCTTGCCGATCAAATGAGTATTCACTGGCCACCAGCGACTGAGGGCATTTTCTAGGGTGGGTTCTTCCTCTGGTGCCAGAAGAGCTGTCACGTAGCCCAATAGTGCATCAAACCAGACGTAGAGGGTCTGATTTGGATCCGTAGGAACAGGAAAGCCCCAATCAACATTGACCCGAGAAATGGAAAAGTCTTGTAATCCTTTTTCGACAAAACTGAGAACTTCGTTGCGGCGCGTGACTGGCTGAATGAAGTCAGGTCGATCAGCGTAGAGCTGTTCTAATTGAGACTGATATTTAGAAAGTTTGAAAAAATAGTTATGCTCATCGCGCCATTCCACTTGCTTATTGGTGTGAATAGGGCAAAAATTGTCCTCCAGTAGATCGCGCTCCTCTTTGAATTCTTCGCAAGAAACGCAGTACCACCCCTGCTGTCGCCCTTCGTAAATGTCGCCGTTTTCCCAAACTCGCTGATAAAACGCCTTGACGATCGCGGCATGGCGCTCAGCAGTGGTGCGGCTAAAGCGATCGCAACGAATGTTTAACCGTTGCCAAAGGTCTTGGAAGCCAGCCACAATTTCGTCACAGTGAGCCTGAGGGTCGACCCCCCGGTCTGCGGCTGTGCGTTGAATTTTTTGGCCATGCTCATCGGTGCCGGTAATCATCAATACGGACTCACCCAAAAGCCGATGAAACCGAGCGATCGCATCGGCAGCAATGGTCGTGTAGGCGCTACCAATATGGGGCAGCGCATTGACATAATAGAGAGGGGTGGTAATAACAAATGAATTTGATTGAGGCCCGGCAGAATTCATAAAGCCCAAAAAATGTAAAAATCGATATGAATTATCTTTTCAATAATACAGCAGAGTTCTAATTAGAAAATATTGCGCTCAAAATGCTTGCTGTGCTGAAATCCTGAAGAACCAAAAAACTTCATTTGTCAATGCTTTGAGGAGCGATTTTAGGGTCATTCAAATGATCCTTCCCGTTGTGGTATAGGTCCTTTAGCGGGTAGCCTCAGACTTCTCTGATATGTTCAAGTTTTTTTTGATTAAGCTACAAGCTCATGATCGATCAATCGAAATGGCGGACTCACCGCTGGTATTACCCAACTGGAAGGCCTCACCGCTCAAAGCATCAGTAGCCCTCCTATACCGGATGCAAGTCCAATGAAACCCCCACCTTTCTGCCTGAGAAAATTGAATCATTGAGAAATCGCTCAGGGGATGGAGTGGTTGTTCAGCTAAAATTGCTATATTACAGAATGTAAATCTTGCTGAGATCGTCTGCCTTGTATGGCTGCTCTTTCGCTTTCGCCATTCTCACTCCTTGAGGAGCCTTCCCCTACAGATTTGTCATGTAGTCTTTTACAACTGCTGGGTATTCGGGTCACCGTGTCGGGACGGCAAAGAATTCCTTACAACACGCCCATCATGGTTGTGAGCAATCATCGTAGTGCCCTTGATGCACCCGTTTTGATGACTGGTTTAGATCAAGATATTGCCTTTGTTTGCCATCAATACATGGAGCACGTACCTGTGCTGAAGGACGTCGTGCATCGATTTGGAGCATTTCCCCTAGATTCTCCGCGTCAGTTGTTTCGTCAAGGCTGCCAACATCTCCGACAGCATACTCCTGTGGGGATTTTTCCTGAGGGGGCTCGGTCAATGGTGCAGGTACAACCACCCCGCCATGTCAGCTCTTTTCATCGCGGGTTTGCTCACTTAGCACTGCGAGCCCCGCTCGAAAAACTCGCTTTGTTGCCAGTGGCAATCGTGTCTGATGATAAAGGTTTTGAATCCCCTATTCCTCTGAGTTTGTTGGGCTGGTTTGATCCCAGTGAGCCCCTATTTCAGCAGGGGGGCGGGCACCCAATTGTGTTTTACCGCCAGGTTGAGGTGAAAGTTGGGGAGCCTATTTGGGTGACACCGAGCGATCGCCAGCAGTATCAAGGCCGTCACGGGCCAGAGTTTGCGCAACAGTTAGCTGACAGCTGCTGGGCTGTTGTGCATGACTTGCTACAGGAAAGATAAAAGTAAGCGTTTTTTTCGCATATGACGTTGCAATTTATGCCAGCCTTGTTCTCCCCGGTGTTGCCTCAGCTTGAAAAGCCGCTGATGGTGATGCTGCCGGGGCTTGATGGCACGGGCAAGCTGTTTGTGTCGCAGGTACGAGGCTTATCTCGGTATTTTGATGTGCGCTGTTTGACCATTCCAGAAGAAAACCGCCAAGATTGGCCAGAACTAGCGGATGGCGTAATCGACCTGATTATGGATGCTCGGCAAGAACGCCCAGTTTATCTGTGTGGAGAGTCTTTTGGCGGCTGTTTAGCCTTGCAGGTCGCTCTTTCTGCTCAGCATGTGGTGCAGCATCTTGTCTTGGTAAATCCTGCATCGGCTTTACGCCGCTACGGGTGGGTGCGTTGGGCAACGCGCTTTACCGATTACGTACCGGACTGGTTATTTCGGGCGTCGGGGGCGGTTTCTCTTCCGCTGCTGGCAAATTTCAATCGCATCAGCGAAGATAAATGGGCATTGTTTATGGAAACAGTGCGCCCAATTGTCCAAGACTGTGTGGCTTGGCGGATTGGCATGCTCCATCGGTTTGAAGCATCTCCACAACAACTGGCACAACTTACTTTGCCCACTAGCTTGTTGGCTAGCGGTCGCGATCGCCTCTTTCCCTCCCATGAAGAAGCCAGACTGCTCCATAAATCTCTCCCTAACGCTCAGATCTTCTTTTTGCCAGAGAGCGGACATGTCTGCTTGCTGGAAGACGATATTGATTTGAGCCATTGCCTACAGGCTTTAGGGTCACTGCCAGTTGCCCTACATCAGCCTTCCTCTGTGGGCTAAACCTATGTTTGCCCATTGTGACCGAATGACTGAAGATGTGGTTCCAAAAGTTTTGCATATGGGAGACGCCGAGGCCCAAGGTCGCTATGATAAGGAGCGGCATTTACTTCAAGGTTAGGGCAGCGTGGAGGTAGTCAATCGTTTGATCGGAAGCTGGGTTGCACTGCCTTTATTGGTGACCTCAATGGTGGCCATGATTTTGGTTTTTGAACGGCTGTGGTTTTGGCGGCGGATTTCTCAGCGCCAGCACAAGCTAGTGCGCTCAGTGCTGGCGAATTACGGTCAACAACCCCAAAGCGTATTGACTCAGCTTAAGAAAAATACCGATTTACCGTTGGTGCGCATCTTTTTAGCTGCCCTGACGCTGCCGGATGCTACACCAGAGGAGTTTCGCTTGGCCCTTGAAAGTGCCGCCCAGGGGGAACTGCCGCTGCTACAGCGATTTTCAGCAGCGCTTAATACAATTGTGGGCATCGCTCCGCTGTTAGGACTTCTGGGCACAATTTTAGGCTTAGTGCGGGCGCTTTCGGCTTTAGATTTAGGGAGCGGGGGCAGCGATCGCTCCCTAGATGTGATTGCTGGCATCGGCGAAGCGCTAATCACCACTGCCGTGGGCTTAGTGATTGCTATTACGACGCTGATTTTTGCCAACTATTTTCAAAGTTTATATCGCCGCCAGCGGGCCTTTATTCAAGAAGCGGGCGGGCAGCTAGAGCTACTATATCGGCGTCAATATCGTCACATGATGCCAACTGGACGCGATCGCCCAACGGTCGAGCCCCCCTATCCATACCCCCGATGATGGAATTGTCGTAGCCAGGGCTGAACGATGACAGCCGCCATACACTAGAGAGGATTGGCAACCGACGGAGAACGATGGGCATCAATAAAACAACTGGCGAACCCTTCATCAAGCTAGATCAGTTCCTCAAGTGGCAGCGCGTCGTTCAAACTGGGGGTGAGGCAAAGCTGCTCATCCGCGATGGCAATGTTGAAGTCAATGGTGAGATGGAGTTACGACGTGGTCGCAAACTGTACGCTGGCGACGAAGTGGCTGTCGGTGATTTTGTCTATACGGTGCAGGGCTCTGATAACGCAGAATGACGCCTTATTGCCATTTCGGTGACCTTAGTTTTGTCAGGTTTCGGCGTATAAACACCACCCATTTGAATTGGCTACTCTAGCTGCACGCTAAAGCTGCATAGATTTGTTTTGACTTTGCTAATCAAGCTGAGATTGAAAGCTGTCATACCTCATCGGGGTCAATAACCAGATCTCGTAGGTGCTGCGCTAAACGTTAAACGGTTTGCTGGATCACATCCCGCTCTTGTTGAGTCTCTTTCAGTTGGGCTTCTACCTCTTGGCGACTAGATAAAACCACGCCAGTTTGCGGGTCATAAAACCGGAGCACCTGGGGTAAGGGAGCAATGCCAACGGGGCTGAAATTGTCTCTAGGCTCAGGCCCAATCCCAATATCGAACTCTTGATGCAAGAAATACCCCTAGCATTTTGACCTAAGCGTGGGGGATTATACACTCCATTCACCAACTTTCGGCCCTTGAGTTGAGGCGTGAGATAGTCAGCGGTTGGGTCATATTGAAAGTATCCCTGTACGCCTAGCTGGGCGTACAGCTGCGGCTGATCTTGCCCATCTCTGGCTTTTGTCGAGTTGGAAGTAATCGCTAAGACCAAAGCTGGAACTTTGTCCCCCTCTTGCCAAGTTTTATAGCTGCGGCGAAACCGTGAACGGACCTCAAAGATGATAGAAACCTCGGGGGGGGACAACGGTTTTGGGATTGCCTTCTTTGTAGTCAATGAAGAGATTGCTAGAAACATAGACTTGGCGACGGCTTTCAAAATAGAGTCGCAACACTTCAACGGCGTAGATCAGATAGTCGCGGGTTGTATCGCGCTCGGCCATGGGTGGCCATCACAATCGGGAAAACCACCAGACCACGAGTTCGCTGCGCGGTGGCCATAGGCTTGAGTGGGCACAGCAGAAGGGGAGCAAATGTACATTTGGCGCGCGCCTCTCTGCCCCTTTATTCCTGTCCCTTGGCCTCCACCGACGCGGATACTGTTGGTGGCTCAGCAGCGATCGCCGCTGCCGCGTTGGGGTGAAAGTAATCGTAAATTTGCTGAGCCATGTGAGGACCGATCCCCGGGACGTTGGCGAGCTGTTCCGTTGAGGCCTCGCGAATGTAGTCAATCGAGCGAAACGCCGCTAGCAGTTCTTTTTGACGATGTTGTCCCAAACCGGGAATGTCAGAAAGACGCGATCGCCGCATGCGTTCAGTCCGTTTTTTACGGTGAAAGCTGACGGCAAAGCGGTGGGCTTCATCGCGTAGACGCCGCAACAGTTGCACCCCGGATTGCTCTGCTTCGGTTTTGAGAGGCACCGACTCACCAGGCAGAAAAATCTCTTCTCGCTTTTTAGCCAAGCTGACGACATTCAGATCTTGTAGCAGGTTTAACTCCCGCAGCACTTCAACCACAGCGGAAAGCTGGCCTTTGCCTCCATCAATCATGACTAAGTCAGGCCAGTCAGGGTTGCCGACCCGCTGTTTTTGGGGATCTACTGCATACCGGCGAAACCGCCGATGGATCACTTCTGCCATGCTGGCAAAGTCGTCCGAATGCCCTGCTCGCACCTCCGGATTTTTGATCTTGTAATGGCGATAATGCTGTTTAGCAGGCATCCCGTCGACGAATACAACCTGGGACGCAACGGCATCAGATCCTTGAATATGGGAGATGTCGTAACCCTCAATTCGCTTGGGTAGGTCAGGCAAATCCAAAATCTCGGCCAGATCTTGCTGGGCCTGCAGATTACGATCGGCAACTTTTTGCGTTCTCACCAGCTCATACTGGGCGTTGCGCTCAACCATCTCAATGAGTTCAGCTTTGGTCTGGCGTTGGGGGACTTCGATCGCGACCTTGCGACCTCGTCGCTCAGTCAAGTATTCCGCCAAAATATCAGCATCGGGCAGCTCGTGCTGCACCAAAATCTCCGCCGGAATTTCAATCGGCTCCACCATTTGGTAGTGCTCTTCTAGCACCCGCTGGAGAATTTCGCCGGGTGTACCGGCTTGGGCATCAGCATTGAACCCCAAACGACCAACCAGTCGACCAGCACGAATCTGGAAAAGCTGGATGCAGGCAAACTGGTCGTCACTGGAGAGGGCGATCGCATCTCGTGACACCGTATCATCTGGCAGTGCCACCTTTTGATGTGCCGTGAGTCGCTCTAGCCCTTGCAGCTGATCGCGAATTTGGGCCGCTTGCTCAAACCGCAGGTCTTCAGCCGCCTTCTCCATCTGCTGAGTGAGAATCGTTTCCAACTCGTTAGTACGCCCCTGAAAGACCATTGCCACTCGCTGCACAATCTTGTGGTAGTCCTCGGGCGATATCAGCTGCTGACAGACACCAGGACAGCGGCCAATGTCATAGTTCAGACAGGGCCGATCTTTAAATAGCGGCTGGGGTCGCTGCCGAAGGGGAAAGGTGCGTTTAGCAATGCTTAGGGTGCGACGCAGCAATCCGGCATCTACGTAGGGACCGTAGTAGCGGTCTTTAAGGTTTTTGCGCCGCTTGCGAGTGACAAAAATGCGGGGATAATTCTCTGACCAGGTAATGCAGAGGTAAGGATACTTTTTGTCATCCTTAAGCAGCACGTTGAAGTGAGGCTGATGCTGCTTGATCAAATTTGCCTCAAGGGCAAGGGCTTCGGCTTCGGTATCAGTGACGATAAACTCGATATCGACAATCTGCATCACCATGATCGCTGTGCGCGGCATGTGACGATGGGTGTCACGAAAATACGATCGCACCCGGTTTCGCAACTTTTTAGACTTGCCGATATAGAGAATCTCGCCCCGCACATCTTTCATAAAGTAGACGCCGGGTTCAGTGGGCAGCTCTTTCAAGATTGTTTCGAGCCGCTCGGGATCTTTGGTCAGGGTTTTGCGCTCTTTAGAATACACAGGCAAAGTGAGAGGCGAATGCTTGTTCTAACAGCATAGCGAGGATAGCAAAAACGGCCCGATAGGGGAATGTTCCGTTGTGAATCGAGATATCCGCAAAAAGAAGATCTCAACCGGATGCCATCAAGGCGATCGCGCCATCCACCATGACATATGCTGACCCCCAAAGAAATTTATGCTGGATGAGGCGTTGATTCTAATGCCCAAACGCGCTTGAGGGTTACCTTAGAGGGAAATGATTCAGTGATGGCAGTCTGGCATGTTTGACTACCAGGTTGGCGGCAGCCTTGCCGTCGATAATCCTACTTATATCGAGCGGCAGGCCGATCTCGATCTCTACGCAGCGCTGCTGCGAGGCGAGCTCTGTTATGTCCTTACCAGTCGCCAAATGGGTAAATCCAGTTTGCGGCTCCGGACTCGGCACCGTATCCACCATGCGGGCGACGGTCGCTGTGCTTCAGTGGATATGACTCGAATTGGCAGTGAAAACATCACGGCCAATCAATGGTATCAAGGCATTGCCTTTGATTTGCTGCGGAGTTTGCGACTATATCGTCAGGTTGATTTGTTCACCTGGTGGGTGGAGCAAGGTAATCTGTCGCCGGTGCAAAAACTAGGAAACTTTTTTGAAGACCTGATTCTGGGATGGTTTCCCGATGAAAAGATTTTCATCTTCATCGACGAAATTGACAGTGTTCAGAGCCTCAAATTCCCCGTCGATGATTTTTTTGCCTTAGTGCGGTATTTCTACAATCAACGGGTTGAAAATCCAGATTTCCGGCGACTTACTTGGGCGCTGTTTGGGGTAGCGTCTCCGGGCGACTTAATCAGTGATGCAAAGCGAACTCCGTTCAACGTGGGAACGGCGATCGCCCTCTCCGGTTTTACCTTTGCCGAGGCCTCTCCTTTACTGCCGGGATTGGTGCCTTACGTAGAGCGTCCTCGCCGTATTCTCACGGCTATCTTGGAATGGACGGATGGTCAACCGTTTCTCACCCAAAAGCTTTGTGATCTAGTACAGCAAGAAGGTGATGCCAACGGCGACGGAAAGATCGCGATTTCTGTGGGCGAGGAAGGCAATTGGGTGGAGTGGCTAGTGCGTAGCTACATTATTGACCATTGGCAAATTCAGGATGAGCCAGAGCATTTGCGCACGGTGCAGCGATACTTGCTGCAAGAACCCACTAAGGTCGGCCGACTCTTGGGGCAATACCAAAGCATCTTGATGTCTGAGGAGGGGGTCGCATTCCAGCGAACAGATGGCTTTGGTGAATTTTCTCCTCTATTGCTATCCGGAATTGTGACTCAGCTGTCAGGGCTCTTACGGGTGAAGAACCGCATTTATAGCGAAATTTTTAATCAAACGTGGGTGCAACGACAACTGGCCAACCTTCGGCCCTATACGGCAAATTTAGATGCTTGGGTAAAGTCGAACTATCAGGACGAATCCCAGTTGCTCCGTGCCCATAATTTACTCACGGCTCAAGAGTGGAGCCAGGATAAAAGCCTCAGCGATCTGGATTATCAGTTTTTGGCGGCGTCTCAACTCAGTGAACGTCGTCATCGGGAGCGCCGCATTGTCGAAATCCTCGCGGTGTTGAACTATCGCAGTGGCAAGTTGGAGCCATATTTAGAACAGATTGCGATCGCAGTTAGCGAGTTAATCACGCTTGATTGGTCCGTAGTGACGCTGTGTCGAGGTGATGAAGAGCGCATTTTGGCGAGCAGCTTCGATATTGGAGAAGCGGCAAACCAAACCTACCGTTTGCACATGACCGTCACTGGCTACGTATTTCAAAACGGGTGCCCCCTAGTGGTAGAAGATACCGAAACCTGCCAAGATTATGGGGAAGCACCAGAAGAATATCGGTCATACCTGGGTGTTCCACTCCGACTCTCCACCGGGGAGATGGTCGGTACCATTTGCTCGTTTCACTCCACTCCTCGCAAGTTTGACGAAGAAGAAGTGCGGCTAGCTGAGATCTTTGCCGAACGAGCGGCCTCAGCAATTGAAAATTACCAGCTATATCAAAAGCTGCAAGAGATGTACGACACCCTAAAGCAACAGTTGGAAAAGCAATAAGAATAGTCACTCGAGCTCTTTTTCACTGATTTGCGATCGTCATTCGTTCTCAAAGACCGAGATAATTCAAGAACAGAGACGACGTTTGCCTTATGGCGACACGTTCGCTGCTGCTCATGTGAAGCTGCTGCTCAATTGGCTCCGATTGGCGAGATCATATGCATTCAAAACGCAGGCCAATCGTTCAATGTCCCGCGCAGACATTCCAATGTAGATAGAGAGATAGAGTAATTGCTGAAAAGCCTGTTGAGCTTCTACAGGCTTTAGCTCAGGACGATTCGCCGGCGGATCAACGACGTATAGACTCGATCCCCCTCGGGTTGCATCAAAGCCCTTACTCCACAAATACTGCATCAACTGCTCCGGACATTCACATAGAATTGGAAAAACCCAGTGAGTATGCTCGGATGATTGACTGCCCAAGGGGCGGAGCGATGGTGTCAGCCTGGTCAACTGCTCTACCAATCTCATTCGCTGGGCAATTCTATCCGAGTCAAACTGTCTGAGCCGACGTTCCAAAAGTGCCAACAGGGCAGAAGATGGCCTCTGCCGAATCCGTGTAAAAAAGTCATCACCTGGAAAGCCGCGAACACTGTTACTAATTAACGCGAGCTCGGGATAAGAAATGAAGGGGCTGAGTAAGCTGAAACTAGTCAAAATCTTCAGCTAAGGCCCCTTCCATGAATAGTGTAGAAGAGTTGTTTTGCCATATTGATGATTTCTGTCGCCGCTTTGAACCGCAATGGCGTCAGACGTTACTGGGCTATGGTGTGCGGCAACGGAAGCGCCAGCGGTCGATGAGTTTGAGCGAAATCATGACGATTTTGGTCAGCTTCCATCGCGAGTCTTACCGCAACTTCAAGCATTTCTATCAGAAACAAGTCTGTCGCTACTGGCGAGCCGAGTTTCCAGGACTCCCGACTTACCAGCGTTTCGTCGAGTGGATGCCCGACACCTTGATGCCTCTGTGTGTCTACCTCAAAGACTGCTTCGGCTCCTGTAGCGGCATTAGTTTTATCGATGCGACGGCCTTAAAGGTTGGCCATAACCGTCGCATCAATCAACATCGAGTCTTTGATGGACTGGCGGCAAGGGGGAAAACTTCTGTGGATTGGTTCTATGGCTTTAAGGTGCATCTGGTGGTCAACGAGTGCGGGGAACTGTTGAATCTGACCGTGACCCCGGGCAATACAGATGATCGCAAACCGGTACCAGATTTACTCAGTAGCCGGTTTGGCAAAGTCTTTGCCGACCGCGGTTATGTCTCCCAACCACTGGCCCAAAAACTGTTGCAGGGCTTTGGCATTGAGTTCTTCGCCAAGCCCAAGCGGAACATGAAAAATAGGCTGATGCGGCTGACGGACAAGCTCTTGGCCCGAAAGCGCGCCATCATTGAAACCGTGATTGACCAACTGAAAAATATTTCGCAAATTGAGCATTCCCGGCACCGCAG
>JBHJHA010000040.1:0-16846 GCA_050331235.1 Leptolyngbyaceae cyanobacterium
CGTGATTGACGGCAACCTGCACAACTTGGGGACCGTGGGGAGCGATCGCATTGCTCGTGACGGTAGCGTTTGGACCTTTGAGGACGCCCATGATAACGACTTCAATGACGTTATCTTGACCCTCAACTCCGCTGAAGCGGCGGTTGCATAAACCGACATTGAGCTAACTTGCTCCATAATCCCCAACCCCCGTCTTTCGAGGCGGGGGATTCTTGTTTTCTAGCTCCCGTGCCTCTCGGCCTTGATCTCGCCGGCCATTGTTGCCAGCGCTCACACTTGGTGAACTTCATTACGCTGCTGTTACTTAAATTCACGGTTTGTTGGCGGGCAGATGGTTAAACCAGCCCAACCCGCAGCGATCGCCCTCACTCCGCACAAATCTCTTCAGATCGACTGAGACCCCCTGCCCTGGCTGAAGACTAGCGATCGTCCTCCCAGCAATTGAGCAACTATCAAAGGAAAATTAAAGTCGCCATAAACTGCTCTTGAATTGCCAGGTATATTCTCATCCATGCCGTGATTGATCACGGGATACCTCAGCAAAAATACGGATTCATCATCAACTTCAGCGGATTGTTAGCGCTGCTAACTCAGATTTTGACGCCGCCCGTTTTTGCCCACCTCTGCAAAGTCCCTACCCCCAAAAGCCGATGCCTATTCGTTTTGCTAGCTACAATGCCTCGCTCAACCGCTCCGCCGCTGGGCAGTTGATTACCGATTTATCGACCCCCAATGATCCCCAGGCCCAATCGGTGGCTGAAATCATTCAGCGCACGAGCCCGGATGTTCTACTAATTAATGAGTTTGATTATGACGCCGCTGGGGAAGCTGCCGAGCTCTTTCAAACCAACTATCTCGCGGTCTCGCAAAACGGCGTTGACCCGGCTGAATACCCCTACGTTTATGTCGCGCCTTCTAACACCGGGGTAGCCTCCGGACTTGATTTTGATAACAACGGCAGCGTTGGTGGGCCGGGAGATGCGTTTGGCTTTGGCTTCTTTCCTGGGCAGTTTGGCTTCGCCATTTTTTCCAAATATCCCATCGCTGAAGATGAGATTCGGACGTTCCAAGAGTTTTTGTGGGCTGATATGCCCGGTGCACTGTTGCCGCCCGACCCGCTAGATACCGATGGCAACGGGGACACGGCTAACTGGTTCACTTCAGAAGAACTGGCCGCATATCGCTTATCTTCTAAAAATCACGTCGATGTGCCTATCGAAGTGGATGGCGACATTATCCATCTGCTAGCGAGCCATCCTACCCCGCCCGTCTTTGACGGTCCCGAAGACTTAAATGGCCGCCGCAACTTTGACGAAATTCGGTTCTGGTCGGATTACATCAACGGTGCGGATTACATCTACGACGATGACGGCAATTTTGGTGGCCTGGAGGCAGGGTCGCAATTTGTGATTGCCGGTGACCAAAACTCAGATCCGTTTGATGGTGATAGTCGGCCCGGAGCAGCCCAGCAGCTCCTCGAAAATCCCCTGGTGAATACGACAGTGACGCCCAGCAGCGAGGGTGGAGTTGATGCGGCGATTCGTCAGGCGGGTGCTAATGTTACCCACACGGGCAACCCAGCCTTTGATACCGCTGACTTTGGCTTTAATGCTGATGATCCCAGCAGCGATAACCCACCGGGTAATCTGCGGGTAGATTATGTATTGCCCTCTGAAAATTTGGCGATCGCCGACGCCCAGGTTTTTTGGCAAGCTAGTGACGATCCGCTATTCCCCTTAGCAGAATTTCCCACCTCCGACCACCGGCTAGTCTACGTCGATGTCGAAACTGCTGGCGACGCAGATACTTTGCCGAATGGAGTCGCTAGCGGTGATGTCACCCAAGACTCCGTAGTCCTCTGGACTCGCAGCACCGCCATTGGTGACGTCACATTTGAATATTCCACCCGCGCCGATTTCAGCACGATCGCAGGCTCCGTCGTGGCTACCGTTACGGATGACACCCTACCGGTTAAAGTCGAGGTGGATGGTTTGACCGCCGGCACCGACTACTACTATCGTGTCACGGATGCCGCCGGCAACACAAAAGCAGGAGAGTTTGAAACCGCTGCCGCCATTGGGGAGTATGCCGGTTTGCGATTTGGGGTGGCGGGTGACTGGCGCGGTGAACTAGCGCCCTATCCGGCGATCAAGAATGCTGATGAACTAGAGCTAGACTTTTTTGTCGAGCACGGCGACACCATTTACGCCGATTTCCCCTCACCGGCGCTGCCTGAGCCACAGGCAGAATCCTTAGCAGACTTTCGAATCAAGCATTCAGAGGTCTACAGCGATCGCTTTGGCAGCAACACCTGGGCTGATTTGCGTGCCTCCGCTGCAATTTATGCCACTATCGACGACCACGAAGTGATTAACGACTTTTCGGGCGGCGAGCCGATTGGTAATGATCAGCGCTTACTCGATATCTTCCCCAGCGACGACCCCAATGCCCTGGTCAATGACAGCACACTATTTGAAAACGGCCTTCAGGCATTCCAAGAATACAATCCTCTGCGCGATGAATTTTATGGGGAAACAGGGGACGAGCGCACCGCCAATGAACGGAAGCTCTACCGCTCTGATACCTTTGGCGCCGATGCCGCGACCTTTATCTTAGATACGCGGTCCTTCCGCGATCAGCCGCTGGTTGGCCCTGATACTACTGATCCAGCCGATATTGGACGCTTTCTGACTGAGTCACTCGTCCTGGATCGGCAATTTTTAGGAGAGCCTCAACTAGCGGACCTCAAAGCCGATCTCTTGGCCGCAGAGGCTAACGACGTCACCTGGAAGTTTGTCATGGTGCCGGAACCGATTCAGGAACTGGGGATCTACAACGTCGATGCGTTTGAAGGCTATGCCAATGAGCGCAACGAGATTCTCCAATTTGTTGAAGCCAACGATATTGACAACGTCGTATTTGTCGCTGCCGATATCCACGGCACTTTTGTCAATAATTTGACCTATACCGAAACAGTTGGCGGTCCTCGAATTGCTACCGATGTTTGGGAAATTACCACCGGTTCAGTGGCCTTTGATGCGCCCTTTGGTCAAACAGTGGTCGATGTCGCAACGGCAGCAGGCTTGCTATCCGCTGAGGAGCGTGCCTTCTATGAGACGCTTCCCATTGCTCCCGATCTCGACGACATTCCCAATGACAAGGATGATTTCCTTGAGCAGGCCTTCCAAACTCTGACGATTGGACCGGGTGGCTATGATCCCATCGGCTTGGACAACAATCTCACCGCCGAACAGGGCTTACAAGGGTCCTTTGAGGTTGAAGCGACGTTGTTACAGGGTGACTATGTGGCAGCCCATACCTACGGTTGGACACAGTTCGACATTGATCCGAATTCTCAGGTGTTGACGGTTACAACCTATGGAATTGAGCCGTACAGTGAAGCCGATCTCTTGGCAGACCCTGAGAGCGTCGTGAACTCGACTCCGTTCATTGTGAGCCAGTTTGAAGTTGTCCCGACTTTGGAGGAAAGGCCTGCGGCCCTTGAGACGCTGGTCGACCTAACGGGCATTGATGGCGACGTCACTGTCAATGTCACCCTCGATCGCGAAGCCGTTTTCAACAACACCGTGCGGTTCTACGAAACTGATGCTGACGGTAGCATTGACGGTCTCATGGTGGGCGATGCCGGCTACGAAGACGCGGTCTTGAACAACCTGCTCGATGTGGAATTGAGCGTTGACAACTTAGTCACCAGCGAGGTCGAGTTTACCTTTGAGGGGGGCACTTACTATGCGCCGGTGCTTGTCATTAACGGCAACTCCAACAACTTGGGCACTATCGGCAGCGATCGCATCGCCCGCGATGGCAACGTCTGGACGTTTGAAGACGCCGCTGATAATGACTTTAACGACATCGTGATTACCCTTAACTCAGTTGAGAGTGCGACTGTGTAGTTAACGTTGCCATATCTCACTTAAAAAGCGGCCCAGTGGGGGATTCATCTGCTGGGTCGCTTCTTGGTGGGCGGATGGGTCAGAGATATTCAAATCTGTCTGTGTGCCGCAATGAATGCCTGATGTAGGCACTCCATCGGCAATCTCTTAATGATCGTTGCCGGCGTAGATCCACATCGGTTCCGTATTGCCGGCTTTGGCAAAACCACATCGTTCATAAAACGGGATCGCCTCGCGATCGGCGACCAATATGTGCATATGCAAGGCCGCATATTTGGTTTTCAACATTTCCATAATATGTTGACCAATGCCCTGGCCTTGATAGTCTGGATGCACTAGCAGATGTGGATAATAAACCACTAAGTAACCGTCAGAGAGGGCATTGCCAATGCCGACTAGTTGCTCACCGACCCATGCCGAAATCAGGCTGTGGGAGTTAAGCAGCCCTTGATGGAGTGCTTGGGGCTTTTCTGCCGAAGACCAGCCATTGGCCTGGTAAATCGGTAGGATTTGCTCAATAGAAATATCCCGTCGCTCTGAGTAAGTCATCATCTATTTTGACTGCCCCACCACTTCGTAATGGGCAACTCTGGGTTCAAACTCTAGGAGAAAGTCATCGTCTTCGGGATAATATTTCGCAACGCCGGCATCTTCCCCAGCAAACGCCTGGATGATTTCCAGATTTTTCCAAAATGACAGCGTCACAAAATGGGTGACGTCACCATCTGGCTGCTCCAAAATGTAAACGCCCAGATTGCCCTCAATAGACTGATAATCCGGAATGGCTCGGGCATTGAGAAACTCGTGATAGGCTTGAGCCTTGGAAGCTGGGACTCGACCATGCCACATACGTGAAATCATGCTGCTCTGTGCCTTAAGGTGCGTGCCCCTGAATGTTAGGGCAAACACCTTAAGAATCGGCTACTGGTCTTAGGAACTGTGTGCGGATGAATACGCGGCGATCGCCCACAACAACCTAACAGCTAGATCAGCGTTGCCAATCAACAGCTACCGGCCGCTAGTAACGGCCACCCACCCCGATAGGCGTTTCCACAATCTCTGCTCGGGTAATGTCCAAATCGTTCATCGTGGCGCCGGCTACATCAACGAAGTACAGTTTGGCTTCAGTTAGGTCAACGCCGTTGAGATTGGCATTGCGGAAGCTCGCGTTCGTCAAAAAGGCACCGGTTAAAGTCGCTCCCTCTAGATTGGCACCGGCTAAGTCAGCGCCCTCCAGGTTGACCTCAGTCAGGTTGGCATTGGAGAGGTCAGCCTCTCGTAGGTCAGCGCCAATTAAATGTTGCTGAGTTAAATCAGCCCCGGACAAATCACAGGCATAGCAAGACCCTGTCGCAATCAGCTGCTCTACGTGGGCAGGTTCTGCTGCTCTCGCAGAAACAGTTAGCATTGTGGGAATGGCGACTGATAGCACAGCAGTGGTCATCAGTTTCATAGCTTCCCTCCTTAAAGGTAATCACTGCCGATCAAGGCGGCTCGACTTGTTTAATAGCGATTGCTAAGTTGACTCTACAAATTAACTGGGGCGATCGCTGAAAAGCCAACACAGCAAAGAGTAAAATCGTATACCTAAAATACCTACTACCCGAAAGTTGAGAATTGGCATTTCAGCGATTTGCTATCAATGAAACTTATTTAACAGTCACATTGATTCACAAAAGGGATTACAAGTGAGACGCGACTGATTTCAAACAAGAATATTCTTTCTTATCGCCTGAATTCAGACTTCGGTATAGCTTTATAATGGCACATTTAAATTGATAGCAGCAAGGCCGGGAACCCCTACTGAATAGGGAGATTGGCCGACTTATGCTCTTGCTGAGGACAGATATTCTTCTCATAGTCTTCACAAATCGATAGCCCATTTATTGGCGTGATTGGTCACTATGAAGAAGGGCTGATAGCTCAAACCAGTAACTGGTTTGTGACTGACTTTACAGCTCTTGAGGGTGTGTTAGTTTTGACTAGATAACGGTCATTCCATGGGTGGAATCTACCGCGCTACCTTAAAGACCGCGTTCCCTACTTGCTTTTTAAGGAAATAAGCTTGGCTATGCTTTGCAATACCTGCCAACGACAACAAAATTGTCTGCCAGCGGCACTGGCTACAGATGACACCAAACTTCGTACGCTGCTCGAACGGCTAAAGGGATGCGATCGCCACGTCCCCATGTCAGCCCCTAAGACCGAGTCAAACTCTGGCAAGCGTTCTTTCCTGCAATTGCTCATCCGCCATCCCGCTTAAGCAATCATCACCAGGGCCATCATGCTCCGCCGTTGGTTTACGTTATTCCCCTGATGCACATAATTTTTCGGCGTTTGTAATCACCAAGTCCATCGACCGCTACGTTGGTATGGCAAGCTAGCACTTGACCCCTTCTGCGTAATGCTTGTCATGGCTACTGCTCCCATTTCTCCTTGGACGCTCCGCGATCGCAAGTTTCATTGGGGCGATCGCACTTACGTCATGGGCATCCTCAATGTCACCCCTGACAGTTTTAGCGACGGGGGACAGTTCAGTACCTTAGCCAGTGCAATCGATCAAGCCCAAACCCTAGTCAATGCTGGCGTTGACATCATCGACATTGGCGGGCAATCGACCCGCCCAGGGGCCGAGCAAATCTCCTTGCCTGAGGAACTTCGCCGCGTTGTCCCTCCCATCGAAGCCATTCGGGCGAGTGATGATGATGCATTAGCCCAAAGCATCATCTCCATCGATACACCACGCTCAGCGGTGGCTCGGGCGGCGGTGCGGGCGGGGGCTGATCTTGTGAATGATATCTCAGGGGGCACCTTTGACTCGGCCATGTTTTCGACAGTGGCCGATCTCGGCGTGCCGATCATTTTGATGCACATTCGGGGGACTCCCGAAACCATGCAGCAAAACACGGACTACAGCGACCTCATTAGTGAGATCTACGGCTTTTTAGAGCGTCAAATAAAAACTGCCCAGGCGGCTGGATTGAGCTCGAGTCAGATTATGGTTGACCCAGGGATCGGCTTTGCCAAAAACTATCCTCAAAACCTAGAGCTCTTGAGGCAAATCGCCGCTTTTCGCAAACTGCATTGCCCCGTGTTGGTTGGTGTCTCGCGCAAAAGCTTTATCGGCTGGCTATTGGACGAACCTGAGCCACAACAGCGGGTTTGGGGAACGGCTGCCGCCTGCTGCGCGGCGATCGCTGAGGGAGCCGATATGCTGCGGGTGCATGATGGCAAAGCCATGGTCGATGTGGCTAAAGTCGCCGATGCCATTTGGCGTCAGCGACTGCCTGATTACTGCCAACCCATGACTTCAGGCTAGCCTAGCGATAGCGCACATCTCTAAACACCACCCGGGCGTTGTGAAAGCCTTCTGAGCGCAGCTCTAGAACGCGCAGCATGGCTGCATCGTGGCTGGGAAAGGCGCCGGCATTGATAAAGTCACCTTGGCGGGCGCTCGTATCAATGAACGCTTCTGGAAACTCCTGCTGTACACGTAACAGGGTGTCTTCACCGCCAAAAACGGCGGCCACATAAGCATCATTGACGCGATTAATGTTATCAACCCCGGGAGGCAGATCCCCTGCAGGAATATTGACGATCACTTCGCCCGTTCCTATTTCTTGGAATAGTCGTTGACCATTAACATTTTCAATTTCAAGAATAGTGCGGCCCTGGCCATCAATTCGGGCAAAGTAGCGCACCGGCTGACCGCTACGCTCCCCTGATGCGACGTAACTGACGGCGTCTTCATAGGGGGGAGCGGGATCAACCAAGCTGGCCGCCTTGCCGTTAAGTTCCTGCTGGGTGGTGAACTTATTGTAGACGTTCATAAAGCGCTGACCGTCGCGCTCAAATACCCTCACGGCATAGCTTGAGGTTTGAAACGCCAGAATGTTGTTGTTGCGAGTCTGCTCAAACACGCTGTCAGGCACGTTGAAGGCATTGATCACTTCAGCATCTTGGCTCGCAATCACTGACCCTGAGCCATCGACAATCACCAACCGTGCAAAATCGTTGGCAAAGAGTTCAGCCACGTAGTCAGCCTGACGCCCGCTGTAGTCACCGGGGGTGAGATACACTGGCTTGCCATCACGCACTGTCAATGTGGTGCTGAGACTATCAACGCGCAACAATCCTTCCGCTTTGTCAAATACATTCATCCGAGGCTGACCGTTTTCGTCTCTAAAAACGCGGACGGCATAGTCTCGAGTTTCATAGGCGACGATGGTTTCGACTACCTGTTGAGCAATCAAGGGGCCAGTCGGAGATATGCCAGCTTCTCTGAAGATTAAATCCCGTTCGGCGACAGAGGCACGACTCAATCCGACGAAGGAGCTCAAGACCAAGGTCGAGGCCACCGCAAGGCTGGGGGCGACTTTTCTTAGGACAATAACCGGGGACTGTTGTTTAGAACTCCTCATCATCAACCACCTATTTAACCCGCAGTAGTTCTGGACTTAAAAACAGGGAAAAACCCCGACCAAACCCAGATAATGCGCTTCTACGCCCGTAATTTTATGTCAACTTTCTAAAATCGTACGGTCTTTCTAAAACTTCATGGAGCGATAGGTCTTGCCCGGATCGCCGATTGGATTAAGCGCGGTTTGATCACGCTAGAACAGCATTTTAGGAAATCGTTAATCTTGTCTCCGGTGAGGAAAGCCTATGATGGGCAGCGGGGCGGGTTGAAACATTCCCCTGACAGTTTGGAGTCCGCCAAACCGCTGTTGTTTTATCAGGAGTTCCCTCAATGGTTAAACAAAACTGGGACCGTATGGGCATGGGCCTCGCTTTTTTGAGTGGTTTGCTTGGGGCAATCGCGTTCTCCTCGCCGGTGCGGGCAGAGGTGACCGTGGCCTATTGTGATACGCCTCGCTTTGCGATCAACATCTTTAACCGCAATGATGAGCTCGATCAAGAATCTCCGGATCGCGACATCTTGCTGGTGCGAATTTATGACCGTCAAGACAGCATTAGTTTTATCAACGGCATCAGAGTCAGCGCTGAAAATGCTATCTATAACGGCGTTGATGGCGTCTACTACACTAACCTCCGGGGCGAAAACGAGTGGAAGCTATTCGTTCCTGACAATCCGGGCGGCGGTCTAGACCCGGAAGCGCCGGGGGCCGATGCCGATCGCTGTGCTCTATTTCGCGATGATGAACTGATGGAGCTGGGGCAAGGCAGTCGCCCGTAGCGCTGCTGCGCGTAGGCTAAACCATGACCTGCCGCGATCGCTTCACTTCGTAATAGCGCTGGGCCAAAAAGCCGACGCTATAAATGATGGCCGCATCGGATGAAACGCCGATAACGGTGCCCGCTCCAGGCAAAACCTCTAAAAAGCTGAGACCCGATTTCAGCGTCCCGGAGCTGCCGGTAAACACAGCCCAAATGGCGAGTACCTCACCCCGTCGGGTCGTATCCTCAGCAGAAAATCCGTAGAGTGCCGCAATCTTATAGATCATTTCTGCCTGCAAAGCGGCGATCGCCCCCAGATCTAACGCAAACAAAAGTACCGCCACTGGGGGCACAATGTTTGTCAATAAACCGACTTGGGCCGCCCGCCAAGTCGTAGTCGCGACAACTCGCTGCACCAGTTTTTCGTCCGTCTCGAGGGGATACTGGGTCCTCAGCTCAGCAATTTCGCGCTGAATTTTGTCCGCATTGACCTGTCCCAATGCCGCTAGTAGCCAGCTAATGCCAGGAATACCCGTGGCAAATTTGATTAAGGGGAGGTCCGCGATCGGCGCGACCGTATTGCCTGCTAGCTGAGTAGCCTGCTCAATGGTGGGATAAATTAAGTTGATGAAGGCATCGCCCGCATCGTTAGCCCAATTTTGTAGCGTTTGGCCCATTTCATAAAACATGCGAGTGGCGGTATCCACGGCTGAATCTGGGCGATTGGGGGGAGGCGTATCGGTCATCAATAAAGTCCTAGGGCAAAAACGGCGGGCTTCGGCAAAATCGTAGGGACATCTCAAAATGCTGGCCTATGACCTAACCTTGGGTACAGTCTATGCGGTCCCTCGCGGTGGTGGCTTCTATCCGCTGAGGGAGCTCCGTAATGCCGCTGATTGGCGTTGAGGTCTGCTGCTAGGACAGTGCTGTTGAACTCGCCATGACTCAATTCGATAATGATTGCGATCGCCTACTCCATAACTTGACCTACAGCGCCCAGGCCGGCGGATACTTTTTCATCGGTTTAGGCCTGTTCTTATTTGGGCTCGTCCTCTTGATTCCCCTAGGCATCTTGGAGCTAAGCGCCACAGCAGACCCCAATTTTTGGCTCGGATGGTTGACCATGTGTGCCGTGTTGATGGGGATTGGCGGGTGGCTGCTAGATTACCGACGGCGACTGCGCCGCACCTTAGCAGACCGCAAAACCTTTTACCCCGCTCGACTAATTGAGTGGCGGGGGCCAACTGAGGTGGGTTGGTTTATTTATGTAGAGGTAGAGATTTCACCCAATCACCGCCGCCGGGGCAAACAGCGCTTTTTAGAAGCCCCCCGCTGGCAGTCGGGCGATACGCTGGTGGTTTGTGTGCTAGCTGATGGCCGCCGCTTCTTTCCCAAAGCCTTGACCCAACGGGCCGATGTTGGCTATCTCCAAAAATGATTTTCATCGGGTAACCTTTGTCATGGTCAAACAGATTCACCTGCAAGCTGGAGACACCTCAATTATTTATCGCCGCAGCTTTAGCAGTCTGCCGACGACCATTCATTTTGAGGTGGCCGCTGCCGATATGAGCGCGCCGCTCGGGCTGATTGAGGTGCGCGGCTCTACGTGGATCTTGGCGCATCCGCCCAAGACCCAGCCTTTACAGTTCACCAACTCGATCAAGGTGGGGTTTTGGGATACCTTTTTTGCGATCGCAGTTACGGCCCATACGGATATCACGATTACCCTGTCCGGCCGACCAACTGGCCTGTCGCCCCTGATAGGGGTGGCGGCGATCGCCGTTGTGGCGGTCATCGCTGTTCTCATGATGCTCCTGACGTAATTTGTCCAAATTCACGGAGAAGCGCACCTAAGGAATATCAGGTTTTCCGATGCCGTCAGGTTAATATCTTTAAAGCCTTTGTAAAGGTTGATTAAACAGCGGCCTTGTGATGAAAAATATACCTATGCCCTGTGAGCACATTTGCTCATCTCTTATGCTGTGCTTCAATAAAGCACGGTTATCGATCAAAATTGACTAAACAAAATCACGACGACTGATTTTAGCTCTACATTTTCTTGCCCTATCAGATTATTCCTTGTTGACAGCATGAGTGAATACAGCATTTTTACTTCGGAATCGGTGTCGGCAGGTCATCCTGACAAAATGGCCGACCAAATATCGGATGCCATCATAGACGACATCCTCAAAGACGACGCTCATGCCCGGGTGGCAGTCGAAACGTTGGTCAAGACCGGCATGGCCGTCATTGCTGGAGAGGTCCGTACCAGCACCTATGTCGATTTAGTAGACGTAGTTCGCTGTGTCATCTTTGACATTGGCTACGATAGCTCCGATGTGGGCTTTGATGGAGCTTCCTGCGCTGTGTTGAATGCCATTGGCAAACAGTCTTCTGACATTGCCATGGGCGTCGACGAAGCTGAAGCCAAAGACCTTGGCGCTGGCGACCAAGGCCTCATGTTTGGCTACGCGACGAACGAGACGGATGTGCTCATGCCGGCTCCTATTTACTTTGCCCATCGCCTGGTTGAGCGCCAAGCGGAGCTGCGAAAAAATAAAACTCTGCCCTGGTTACGTCCCGATGCCAAGAGCCAGGTGACCCTACGCTACGAAAACGGTAAGCCCGTTGCCGTTGATGCCGTGGTGCTGTCAACCCAGCATGAACCAGACGTGACTTTGGCTGAGATTCGCGAAGCCGTGATGGAAGAAATCATCAAGCCGGTCTTGCCTCAGGCGTGGTTCCACGTGGAGACCCAGTATCACATCAATCCAACGGGACAATTCATCATCGGCGGTCCGGTGGGCGACTGCGGTCTGACCGGACGCAAAATCATTGTCGACACTTACGGCGGCATGGCCCGACACGGAGGGGGCGCTTTTTCGGGTAAGGATCCCTCCAAGGTCGATCGCTCGGCAGCTTATGCGGGGCGCTATGTCGCAAAAAACATCGTGGCGGCCGGTTTGGCCGATCGCTGTGAGATTCAGGTTTCTTACGCCATTGGGGTTTCTGAACCGACATCGATTTCGATCAATACCTTTGGCACGGGCAAGCTCTCCGACGAGGAGATTTCGAAGCTGGTTCGAGACAACTTTGATCTGCGTCCGCAAGGATTAATCGATATGCTGGATCTACGTCGTCCGATTTATCGACAAACGGCAGCATTTGGCCATTTTGGCCGGGAACTGCCCGATATGACGTGGGAAAAGACCGATAAGGCGGCTGCCTTGAAAGCCGCTCTGTAATCATCGCTAATATCACTCACTGACTGCAATTTACTCAACCTAAAGGAATCAATGACTGCACAAGTTCTGAAGCAAGATTACAAAGTTGCCGATATTTCTCTAGCCGACTGGGGCCGCAAGGAAATCGCGATCGCCGAGAGCGAAATGCCGGCGCTGATCAAAATTCGCGAAAAGTATCGCGCTAGCCAGCCCCTCAAGGGAGCCAAAATCATTGGCTGCATCCACATGACCATTCAAACGGCGGTATTGATTGAGACGCTGCAAGCGCTGGGTGCTGAGGTGCGGTGGTCTTCCTGCAACATTTTTTCCACTCAGGATCACGCCGCGGCGGCGATCGCAGCAGCAGGCACCCCCGTCTTTGCTTGGAAGGGCGAAACCGAAGAAGAATACATGTGGTGCATTGAGCAGACCTGCCGTACCCCCGAGGGCGACCTATGGGATGCCAACATGATTTTGGATGACGGTGGCGACTTGACTGGCCACATCCACGAACACTACCCCGAGATGCTCGACCACATCCACGGCGTCACCGAGGAGACCACCACCGGCGTTCACCGCCTGCTGGAGATGATGGAGCACGGTGAACTGAAGGTGCCTGCCATCAACGTGAATGACTCTGTCACCAAGGCGAAAAACGACAACAAGTACGGCTGCCGCCACAGTCTGAACGATGCTATCAAGCGGGCGATCGACCACCTTCTCGCCGGTAAAAAAGCCTTGGTCATCGGCTATGGCGATGTTGGTAAGGGCTCTGCGGCGTCCCTCCGTCAAGAAGGCATGATCGTCAAGGTGGCGGAATGTGACCCCATCTGTGCCATGCAGGCCTGCATGGACGGTTTTGAGGTGGTTTCTCCTTACATTGGCGGTCAGAATGACGGCACTGAGAGCTGCATTGACCGCGACCTGCTCGGCAACACCGATCTGCTGGTGACGGCCACTGGTAACGTCAACGTCTGCGATGCCTACATGCTGGCGGCTCTGAAGCGGGGCGCTGTGGTCTGCAACATCGGCCACTTTGATAATGAAATCGACACGGCTTACATGCGCCGCACCTGGCGCTGGGAAGAGGTGAAGCCCCAAGTCCATCAGGTCTACCGCAGTGATGACCAAGATGATTTCTTGTTGCTGTTGGCTGAGGGCCGCTTGGTGAACCTGGGTAACGCCACCGGTCACCCCTCTCGCATTATGGACGGCTCTTTTGCGAACCAAGTGCTGGCGCAAATGTTCTTGTACGAGCGTAAGTTTGCAGACAAGTCTCCCGAAGAAAAGTCCACTGCCATCACCGTTGAGGTGCTGCCTAAGCACCTAGATGAGGAAGTTGCCCGCTACATGGTAGAGGGCTTTGGTGGCGTGGTCACTCAGCTCACCGAAAAGCAGGCCAAGTACATCAACGTGCCCATGAACGGTCCGTTCAAGACCGACAGCTACAAATACTAAGTGGCATTTAGAGCGATCGCATCCCCAAGGCGATCGCGATTAAGGATTACTTGATTTCCAAAGGAGAGTTCTGGCTAGTGCTCAGGGCTCTCCTTTGTTTTGGACGAGCGACCGCTTCCAGCTCTCGGATCCTTCTACAGCCGACTTAGAATAAGCAAAAGCCACAGAGCGATCGCCATGGTGCTCCTGAACGAGTTAGCCAGCCGAATCACCCTAGATGATCCTGAAGAACGACGGGTCTTGAGCCGTGTCTCGTGGGCACAGTACGAAGCATTGCTGGCCGATTTGGGAGACACCGGTGCTTATCGGGTGCATTTTTTAGATGGAGTTTTAGAGATCTTGGCCCCGAGTCGCCATCATGAAGTCGGCAAGACCCTGATTGGTAATCTTCTGGAACTCTATTTTCTAGAAACCGACACCGAATATTTCCCGATGGGCTCCACCACACTAAAGAAGTCTGAACAACAGGCGGGCGGTGAACCAGATGAAAGCTACTGCATCGGGACAAACAAAGAATTTCCTGATTTGGCCATTGAAGTTATCGTTACCAGCGGCAGTATCAATCGGCTGGAGCTGTACCGACGACTCGGTGTGCGTGAAGTTTGGTTTTGGCAAAAGCATCGACTGTCGCTTTATCACCAGCGAGCAGATCACCCGGCCGAGTTTGCTGAGACTGCAGGCTATGAGCTGATTCAGCACAGCGAGGTATTGCCCGATCTCGATCTAGCGCTATTGACTCGCTGCCTACAAATGCCAAATCCGTTAGCTGCCGTGAAAGCGTTTCGACAGGGACTGCGCAAGGGGGCTTGAGGCGATATTGGTGAACGATCGCAGTGCAGACCAGAGATCGCGGTAATTATCATTCATCGTCACGCTAGCGCTGGTCGAGCCGTCGGGCGATCGCGTTGTTAGAAGCCAGCCATAATAATGGACTATGCTCAAAACCACTCGCTATTTTGACAATTTTGCCTCGCAAAAACACCCTGAAGTAGAGCGAGCATGGATTGAAAAGGTTTTGGCAAATCCGATTAAGACAGAGTCGCAGCCTAACCAGCGAATTTCCCATTGGGGCAACATTGAAGCAGCAGAAAACCGGGTTTTGCGAGTGATCACACTAGAGGATGGCGAAACGGTTCATGATGCTTTCTTCGATCGCAACTTTTATAAACGTCAGCAGCGAGGTGAGGAACCCCAATGAAGATTCAATATTTTGCGGATACCGATACCTTAGCGATCGAGCTGACGACACAGGCTGTTGCCGCTACGGATGCAATTACCGATGATTTGATTTTGGACTACGACAGCAATGGCAAAGTCGTTGCCATTACGTTGGACAACTATTCTAAAAATGTCGAAACAGTTGATTTGCAAGCATTGGGAGTACCGGTTTTGGCGGCGTAACGCTTGCCAGCTCGCCCCAATGCCCGATGGCTTGCGGAAAGGCCGTACCTGCCGCTGGAGCATTACAGTATGCTGTGACCATATTTACGCTGCTGATTACTGAATGAATTGCCCCTGGTTGTGGTTGCTAGCCCAACCCTCTACAGGAAATCCGCCCCAGTCAAAGGCTGAGCAGCTTTTGGAGTGGTTTAACAGCAACCCTCTGGTGGGGTGGGGAATGGCAATTTTTGCAGTGGTGGCAGTGGCTGTCGCTGCCGTTGCTAAGTTGACGGGCAATCTCGATAACATCATTGGCTTTGTTGGCAAGTACCGCCCCAAAAAGCGGGAGCTTACCGAAGCTGATCGAGATCGCCTGCGGCGAGACCTCATCGACGTGGTGCTGGGGCAAGTGGTAAAGCGCCTAGAAGACTCTTTACATCACAAAATTCGGTTGGATTTGAAGCGCCAAGAAGAACGTCAGCGGGTCGGGCGACGCGACTGGTCACCGTCCGCTCAAACACTTGATAGTGACGCGGCGTTACAGCGACGCTATCAGTTTCAAACTGCTGAGCGACTCAGCCTAATTCGCACGCTCAATAGGCTACCGTCAGCCATGTTTGACGAATTGATGTTTACGCTTGACCCGCCTCAAGGTCAGGTGCCAGGGAGTTCGGCAGCTCAAGGCGATCGCAGCCGGGCGCTGCTGGCATGGGTGGAAAGTGCTGAGGGGCCGGGACTGGAAAAGTTCTGTGAGGTGCTGGAGCTGGTGGGTATCCCTTTACCGGAAATGGCAGCAAATGCGGTTGAGGAGCAGGCGCTGACCAACGCATCGACCCATGACTTACTCAGGCGCGACGACATCAACGGCAGACTGCTGATCCTGGGGGAACCGGGGACGGGCAAAACGAATGAGCTGCTAGCCCTGGCGAAAACGCTGTTGCAACAGGCTAAAGCGTCAGCCGATGCGCCTATTCCAGTCATCTTTGAACTGTCGGAATGGTCTAGCGAGCCTGATAAAACCTTTGCCGATTGGCTGTGTGAACAGCTTCAGGAAAAATACACCGTGCCGCTGGCCGTGGCGAACCATTGGATGGAGCACAATCGACTCTGGCCCTTGCTGGATGGTCTGGATGAACTGCGTCGGGTAGATGAGTCTGAGACTGCTACTGATGAAGAGCTGGACCGCCAGCGGCAGGCGAAACAGATTCAGTGTATGCGGAGCATTAACGCGTTTCTCGACCTGCATCCGGCCACGTCAGCGGTGGTCTGTTGCCGACGCCAGGAATACGAAGCTTTAGAAGCGCGGGGCGAATATCTGAAGCGCTTGAATGGTGCTATCACTTTGCAAGCGCTGGACGACGAGCAAATCTGCACGTACTTTGAAAACTCGAATCGGGGACCGCTGTGGGACACGCTGAAAAATCAACCGGAGCTTTTGGCACTGGCCCGCTCGCCGCTGTTTTTGCTGATGCTGGTGGTGGCCTATCAGGGGCAACCGATTCACAATCCAAATAAATTGCTCGATCTTTACATAGATATTCAACTGAATGACCAGAACAATCGAGGCGCTTACCCACCTGACAAAGCTCCGTCTCAAGAGCAGACCGAACACTATCTCGCGTGGCTAGCCACCAAACTTGAACAGCAGGAATTAACTGAATTTCTGATTGAGCGATTGCAGCCTAGCTGGCT